>WQTS01000118.1 GCA_009786185.1 Bacteroidota bacterium
GGCGTTCCGGCTTCCCACCGCACACGTTCGGCGACGGTTCTACCGTCGTCGTTCTATCTGCCAACGCACGCCGTCGGGCTTTCCGCTATACTCCTCGCCTTGCGTGCTTCGTAGAGACGCATAATTATGCGTCTCTACTGCCGTGCTTCGTGGATACTACAGGCTTCGGGGTGCCGCTGCAATCCCTAACGCAGGTGGGCAGCCTACTCTCCATTCAATGGCAATCACGTGATGAATAAACAATTTATTCCTGAAGCGCTGAAAGCGCGCATGGTTTAGATGGCCGTTTCCTTTACCCACGGCACTGCCCGATCATGTTCGGAAGATTTATAAGAAGTTGCTATATAGGCTAAAAGGCTAAAATTTCGCTTATCCGCGATAAGCGAACAAACCAAAATTCCTTTTCCACTTGTGGAAAAGGTGGCAGACGGCGGCGGAACGGGATTTCTCGCTATGCTCGAAACAGGCTCGCCGCCGTATGACGGAAAAGGCATATCAAAAATAATTCCTTGTAAGGAAACATTGAATACATTTCACCGTTATTGAGTTTCACTACAATTTACTCAAATAACTATTATGATGATCATTGAAAGCAAAATTATTAAACCGAGATTTACAAATAATCTTCCTAAGAACAGAAATTTAATCCATTTTTCTAAAAAAAACAGACATGCAGGAATTTTATCCGAAGTGCTGTTTTGGAAGCAGGTACATAAAGGAAAGTTTTATGGAATTAATTTTAATCGCCAAAAAATTATTGGCAATTATATTGTTGATTTTTACGTACCTTCATTAAGCTTAGTCATTGAAATTGATGGTTCATCTCATGACTACAAAGAGGAGTATGATCATAAAAGAGAAGATTTTTTTAAATCATTGGGACTAAATGTTTTTAAAGTATCTGATATGGCTGTAAGGAACAATCTTTCATGGGTGTTGGATTGCTTAAGGGATTTTATTATTCAGGAATATAGTGTTTGATTTTTTTACAAGGAATTATTTTTGATATACCTTTTCCGTCATACGGCGGCGCACAATGTCGGGCGCTGAGCGAAGTCGAAGCGCCGCCATCTGCCACCTTTTCCACAAGTGGAAAAGGAATTTTGGTTTGTTCGCTTATCGCGGATAAGCGAAACGTTAGTCTTTTAGCCTATATAACAACTTCTTATAAATCTTCCGAACATGACTAGGCGCAGCCGTGGACTGACATATTGCGCGCTTTTAGCACTCCGATTAATTGTTCCATTTTTGAAAATTCCGGAGAGTAGGCTGCCTGCCTGCGTTAGGGATTGCAGCGGCACCCCGCAGCCTGTAGTATCCACGAAGCACGGCAGTAGAGACGCATAATTATGCGTCTCTACGAAGCACGCAAGGCGAGGAGTATAGCGGAAAGCCCGACGGCGTGGGTGGGCAGATAACGCGACGGCGGTAGAACCGCCGCCGAACGTGTGCGGTGGGAAGCCGGAACGCCCAAATAATTTTAATGATTTTACCCTGGTTCATTGATAAAAAAATGAGGTGCTACGAAAAATCTTATTTATTTTTTATATTTTGCGCTCGACATTTTTTGTAAAATTTTACTCTTGAAAATCCATGAAACATAAATTATTTTTACTCATAAGCTGCGTCATACTTTTTTACTGCTGCCATAAAATTACCAAAGAAGAAGAGGTAGTAGGCAGAATTAACGATGGCGAGGTTTACACCTTAGGACATAGTTACGCTACATTAAAGTTGTCTATCTATTCTAAAGATATAGACCTTATAGGAGTTTGCTTTTCCGAAAATAACTCCTCCTCTCCATCATTTGCTGACAGTGTAAAGCATGCTTTTTACAATTCTTCTGAAGACGCTTATTATGTAAACATTGAAAGCTTAAAAGAAAAAACCACCTATTATTGGCGTACTTTTATACAAAAAGAGAATACTGTTGTATATGGCAAAGTAAACCGTTTTACTACTACCGGCACCCCCGGCACCTGGACACAAATGGCAGATTTTTTTGGCGGCATCAGAGATGGGGCTGTTGGCTTCTCTATTGGAGATAAGGGTTATGTTGGAACAGGAATTTCTCACCCTTATAATTTACCTGATTTTTATAAAGATTTTTGGGAATATGATCCTTCTACAAATACTTGGACACAAAAAGCAGACTTTGGCGGTGGCAAAAGGACTTCAGCTGTTGGCTTTTCTATAGGAAACAAAGGATACGTTGGGACAGGTTTTTTTGAATTCGTTGAACATCCTCTGTACCCAATCGGTTTGAACGATTTTTGGGAGTATAATCCGGTTACTAATGAATGGATACAAAAAGCAGATTTTGGAGGAGATAAACGATTGGGCGCCGTTGGATTTTCCATTGGCAGTAAAGGATATATTGGAACCGGTTCTACCAGAGGTTTAAGTTTTAGAGATTTTTGGGAATACAATCCTGAGTCAAATTCATGGCTGCGAAAAGAAAACCTGCCTACAGGAGAATGGCAAGGTCCCAGGGAAGGAAGAGACCATTCTGTTGGATTTTCTATTGGGAATAAGGGATATGTGGGAATGGGGCGAGGTTCCTATGGCTATCTTGGAGATTTTTGGGAATATAATCCCTCTTCTGATAATTGGACACAAAAAGCGTATTTTGCCGGAGAAAAAAGAGCGGGAGCAGTTGGTTTTTCTATAGGGGATAAAGGATATGTTGGGCTTGGAAGAAAGAGTTATGTAAGTGAATCTACTTATGATTTTTGGGAATATTCACCTGACTTAGATATTTGGATGTTAAGAGAAAGTTATCCGGGTATCGGTGGATCCTCACTAGTTGGATTTTCAATCGGGGAAAAGGGATATGTGGGCACAGGTTATAAGGGTATAGTGCCTAATTTGATTTCACAAAAAGACTTTTGGAGATTTACTCCGTAACGAATGGTAAGTTAAAAATCACAAATACCTCACACTGCCTGCCGTTTACCGTTTCAAAAGATCAAACACCGTCTTCACCGGATTAAACGTACTCAACGGCACTTCTACAAAAATAGTAATCCAATCTGCCATGGCGCCGTTCCAAAGCCCGGGTAATTCCATTGCCTTTAAGGTTCTTCCTTCATAAGATTTTTCCGAAATGAAACCGGTATAAGCATCTACATACTTATTAAGATCGAAAAATTTGCCTTTCATATCTTTATAACAGCAAAACATATCCACCGGATTAAAATGTGAGGCAGAGGTTAAAAACGCCTTTTGCACAGGATTGTTCATATCAATTTGCGAAGATTCTACAATTTGCAGCGAGGTTTCTCCTTTGCGATTGGTTACCCAAAACGGACCACCGCCGGGTTCACCTTCGTTTTTCACTACCCCACAAATACGCATCGGGCGATGCAATTTTTTTAGCACTTCTTCCTGTGTCGGATTTTCACAATCAAACTGAATCATTAACTTAACTTTCGCAAACTCAATAATCTCCTGCAAATCACCACCGCTCACCGCCAACCGCTCACCACTCAACCGCTTTTGATATTCAAAACTCTTTACTTGCAAATGAAGCAAATAACCCGCCAATGCTTTTTTATATACGATGGTGGATTCCAATTTATCTTCAGTAATCACGTTATCAATGTTTTTTACAAATACTAAGTCGGCGTGAATGTGGTTTAAGTTGTTGATTAATGCGCCGTGCCCGCCCGGACGAAACAGCAAATTACCTGCTTTATCCCGAAACGGCGTATTATCCAATTCTGCTGCCAAAGTGTCAGTAGAAGGCTCTTGTATAGAATAGGTTATATGATAGGTAACTCCAAATCTTTCTTCATACTTCTCTTTCACTTGCGCCACCAATTCGTCAAATTTATCTAAGTGATCGGGAGAAACGGTAAAATGCAACCTGCAAATGCCATCGCCGCTTCGGGCATAGATTGCCGATTCTACTAAATGTTCCTCCAAAGCGGTGCGAGATTCATCGTCGTATTTATGAAATTTTAATAGTCCTTTGGGAAGATTCCCGTAATTTAATCCCTTCTCGCCTAACAGATATTCGAACGGGATTTTAGACTTTACATCTTTCACTACTTCTTCAAACGAATCTACGGTTTTTTCAATGTGTTCTTTCAGATCGTTAAAAAATGCAAAATCTTTGATATTTTCCAAATAGTGCTTTGCCTTGTCGCTCAACGAAGTAGTCTCCGGGTGTACTGCCTCGTACAAATCTTTAAACATTCTTGAGGCGGCGCCGGAAGCCGGCACAAACTTCACCATCTCTTTCTTTTGCGCCAGTAACTCATACATACTGAGCCAATGTTCTACTTCGAGGTCAGTAAACTTAACAATGCCATCACCAATAGAAACATTTCTGTTAATATTTGCAAAATCGAAGCCTGTTTTAAAAAACGCGAACTGTTTTTCTACGTGTTTGGGATCGCTACCGCGTTGTGCCATAAAAGCTAAATCTCTGGAGGTAAAATCAAGCATAATTCAATAAATTTAGTGCGCTACAAAACTATATGTTTTTTTTATTATTTTGTGTTGTTGTTCAACTGCTATAACACGACAATATATCTTAATGAAAATTGCCATAGTAAATCTAATGCCCAATAAGGAAGAAACCGAAAATCAATGGATTCAGGCATTGGCAAACGCTCCGAAATCTGTTGAAATTGATTGGATTAGAACGCATCACGAAAGCAAAAATACAAGCCTTGAATATCTTGAAAAGAAATATATCCTTTTTTCGGATATTAAAGATCGTTTTTATGATGCGATGGTCATTACAGGTGCACCGGTAGAAAAATTACCTTTTGAAGAAGTAGATTATTGGGAAGAGTTTAAGGGAATTTTAGATTTTGCTCGTACAAACGTGTTTTCCACGATGTTTGTTTGCTGGGCGGCGCCCGCTGCCCTGTTTCATTACTACGGAATTCCTAAATTTATAACCGAAGAAAAAATATCGGGGATTTATGAAAATGAAATAGATACGGATAGTCCATTAATGCACGAGGTAGGTAATCTCTTTTGGGGACCACAATCCAGATATTTTTACACCAAAGAAGAAGATATTAATGCAGTTTCAGCATTGAAAATTATTGCAAAATGTGCAGCATCAGGCATACATATCATCGCTTCAAATGATTATAGAGAAATTTATGTAAACGGTCATAATGAATATGACGACGATTCTATTGATAAAGAATATAGAAGAGATATTGCCAAGGGCATTCCCATTAAAATGCCTGAGAATTACTACATTGATAATGATATGAATAAAGGGATTATGGCGCAATGGCGCGATCACAGCCATCTGTTGTATCGCAATTGGCTACAGCTTGTTGCTCTTTCTTGTTCATAAGATCAACCATGACAATAACTGCCACGCACGCCCAAAACGGCAGCGAAAGCTTGTCGGTATCCAAGAAATTATTCATGATGCCGTGTATATAATAAGAAATAAGAGCTAAAGTAGCCGATAAAGAGATGACTTTTAGATCTTTTCGCCGTGCAGAGATATAAGTTCTAATTCCCGTATAAAGCGTTGCGATCATAATTGCCAATACCGTTACCAAGCCAATAAAACCGGTTTCAGCAGTAGGACCAATAAACTCGCTATGCGCATTTCCGCCATCGCCAAAATTTGTAGTGATAATAGTTTTATAAGTAGGTTTTTGAAATGTAGCATATATAAATTGGTAGGTTCCGGGTCCCCATCCCACCCAAGGGCGTTCCTCAATCATACCAAAAGCGGAAACCCAACGATTTATGCGTTCTACGTTGGAAGCATCGGTAGATATATTGCTAATAGACCGGATATGTTCTGCAAAACTGTTAGATGAATCTTGCGAATTTCGTCCCATCCGGTATAAAATTTCATCTGAAAAACTGTAGAAAGTAAAAGTTATCAACCCGATGCCAACAATTATCCAACTCATTTTAATTCTGAGTTTTAAAGCAAAAAATACACCAATTACGCCAATAAGGCTTAACCAGGCTGCTCTACAAAACGAAAAGAAGAGTCCGATGAAAAGCAGGCACACAGATGCTGTATAAAGCAATTTCATATAACTTGGTCTATTGGGCAAAAAGAAAAAGCCTATTTGCAAAGGAATTAACAGCGCAATTGCGGCGCCATAAGCCGTATGGTCGTTGTAGTATGGGCTCATAATCCAGTGCACGCCCTTTTCAGGAAACCCTGCCATCGCTAATTTTCCGGTAGCAATGCAAATTACAATTGCCAAACCTGCCATATAGAAATTCATGAATTTTACCCACTTGGATATATCTTCTTTGGCCAACCAAGTCAGCATAAAATAGCATGGTACAATAAACCAAATTGTTGAAAGAAAAAATTTAAATGAAACCAATGGCATTTCGCTGGTAAAACATGTAAAAAGCATCCATCCCAAATAGAGTAATATGGTAATGGTAACAGGATGGGTCATTACTTTTCGATCCATTTTTAAGTCTAAAAAAATGCGTATGAAAAATAATCCCGTAATCAACACCATTATGATTTCGCTCGGGAAGGACAGTCCTACATTAATTTGTCTATTTTCAAAAGGAATAGACAAGGGAACGATGAAAGCCATCAGATACATCAGCATGTCTAACTTGAAAAACAATAAATACAAACCAACTAAAGCAAGGCTTATCAGCGGAATAAAATCATAACCGCGATGTAAACCCCAACAATTAATGAGTATAAAAAGCAATCCACCTGATACTCCAAGCCATTTTTGAAGATTTTTCGTCATTACTCGTCTTTTTTATACGTAGGCAAGTTTGTTTTTATTTTTTCAATGATTAACAACACAAAAAACGTTACAATAAATGCAGCTATTGCAGAAAAAAGCGTAATGATTGACTTCTTGGGGGAAACTTTTTTTTCTATCGGAATTGCCCTTTCCACCACAAATTTTGAGGGCATTAATTCGCTTGCATTCATTTGAGCATTCCAAAGTAAAGATTTTAATAATGTTTCGCGTCTTACAAGGTATATCAATTCTTCACGTAAAATCACACTTGTGGGTCCCCATTTGGCAATATTGTCAATCTCTTTTTGAATGCGTTGCACTCCAGCCGCATTTCCTTGTCCTAAAGCAGTTGCATATTGCTGCATAACGCGATCCACCTGTAAGTCAAAAATAAAAATTCCTTCATTTGCAAGTTTTTGAACAGAATCGTTCACAATAATCATTTGTGCATTTACTTCATCAATTTGGCGTTGTAGAAGATCGCAAACGGCTTGTGCGCGCTCTTGTTCTATTCTATTTTTAAAAGCGTCCAAATTATTTACCATGGCGTTGGCGAGCGCTGCCGCCATTTGCGGGCTCCTATCAGAAACGGTAATAGCAATACCTCCAAACTGCGTTCTTTTTATTGTAATATTATCCAATTCTTTATATAGCCTGCTTTTCCAATGCCTGTGCATCGTATCAATGCCAAAATGGTCAATCAAATTAAACTGCCGAACGAGCGTATCTTTAAAATCTCTTGAATTTAGAATTTGAAGCAATTGCTCGGTTTCGTATTCATGTCCATATCTCTTCACATCGGTTCTGAACTCAAAATTATCAACCAGAAAAGAATTAAATTGAGGAGCAAATACAATTGCCGTTGACCGATACATCGGCTGAATAAACAATGAAAAAATAAATGCTAATACGCCTGCTAAGAGCGTAACAATCAATAACGGTTTACGCCATTTCCAAGCAAATAAAATGACACTGAAGGAGTTAAGTTCGTTTTGGTTATTCATATTTTTTAATGATTAGTGATTAATGGTTAATAGGTGTAAGGGTGTATAGGTTTAAGAGGGTGAGTAATCCCCTTCAAAATTTGAAGGGGTGCCCGAAGGGCGGGGTAGTTTATATAGATTTAATTCCCAATTCATCCAATTGTGCTTGCGCCACAACCGAAGGCGCATCCAGCATAGTATCGCGTCCGGAATTGTTTTTTGGGAAAGCGATAAAGTCGCGAATAGATTCGGAGTCGCACAAAATAGCGCACAATCTGTCAAATCCGAAGGCAATGCCGCCATGCGGCGGACAGCCGTATTGGAATGCGTTCAGCAAAAATCCGAATTGATGTTGCGCTTCTTCGGGTGTAAATCCCAATACAGAGAACATTTTTTGTTGTAATTCTTTGTTAAAGATACGGATAGAGCCACCGCCAATTTCTGTGCCGTTAATTACCAAGTCGTAAGCATTGGCGTTTACGGCGCCAGGATCGGTATCTAATAATGTTATATGTTCCGGTTTAGGCGAAGTAAACGGGTGATGTTTGGCATAATAACGTTGCGTTTCCTCATCCCACTCCAATAATGGAAAATCAATTACCCACAATGGTTTATACTCCCCGGCTTTGCGCAATCCAAGCTGTTTGCCCATTTCCAAACGCAATTCACAAAGTTGTTTGCGTACTTTTTCTATTTCTCCCGACATAATCAGGATGAGATCTCCGGCTTCAGCATTACATTTTTCTGCTACTGCTTTTAAATCTTCTTGGTCATAAAATTTATCTATTGAAGATTTAAACGTACCATCTTGTTGGCAAAGCACATACACTAATCCTCCGGCACCAATTTGTGGTCGTTTTACAAAATCGGTCAGCGCATCTAATTGCTTACGCGTATAATTTGCGCATTCTTTTGCCACGATGCCCACCACCAATTCCGCATTATTGAAAACGGGAAACTCACGGTGTTTCAATCTGTCATTTAGTTCTACAAACTGCATTTCGAAACGGATATCCGGTTTGTCGCAACCGTATAAACGCATTGCATCATCAAAAGTTATACGCGGAATGGATTCAATCTCAACGTTTTTAACTTTTTTCAGAATATATTTAATCAGCCCTTCAAATGTTTGTAAAACATCTTCTTGCTCAACGAACGACATTTCGCAGTCAATTTGCGTAAATTCGGGTTGGCGGTCGGCGCGCAAATCTTCATCTCTAAAGCAGCGTACAATTTGAAAATAACGGTCGTAGCCCGAAATCATCAGCAACTGTTTAAATGTTTGCGGCGATTGCGGCAGTGCGTAAAACTCTCCTTGGTTCATACGCGAAGGCACGATAAAATCGCGCGCGCCCTCCGGCGTTGATTTTATCAAAAATGGCGTTTCTATTTCTAAAAAACCAATGTTACTCATATAGTTCCGCAATTCAATTCCAAGATTATGACGAAAAACGAGGTTATTTTTCACCGGATTGCGGCGCAAATCCAAATAGCGGTACTTCATGCGCAGTTCATCTCCGCCATCCGATTCATCTTCAATAGTAAACGGCGGCACTTCCGATTTATTCAAAACGGTTACTTCATCTACCAAAATTTCAATATCGCCGGTAGGAATATTTTTGTTTTTGTTGTAACGTTCGGCAACTACGCCTTTCGCTTGAATGACCCATTCTCTTCCGAAATGTTCGGCGGTTTTACACAGTTCGGCATTCGATTCGCTATTAAAAACCAATTGCGTTATGCCATATCTGTCGCGCAAATCAATGAACAACATTCCGCCTAATTTTCTGTTTTTTTGCACCCAGCCACAAAGGGTAACTTGTTGGTTTATGTGGTTAATTGTTAATTCTCCGCAAGTATAAGTTCGTAACATCGGTTATATTTTATTAGAAAGCCTGCAAATATCCACATTTTTTTTACATGGCATGTGTTGAATTTGCAATATTTTGTTTCAGAAACGTTTTATTATAAAAAATATTTTTCTTTGAAAGATAATCTGTTTTTTGTTCAAATCTTCATCTTTTTTGCACTTTTTTTTGCATTTAATGATGTTAGTGCGCAACGAAAAAATAATATACGGGCGTTGCACACAGCGCCCATACAAAATGACACGGTTTATAATACCCATATCACCGTATCTCCCGAAATGGTAAAATTCCTGCAAGAAGCCCGAATTGCCCGCCTCATGGCAAACAACACAATTCCCATTCAAAACTACAACACACTCACTCAAAAAATGCTCAATTATTTAGAAAACAACGGTTTTCCATTTGCATCCATTTATTTAGACAGTATTCTTACAAGAAACGACACCGTGTTTGCCAATCTTGTGATTGACAAAAATTTACGTTGCACATTCGATACCATTGCAGTGCGTGGAAATTTAAAAATAGCCAGAAGTTATCTGCGAGCGTATCTCAATTTTAAAAATAATAAACCTTACAATGAGTCTATTGTGAGACAGATTCCACGGTTAATCCAAGAAATTCCTTTTGCTACCGAAACACAAGCTTCCGATATAGAATTTACTGAGGATAAGGCTTCTTTGTATCTTTATTTAGATAAAAAGCGTGTAAATCAATTTGACGGATATATCGGATTGGTTCCGGTAAGTGATCTTACCGGAAAAATTGCAGTTTCGGGAGAATTGAATCTGCATTTGATCAATCTGTTTACTATTGGCGAAAGTATTGATTTGCAATGGCGTTCCACCGAGCGTTTTTCTCAGTTCCTAGAACTGAAAGCCAATTTTCCTTACCTTTTCGGTACTCCGTTTGGCGTTGACGGGCTTTTTATGTTAGACAAAAAAGATACTACCTATCTAAATATGAACTATATTATTGGATTAAATTATTCATTTTGGGGCTATAATTCTGCCCGTGTCTATTTCGATTTTGAAACCTCCAATATTTTGGACAAAACTTTGTATGAAAATGCCGATTTTTTGTCTTATTCCGATTATAGAAAATCGATGTACGGATTTGCTTTCCGTTTTAGAAGACTTGATTTTATTTACAACCCGCGCAAAGGGTATGACCTCAATTTGAATATTGCGGTAGGTACGCGAAAGATTATTGAAAGTCCTAATGCAAGCGCTCATTATTATGAGGATGTTGATTTGCTTGCCATTCGATACCGGACATATGGGAAAATAAAAGGCTATGTTCCTTTGCACAAACGTTGGGTGTTAGTACTTGGCGCAGAGGGTGGCAGCTTGTTTGGCAAGCAAAACCTCATGAATGAGCTGTTTCGCATTGGCGGCATGAACTCCTTACAAGGTTTTGATGAACTTTCCATCCGCGCTTCAAGTTATGGCATCGGATTAGCAGAATTGCGTTTTTTGATTGCGAGAATAGCTTACCTCAACACATTTTTTAACGGCGCTTGGTATGAACAAAAAATTACCGGCAACTATCTGAACGACTTTCCGTTTGGTTTTGGCGCAGGCATCACATTTACCACCAAAGCCGGATTGTTTTATTTAAGTTATGCGCTTGGAAAACAATTAGGAAATCCTATTTCATTTAAAACGGGGAAAATTCACTTTGGGTTGGCGGTTCAGTTTTAATATTTTTAATCCTGCAAATCTTACCAATCTTGCAAGAATCTTGATTCAAAACTTATTATGGCACCGTAAATATCGCCCTAAACAACCCTATACACGCCACTTTCTTCCCTGTGCGAATACAATGAAACGTTGGCTGAATAGCGATATTTTCCATAATTTGATACTGCCATGTAATTTCCATGGTTTGTTCTCGAATATCGGTATATATAGCTTCGTTGAAATATATGCCTAATTGGTCTTTTTTCTGTTTAGTGAACAAACCTGCAAAATAGCCTCCTGCCGCATAATAGAACTTACATTCACTTTTTTTGTAGGGCGCAATTCCGCCATGAATGAGAAATCCAATCTCCCTCCTATCATTGTCAAATACCGTTTGCTCTATCGCGCCCCAAAGAGAATATGCTGCGTTGTATTTTCCAAAAGCATGGACGAGAATTCCTATAGAATAGACTCCGCTGCCAAATTTATTTTGACTATAACTCAGCTCCGATAAACCGGCAATGCCATCTTCACGAGGGTTAACAGTAAAAGAACGTAAAGGATTTCTACGCGGATCGTGAGCCACACCGTTATACAGACTTGATTTGAGCAGCCAGTTTTCCGTTGGTTGGTATTCTACATGCAAACAAACCGCCGATAAAGGATAGTTAGCTAACGGGAAATTGGCGTCTAATGTTGGGAATATTCCTGCCGAACTGTTTGTAAAAAGCGTAGTATAGGGTGTTGCAAAGTAATCAATGTTCACATTTCGCACACCGCCAAACAGGGAGACTTTGTCCCACCGGTGCGTATATCCTAACAAAAACGGATTGAGTATCAGATTATCTTCATCAATATTGGAAAAATCCATTAAATCGTCAATAATTCGTTCGTTAAAGACGCTATAAATGGTGATAAGATCGATGTTAAAGCTTCCGTTTTTCCAGCGTTTGCTTATTTTTTCGGTCGGCAATTCACCCATGAGCGATAAAAGATTTACCCAATTGAATTTTTTTCCGAAATTGCTTTGTATTTCTGTGTAATACTCTACAGTAAAGTATGTAGTGTCTTGCGCAGCCGTTGTGCCGATAACCATCAACCCTACAGAAATAATCAGCCATTTTTTCATGCGGCAAAATTAAATTTTTTCTATATCTTTGCGCCGCAAAAAAGCAATCTATTTATTCACTTAAAAACGAGTATATCATGGACGACGGATGGCCTAGTTGCAAGATTATGAGAAACCGGTCGCAGCGATATTAATTCGTTTTTAAACTATCGCTTCGGCAAATGTAGAACCATTAAAAAAAGAAGCGATGATTAAGTATTTAGTATGTACAAAAGGCTTTTACGAAGTTGAAAAATATTCTTCGAAAGCTTGGGTGTGCGTAATGACTCCTACCCCTGAAGAGCAAATTTTCTTAACGGAAGAGTTTGGCGTTCCCGAGCCGTTTTTGAAAGACATTGAAGATAACGAAGAGCGCCCCCGTGTAGAATATGAAGACGGTTGGCGTATGATTATTATCCGGGTGCCCTTTAAATCGTTGGAACAAGAGAACCTCTACACTACGGTTCCACTCGGTATTTTAACCTCCGGCGAAAAGTTCATTACCGTTTGTCACAGCGAAGTAGAAATGGTGGAGGATTTTATAAAATACACCCGTCGTAAAAACTTTGAAGAAAAAAACGCCGCCGATCTTACGCTGCATCTACAACTTTCGGCTGCCGTTTGGTTTTTGAAGTATCTGAAAATGATAAATTATGAAATTAAAGATGCAGAGGAGCAATTGCAAACTTCTGTTAGAAATGAAGAATTATTAGAGTTAATGCGCTTGGAAAAAACGTTAGTCTATTTTATTACTTCCATACGCGGCAATGAAATTTTGTTGCAAAAATTTCAAAGCATCTTAAAACTACGTCGCGCAAAATACGACGACGATCTATTTGAAGATGTGGAGATTGAAATGCAACAAGCGCGCACCGTAGCCAATGTATACAGCGAAGTTTTGGCAGGTATGATGGACGCATTTGCTGCCATTATTAATAACAACTTAAACGTGGTTATGAAACGTTTAACCTCAATTTCCATTATATTGATGCTACCCACTTTGATAGCAAGTTATTATGGCATGAACTTGGAAGAAGGCACCACCATTTATAATCCATCGTTTTATATAGTAATAGTCGCTACTTTACTTTTAGCTTCCCTTATTGTGATGTTTTTTAGAAAAAAACGCTGGTTGTAAATTGGAGATTTCTTATCTTAATCATCCAAAATACATCTCACACTTATCGCATCCGCTCTCGTTATTTCCAAAATTTCAAATTGGCTACAATAATAGTGTAATACTGCTGCAATACCGGTAGTAGCACCGGGCATATCGGATGACCACCACGCTGTGTATCCTAACAAATCTTCAAAACGATTCGACGCGCTGCTGTAATAACCTGCGCCGCGTGCATCAAATTGTAAATCATTGGTGTTATTACCGGGTAGCCAATATACCGGATTTCTCAAATCGTTTATATTACATGTATTCAGCAGCGCCCACTCGGCAGAAGTTGGAATACGCCAGCCATCGGGACACAATGTGCGGTCACCTGCTCGTGTAGATAGCGGGAATGCCGCCTCGTAGGTATAAAGCAATCCAAAATTATCGGCATTTTGGTTTTCATCAGGGAAAAGTGAAGACACGTATGTTTTAGGCTCCGGAGTAATGTTTGTGCCATCTTGATATTTTGTGCCACGTACATTTTCTTTATACCAACAATATCCCATCAATTCTACAACATTATACGTTATTGTATTGATATTGTCGGTTATTTGCGTTGGACAAGCCTGTCTTACAGTGATTGTTCCGGTTGCCGTAGCTGTTTCACAAACCCCTGTAACGGTTACTGTATAATTAAATACTCCTTCATTACTTGGTATGCCGCTAATGGTTAGCACATCATCCAACCATACTCCATTAATGCCCGGAGGTAAATTTGCAACCGTAACATCCACAGCATCCGTAGTAATATAAGTAATATTAGTTAACGTTCCCCCAACACGAAGAGTTTGTGCATCTGTGCCGGCGCCGGAAGTTAATGTAACAGTAGGATCCGGAATCATGGTGATCTCCTTTGCTTCGCTTACCACGTCTCCACAAATAGGATTCGTTACTACTGTTCTAAACCAAGTGGTTTGGGTTAAGCCGCCGGTAGCTAAAGTTGCCGAGGTTTCACCCAAGATATTCGCAAACCCTGCTGTTGCACTCGTAGTAGAGCTTTGCCATTGGATAGAACCTTCATAATCATTCAATGTTAATGTAGTTCCCATATCGTAGCAAACAAACTCCTCATCTGCCGTAATGTAGCCTTCTACAGCAATAGCAATAACGCTAACTATTACCGGATTACTGGTTACGGTATTGCAACCGGTACCTGTCATAGCAGCAATAAGCTGGTATTCGTGATCATCCGGAACTGTTATGCCCAATATGTTCAACGTACTTGTTCCGTTGCTTGCAGCGGTATATATTGCGCCGGCGGGTGTGCCGTTTGCTATATTCCCCCACGTTCCGCTATTGTTATACTGCCATTGATAAATTGGAATGCCTGTGCCGTTAGACAACGTACTGCTAAGGGTGGTCTCCCCGCCTTCGCAAATAGAGGTATTACTTGCTATTGGGGTAGACAAAGTAGGTTGAGGCACAACGGTTATTAAAACGGTATCGCTATAGGCAAGTGGGCAAACGCCGCTTTGCACTGCTGCGCGATAATAAGTATTCGTTGTTAATACACCCATTTCTGCACTTGTTAAAGTTGTGGTTACATTTGCAATAGTGGCAAATGATGCAAAATTATCTATAGAATATTGCCATTCGATAACTGTGCCATTATTACCTGACAATGTTAATGGTTCAGGCATCCCACCGGTACAAATTGTTTGAGCTTCTGATATTGTGCCCGGTACGGTAGTTGACTCTACTGTTACCGATAATGTTGTATTAGAACAATCCGTAACATTATCTGTAAAAGTAAAAGTTGCCGAACCTGCTGACACACCGGTTACAAGACCAGTATTATCCACTGTGGCAACAGTCTCATCACTACTCACCCATGTACCATCTATAGTGGGTGATAATTGAGTGGTTGAAGCCACACAAATAGTATTTGCACCGGTAATGGAAACAGTAGGCAATGGGTTTACTGTTATTGTTATTTCCGCATTATCATTTACACATTTAAGATCGTTTGGATCAATAATAGTTACACTAATTATTGCCTCTCCTGCGTCTTCCCATGAAATTTCTATGGAATAATTGTCAAGGGCGCCGCCTTGATTACCACCGCTAAGTACCGTGAATGTGGCATCGCCGGTAATGATCCATGTATATTCGTAAGCCTTGTTATTTACATTTGATAATGTATAAGTTTTTATATCGCCGCTACATACTTCATCGGTATCAGGATCGAACTCCGGATAGATACTTTCGCTTACGGTTAGCGTAAAAAATATGGTTTCTACCGGTGTGAGATTTTGGCAGGTGGTTGATGTATTATAAACGGAGAAGGTGAAAGTCACAATTTCTTCACCGCCTAAAGTATAAGTATTAACGCCATCAAACGTTCCTAAATAACTTGTACCGTTTATTGTCCATACGCCGGTACCGTATTCAATATATTGCTCCCAGTCGGGTAATTCATACTCCAAATCGTGTGCGCAAACAAAAACTGTTGTCGGCTCTCCGGTCGGCAAATCGATTTCCGCTGTCGGCTGTACCGTAATTAGAACAGTATCACTATAAGTTGATGGACAAACGCCGTTTTGAACTACTGCCCGATAATAAGTGTTGGTTGTTAAGGAGCTCAATGGCAAAGTGCTTAAACCTGCACTGCCGGAAACGGTAACAATATTCAAATTAAAATTATCAGTGGAAGATTCCCAGCGGACAATAGCGCCGGTATTGCCCGTGAGTTCCAACGGATTGGGCGTACTGCCGCTGCAAATGGTTTGCGCTGAAGAGATAGTGCCACCTACGGAGGTTGGATCTACCGTAATTAAAACAGTATCGCTATAAGTGGGAGGGCAAACGCCATTTTGTACCATTGCCCGATAGTAACGGTTTGCGGTTAAATTGCCCATTTCAGCACTCGTTAAAGTTGTGGTTGCATTTGCAATAGTGGTAAATGTTGCAAAGTTATCTATAGAATATTGCCATTCCACAACATTGCCTACAATAGTACCGCCTAATGTTAATGGAGCAGGTGTATCACCACTGCAAATCACTTGAGCTGATGATATTGTGCCCGGTAGTGTCGCTGTTTCCACCGTCAATATCCATTCGCCTGTTGAAAACACTCCGGAGGTATTACAAGTGCCGTCCATGGCTTCGCGATAAAAAGTATAAGCACCTGCTATGGTAGTGTAGGCTTCTCCCGGTGTGTAAGTTGGATCCGTAGCTCCGCCAATAGGACCATACTCATCATACCATTGGTACGAATAAATGCCGTCTCCACCGGAGGCAGCTGTTACGCTTGTAATTTCGGAAGCACTCTCACCTACACAAATAGTTTCATTTCCAGTGATTATTTCACCCGGATTAAATTCAAGATATACCGCAATTAAAACAGGACTACTAAATGCTTCAGAGCAGACACCATTTGTCACTACGGTTCTAAACCACGTATTTTGCATTAAATCTCCGGTAAATAGAGTTTCATTTGTTTCATCCAAAATATCTGTAAACCCTTCCGTACCGCTTATAATTGAGCTTTGCCATTGGATGTTGCCCATATAGTTATTCAAAGTTAACATGGTTCCCGTATTGTAGCAAACAATGGTTTTAGCCTCCGTAATGTTACCTGCAACAGACGAAGGATCAATAACTAAAGTAAACACTTTCGTTGCTACCGCTGTTCCTGTTTGACAAGGAGTTTCTGTATTGAAAACAGAAAAAGTAAACACTACGATTCCGGCTGCACCATTTATAGTATAATCACGACCACTTAAGCTGCCGCCAACTGCAGTACTTCCTGTAATGTTCCATTCGCCACGACCATTAATCACATATTCCGCTTCCCAATCGGGCAATTCGTAAGCAATTTGGGTTACACAAATTATGTCTTCGTCTGTTATAGAAGAAACATCAAATACTGCTTCGGGGTTAACAATTATGGTAATATCTTCGTATTGCCCATCGCATCCATCCAAGGTTGGGGTTACACGGTAGACTACAGAGCCGCTTGCCGTGGAATCGGTTAACGTTAATTCTTGCTCTATGACAAATGCTGAGCCGTTTGTAGCTCCTGAAACATTTGTACTGGTTTGCACCCATGAAAAAGTTGTGCCTGCCAAACCTGATGTCAATGTTATATCAGTGATTCCGCCGTTGCAAATAGGTGTTGTGCCGGTAATAGAAACGTTCGGCAACGGTTTTACGGTTACGATTATTTCCGCATCGCCTTCTACGCATTCCGGATTCTCCGGGTCGGTAACAGCTACGCTAATTGTAGCGTTTCCGGGGTTCTCCCATAAAATTGTTATAGAATAATTATTAGGTGCACCATTCCCATTACCTCCGCTAACTACTTTCCATCCGGCATCACCAGTAATATTCCATATATATTCATATTCTATATCCATCACATTTAACACATAAATCTCCGTAGTTCCGCTACACACTGTATCTGTATCTGAATTAAATGTCGGATAAACACTCTCGCTCACGTTTAAAGTAAGAATTACAGAATCTACGGGATTATCTTTTTGACAAGAAGCTGCTGTATTGTAAATTAAGAAAGTAAAGGTTACTACTTCTTCTACATTAGCTAAAGTGTAAACATTACCGGTAAACGTTCCTTGATAATCTATACCTGCCTCGCCATTTATCCTCCATACGCCTTCCCCATTAATAACGTAGGGAGACCCATTCCAATTTGGCAATGAGTAACTTACATCGTGAGCACAAACGGAAACGGTTTGTGCTCTCTGTAAAGCAGTTGTAGCCATTGGTTGTACAATAAGCGTATAACTTCCGCTTGAAGATACAGGTGTAGTCTGACAAGTGCCATCATTAGCGCTGCGAGTATAAACAATAGTTATGTCTGTAGTACCTGTATTTATTCTATCTGACTGAGGAATAGTATAAGTAGCACTGTTAGTACCTGAAATTAATGTGCCGTTTCTATACCATTGATACGTAATGTTGTTATCGCCGCCGCTGGCAGGGATCGAACTACCAATGCTTGCGGGATCAATCGCGCCTGAACAAATGGTAGATGATCCCGATACTATCTCGCCCGCAACAAATACGGGACGTACAGTAACGTATGCGCTTGCTGAACGCAGACTACCCAATAAAGTTGTCCCGGAAACCGATAAACCGGGGACATTACTTGAAACATTTGTTGCATTTGGATAATTGATATTGTATGTTGCTATTACCCAGTATTCTCCTGCATCTGCAACCTGAACATTAGTGATCGTATAAGTATTTCCAGTTATTCCCGTAAGTGGCGAACCATCCTTATACCACTGATAAGTAACACCTGGCGTTTGTGCACAAATAGACATGTTTACCGTGTTACCGATACAATAGGTTCCGGTACCGGAAACAAGAGCGGTTGGAATGTCATAAGAGATAAGCACACGGCCGCCAGAGCCATGTCCGCCGGGTTCACTGAGACCATATCCGGAACTCCCACCACCACCGGGATTACAGCCATTATTGCCGACACCTGTACTGCTCAACACACTACCACCAATACCACCATTAGGACCACCGGCAGTACCTCCAACACCACCGGTTCCACTACCGGCACTGCCACCGTTTGAACCTGCAATATTTATGTTGCCATTTCCGGAAGTACCGCCTCCGGCACCGGTAGCACTACCATCGGTTCCACCAAATGGGCCTCTATAAGTGCCTCCAACTCCTCCGTTCGCACGAATAGTAATATTGTTGTATGTAACATAGCTTTGTCCGCCCGTTCTACCTGAATTACTACCGCTTTCCCCTCTTGCTCCACCGCCGCCTACTTGCCCAGTAATACTATTACCTGTTCCGGTGCCAAAATTCAGCGAAATATAACCACCGCCACCGCCACCGCCGCCATGTCCTCCTAATGAAGAAGTACCACCGGCGCCACCGCCACCGCCATAAGCTTGCCCTGAGATGTTGGTTGCACAGGAAGGAAGAGGTGCAGTAAAAGAATAAGTGCCTGGTGCGCTTGATCCTGTGGATGCGATACATGGACGACTTATCGGATTATCATACATAATCGTTACCGTTTGCCCCCATCCCGTCAGCATAAACCCACACATAAAAAACAACGCCAAAAACAGCGTTAAAATCCATTTGCTTTGCCACATTTTTTGTCGGAAAAAATAAATATTTTTCATAACAGACTGTATATTAATTGCTAAATAAAATAAGATTGAATTATAATTTGCAAAAGTAAAAAAAATAAGATTTCTATTATTGATAAATAAAAAATAAGATAAAAAAATTGAGCAGTATTTGTAATACCGCTCAACGAAAAAATCCTTGCTGCACTCCTTATTTCGGGTGTAGCGAGGAGTCTTATAAAAAATGTTAAAAGTTCTTTTCTTGCAACTGATAATACGCCTGCGGATGATCGCAAGAAGGGCACATTTCCGGCGCATGGTATCCAAAATGAAGATATCCGCACTCGCGGCATTGCCACATTTCTTCGTTTCTTCTTTTAAATACTTCATTGGTTTGCATGTTGTCCAACAATTTGCGGTAACGTGCTTCGTGCGCTTTTTCCACTGTAGCAACGGCGCGGAATTTTGCTGCAATTTTCGGAAAACCTTCCTCATCGGCAATACGTGCAAATTCAGGATAAAGGTCTTCCCATTCCTCTTTCTCGCCGGCAGCGGCTTCTTTCAAATTTTCTTCGGTAGTGCCGATAACTCCGGCAGGATAGGTTGCCGTAATTTCTACATGACCGCCTTCTAAAAGTTTAAAGAAAGTTTTGGCATGCGCTTTTTCTTGTTCAGCAGTGTCTAAAAAGATAGCGGCAATTTGTTCATAGCCCTCTTTTTGAGCTTGTCTTGCCCAAAAAGCATAACGGTTTCTCGCTTGCGATTCTCCGGCAAACGATTTCAATAAATTTTGTTCGGTTTTGGTTCCTTTGATGCTCATAATATTTAATATTTAAGGTTTAAAGTTTAGGAATTTAAAGATTTAATGGCTCACTTTTAAATTTTTAAATCTTTAAATTTTCAATTGCTATTCATAAACTATCACAAACACATCCTCATCCGGTTTTTGAAGATTTAGCTGTTCGCGGGCATATTTTTCTAATTTCCCTGCGGTATCATTTTCCAATTGTTCAAAAGTATAAGTATTGTTAATCTGATTTTTTGTTTTGGCGATATTTTCGTCCAATTGTTTCATTTTCACATTCAGTTCTCTATGTCTGTAAATATTGTTTTCCGAAAAAAACAGCATATATACCAAAAAAACAGCTACAGTTATTCCGCTGATTATCAATAAAGGTTTACGATTCATTGTGGTTAAAATTTCTGCGAAAATATAATTTATTTTGAATGTTTTAACCCGAATAATAAACTATTCCATCGCAAAAGCAAAGTACCCGTCCTCCGGTTGCTTTTCCCAATGTTTACACCATTTCACCTGCCCGCAACAAGTTTCAGCACCCGGCAAACGTATATGAACAGTTTCAATATCAGGGAAATGCTCAATCAGTAACCGTGCTATTTCTTCATTAGATACATCACCCAACAATTCATCTACTATAATATTATTAAATCCGGTTTTGTAAGAAAAAATGGCGCTTTCATATGCACAGAGCTGTATTTCTCCTTCGTTAATAAATCGGAAAAAATCTTCATTCCAATTCACAAAACTGTTGTTTTCAAGTTTCTGAACTCTCTTTTTCTGATATGTTTCAGGAGAGATAAATTTAATGGTATTTGTCGGAACAGGCACTGTGGCAAGAAGTTTGTCTTTGTAATACCAAAAATGATTGCGATAAAAAAAATCTTCAAATCCTAATTTTCGATAATAGTTTGCTAAATTTTGGTCGGCGGCGTGCAAAAAGATGCCTGCTATGTTTTCGCGGCAAGCTGCGTCATAAATAGTGGCTAACAGGTTTTGCATTATGCCTTGTCTTTGGTAATTTGGATGGGTGGCGCAGGCATAAATGTACTGCATTTTATATAGACTACCCCGTCCGGCTTCGCCGGACACCCCTTCAAAATTTGAAGGGGATTTTAGGGTAGTGGGCAATGCAAATGCCATGGCTATAATTTTGTGGTTTACTTCACAAACATAGCAAGTTGCAATGCCGAAATGTGTGATAAAACGGTTTATATAACCTTTCGCATCACCAAACGTCTCTTCCCAAAGGGATTTTATTTCAGGGATGTCTGTGACAATTGCTTTTTTGTAATGCATGGGATTTAAAGATTTAAGAATTTAAGGTTTAATGATTGTATTCGTGATTTTAAATCTTTAAATTATGAAATCTTTAAATTTAATCTTCTTCCCAAAATTTAATCTCGGAATAATTTTTCGGTACGGTAGCGCTCACTTTCGGCACTTCATTAAACGTTACCTTTTTAACATCTAATTGTAGTTTTAATTCATAATCAACACTTTCAAGAATTAGTCTGTTGAAAAAAGTATATCCGTCAGCCATAAGCTCGCCTTGATAGGAAAGTTCTATTCCATCCGGAATCTCCAGCGGAAAGCTGTTGAAAATAGCTTGAAGGGCGTAAAAATCAACCTCTAAATCTAAAATGTGTTGAAGAATAGAATAATCTCCTTCGTAATAATTTTTTTGCAGTTTATTAATCATTAGAATTTGATCGGGCGTTATTAGCGCTCTACCTGCCTCAATCCCCATGAAACTCAACTGTATATACAAAAAACTGTCTATTACACTTACAAGAGTAAATTGGCAATTTTGCGTTTGGTTATCTATATTTATAACCGCCGATCCTCTATAATGAACTGAATTGTAAGAAAATGCAGGGTCTGCTATGAATATGGGATCAATGCTTTGTATAGGTTCAATAGCTTGTATAGAATCTGTAGCTTGCGCCCACGAAAAAGTGATCGTAAAAACCAAAAAGAACGTGCAAACAATGTGCTTTAAATATTTCATAATTAATTTTGTTTGCAGTAAAACGAAAGTTTTTCAACAAAATTATAAGGTTTCAAACACCCTGTATAACCATCCGGTTTTAGGGCCTCTTAATTCCGGATCTTCTCTAATCGCTTTTTCCTCTAAAGCCATTCTTTTAAATAAACCATCTGCTACTTGCTGTGCAGCAGAGGTTAAAATATTTACGGAGGGATGAATTCCGGTTGTTTCAAAGTATATGATTTGCAACTCATTCCATCTTGAAATCACATTTAAAGCATTAAATTGTTCTACAAGTGTGGAAGACACAAGTGTGGAAATAAAGTCATTTTGGTGTGTTTGCCTTATATAATTTGTGATGGCGTTATCTCCGCCGTGTAAAATTAGATTGGGGTTGGAAAAAGTTATCTGCCTGATAATGGGATTCCAAAATTGTGCGACTCTATCTCCGCATTTTTCGGCAGCTCGGTTCATATCAAGAATTAATGCCGCAATACGCTCTTTATGTCCATATTTTTCCAGTGTATCCATCATGTTTTTAGCTTCAGGAGGAGGTAAAATACGATAAGCCTCGCCATCATAGTAATAATATCCGAATTTTTGATGAACAGTATCCTGTACGAAGAGTACATTGCGAGCTCTAACCATTGTAGAATCTGCACATTGTGCTAATGCACCGGAGATTTGATTATTAGTAAAAAGCTGTGTTACATAGTCATCCGGTTTGTCTTCACATGAGCAAAAGAATACGGTAACAGCTAACAATAACAGATAAGTACATTTTTTCATAGAAATCGAAAAATTAATTTGCGAATTAACATGATTTTTTTAAAAAAATAAGCTTTTTTGTTTATTTTTGCCAGCAAAACCTGTAACAAAGTCTCTAAACGTATGAGAATCTGCGCAAGTATTAGATTTTATTTGTTTTTCTTACTTTTATTATTTTTAGCTACAGATTGCCGGAAACCTGAGTCTAACCCCAATCCTCGTCCTGAACCTACACTGAAAGAATTTACTTTTTCTCCAAACAAAATTTGGGCGCACCGTGTAAATACCTTTGAAGCGCTTCATGATAAACATGATCTTTTTGAAGGGTTGGAAATTGACTTGTTTTATTCGAGCCATATCAACAATTTTTATGTAGCTCATGATGAAATAGATACACTACATGGAATTACGTTGGATATGTGGATTGAAAAAAATCCGAATCCCACAAAAAATTGGTACTGGTTGGATATGAAAAACTTGGAAGAAGCCAATGCCGGAGAAATCGCATCATTGTTAGCAAAAATGCTTGAAAAATATGATATTTTTCATAACGTTATTTGTGAAAGCACGGATCCGAGAGCTTTGTTTGTGCTAAAAGAAAAAGGGTTTGCAGTTTCACTTTGGGTATCATCTGAAGGTATTATTGCAGATTTTGAAACATGGAAACAACAGATTGAAGAGCAAATTGCCTACCTAAAACCGAACGCTTTAAGTCACTATTGGGAGCTATCTCCTCTATTAGACACTTCTTTTCCCAATGAAAATATTTTATACTGGCACACGCCTCAATCGTATAGTTACACTCCTGAAAATACAGAAATTACAAGAGGTTTATGCCAAATTTCCAATGTTAAAGTTGTTTTAGTAGGTTATGACATACCCATTCCATATTAATTCTAATTTTCACTTTGTTGAAACAACGCATTCTACAAATCTGTTACTCAACGAAATTGTAGAAAATAGTAAAAACATGGGAGCACATTTGCCCGATTTTTTCTGTGTGGCTGCCAATTTTCAAACTGCAGGGAAAGGACAAGGCAGCAAAAGTTGGCTAAGCGGAAAAGGCGAAAATGTTTTGGCAAGTTTTTATTTTCAGCCTTTAATTTTGCCTTCTCAACAAATCTATTTCAATTATTTTTTTGCGTTAACAATCAGAAAACTAATATCATTGTATGTTAACAACGTAAAAATTAAAAAACCGAATGATATTTATGTTGAGGATAAAAAAATTGCCGGAATGTTGATAGAACACCACATTCAAGGCGAAAAATTGAACTATTCGGTTGCCGGTGTGGGCATAAACATCAACCAAACGCAATTTGATGCGGCATTGCCGAACCCTACTTCGTTGAAGTTAATCACAGGAAAAGAATTTGACAGGGAAATTATTTTGAAAGAAATTGTGCAATTGGGAAAAGAATATTACAATAAATTGCAAAACAATGCATTAATGGATTTAGAAACCGAATATGAGTCGTATGTTAGAATCGAAAAAAAACCTGATTAAGGATTATTGTACCATTTTATTGGGTACGTTTATTGTGGCAGTGGGAATTGTCATTTTTATATCTCCGCTAAGACTGGCGCCCGGTGGCGTTTACGGAGTTGCCATTATCTTTCACCATTTATTCGGCTGGCGCATCGGTTTAACGGGTATTTGTTTGGAAATCCCTCTTTTATTACTGGGAATCTGGTTGTTGGGGGCAAAGTTCGGTGCTAAAACCATTGTGGGTATCATTTCATTAGCCGGTTTTATTTCATTATTAGAACTTGTTTATGGTTATGACCCGCTCATTTCTTTGCCCGGCAATCCCGCTATTGCCGATCCGACTGCCAATTTCATCATTTCTCTTTTCGGCGGAGTGATTGTGGGAGTTGGTTTGGGGCTTATTTTCAGAACGCGCGCCACTTCCGGCGGCACCGACATTATTGCTATGATTGTTGGAAAGCACGTAAAACACATTCCATTAGGTACTATTCTAATGATGGTAGATTCGGTGGTTGTGCTGTTAGCGTTGGTAGTTTTTGAAGATTGGACAATTCCGCTTTACTCATGGTTTGTAATTTATGTTACCGGTTTTACAATTGATAAAATGATTTCAGGTTTCGATAGAAGAAAAGCATTGTTTGTAATCTCTAATCATCATGAGAAAATTAAAGAAGTGATTATTAATGAAATGGGGCGTGGCGGCACTTATTTTAAAGGCTCAGGCATGTACCACGAAGTAGAAAAGAAGATCATTTTTACCACCATTACTAATAAAGAATTACCCGGACTTTTATATCGTATTCATGAAATAGATACAGATGCATTCATTTCTATCTTAGATGCTACCGATGTGCTGGGGGAAGGATTTAATTCATTGAGGGAACGCGCACTGCAGTAACTTTTAACCAAAACATAAAAAAATATTCAAATGAAATATTTTATGTTAATTCGCGCTCCCTTATAAAAAAGCGTATCATGATGAATATCACTCTTAAAACGATGTTGCAACACCGAAGTATCCGGAAATTTACATCCAATGATATTGATGAACAAACGTTGGATTTGATTTTGAAAGCGGCTTGCAATGGCTCAACCATGGGAAACATGCAGTTATACAGCATTATCGTTACTAAAGATAAGGAAAAAATGAAAGAGATGGCGCCTTTCCATTTCAATCAACCGATTGCTACCAATGCGCCGGTAATTCTGACTTTTGTTGCCGATTTCAATCGTTTTAACAAATATTGTGAATATAGAGATGCCGAAACCGACGCTTATTCCAATTTACAAAGCTATCATTGGGCAGTTATTGATGCTATTATTGCTGCGCAAAACGCTTGCGTTGCCGCAGAATCTTTAGGGCTGGGAATCTGCTGGTTAGGCACCATTACTTATAATGCCGATAAGTTTATTGAAATATTGAAACTTCCCAAACATACCGTGCCGGTAGCGTGCATCTCAATAGGTTATCCCGATGAACATCCGGAACTTACCGACAAATTGCCATTAGAGGCATTGGTGCACTACGAAACCTACAACGATTACACCAAAGAGAGCATTGATTGGCTTTACGCCGACAAAGAATCACACGAAAACACAAAAAAACTATTAGCCGAAAATAATTTGCCCAATCTTGCACGAATTTTTACGGAACGTCGTTATAAAAAATCCGATAATGAACACTTTGCCGAAGTACTTAAAAATGTAATAATTAAACAAGAATTTAAAATCTAATGGAAAATAATCACAAAGTATCAATCCCGGTTATCTCCGGAAGCGCCATATTTTTTGGACTTCTTTTTTTGGGCTTCTTTATTTACAAAGGATTACGCACATTTAGCGACAAAGATCGCGTGGTAACGGTAAAAGGATTAGCCGAAATGAATATGACGGCGACCTCCTCAACCATTAATTTGGATTTCTCTTTTTCAGGAGATGATTTGCAAAGTTTGATTAAACAAACTGAAAATAAGAAGAATGCAATTATATCCTATTTGACAAATCACGGATATTCGAAAAATGATATTGCGATAAGAAATATAGATGTGTACGACCGGCAAATCTATTATGAATACCAATGGAGCGATGGAAAACGTGTGCAAGTGAAGGTAGATAGATACAGTATTTCTCAAAGATTAACGATTTCTGTAAATGAAGTAGAAAGCACTGAAGATAAAGCATCCAAAATAAATTTGGATCTAATTAGCAGTAATTTAACGGCAAACGTATTCGCCAACTACGTTTTTCCCGAATTAAACACTATTAAACCGCAATTAATTGCCGAAAGTACAAGAAATGCGCGTATTGCAGGTGAGCAATTTGCCAACGACTCAAAAGCAAAATTAGGAAAAATTAAGACAGCTTCTCAAGGGCAAATTACTATCGTTGGACGATATTATTACCACGATGATGGCGACTCCAACGCACCTGACGAACCTTATATTCAAAAGGCAAGAGTAGTGAGCACGATTGTGTTCTTTTTGGAGTAAAAGGAAGAAAGGAGAAAAGCAGAAGGGAGAAGGAAGAAAATCCCCTTCAAATTTTGAAGGGGTGGCTCGCGAAGCGAGACGGGGTAGTTTATATAAAAATTAAACAATAAAAAAATACTATGACAGATTACAATCTAAAATTTAAAGTTGCCGACATGAGTTTGGCAGATTGGGGCAGAAAAGAAATAGAAATTGCAGAAAAAGAGATGCCGGGATTAATGGCGCTTCGCGAAAAATATGGTGATACGAAACCATTGAAAGGCGCCCGCATCATGGGTTCGTTGCACATGACTATTCAAACTGCCGTGTTAATTGAAACACTTACGCATTTGGGCGCTGAGGTGCGCTGGTGCAGCTGCAATATTTTCTCTACACAAGACCACGCCGCTGCCGCCGTTGCCGCAAAAGGCATCGCCGTATTTGCATGGAAAGGAGAAACTTTAGAAGAATATTGGTGGTGTACCAACCAAGCATTGGCATTTCCCGGTGGAAAAGGTCCAAACTTAATCGTAGATGACGGTGGCGATGCCACGCTCCTGATTCACTTGGGCTATAAAGCTGAAAATGATGCTTCTGTTTTAAATAAAACACCGGGTTCTACAGAAGAGGCAGTAGTTTTAGAAACAGCGAAAAAAATATTACAAGAAAATCCGCAACGTTGGCACAGTACTGTGAAAGAATTGCGCGGCGTATCGGAAGAAACCACCACCGGCGTACTTCGCTTGTATCAAATGATGGAAGCCGGCGAATTGCTTATTCCGGCAATTAATGTAAACGATTCGGTTACGAAATCGAAATTCGATAACAAATATGGCTGCCGCGAATCGTTGGCAGACGGCATTAAACGCGCTACAGACGTGATGATTGCAGGAAAAGTGGTGGTAGTTTGCGGCTACGGCGACGTGGGCAAAGGCTGTGCGCAATCCATGCAATCGTACGGAGCACGCGTTATCGTTACCGAAATCGACCCGATTTGCGCATTGCAAGCAGCTATGGAAGGTTTTGAGGTTAAACCTGTTGAAGACACTTTAGAGGAAGGTAATATTTACGTAACGACTACAGGAAATAAAGATGTGATAACTGCGGAACACATGCTGAAAATGAAAGATCAAGCCATTGTGTGTAACATCGGACATTTTGATAACGAAATTCAGGTGGAGGCTTTTGAAAAAATGCCTCAAATTAAGAAACGCAATGTAAAACCGCAGGTGGATGAATACATTTTCCCTGATGGAAAATCTATCTTCATTTTGGCAGAAGGGCGTTTGGTTAATTTAGGTTGTGCTACCGGTCACCCCAGTTTCGTGATGAGCAACTCTTTTACCAACCAAACCATGGCGCAGTTGGAGTTATGGAAACACGACTACAAAATTGGCGTTTATAACCTACCCAAACATTTGGATGAAGAAGTGGCACGTTTGCATTTGGAAAAGATCGGAGTAAAGTTAACGAAACTTACTCAGGAGCAAGCTGATTATATCGGAGTTCCGGTGGAAGGTCCGTATAAGCCGGAGCATTACAGATATTAGAAAAGTTGTGCAAAGGAATTTAATACTTAACAATCTCACTTAAAAACGTCTTCGTAGCATTTTTATAAACTACGACATACTCGCCTGAAGGTAAGTCTATTAACGAAAAATTGTAATAATAGACGCCTGCCTTTTGCTGCGGTATCTGCAAAAAGTTTTTGACGTGCTCTTTTGAGCTATTGTATAAGTCAATTTGAACAAAACTGCTGCTCTCTAGTGTATAAGCTAAAGAAAAATCGTCCGTTTCAGGATTAGGAAAAACACTGAATAACGCAGGATGAATTATTTCATCTGTTTTTAAATTTATTATTCCTTTGATATCAAATGAAGGATCGCCAAGTAGGTTGTAAGCTTTTAAATAGGTGATTTTCTTTTTCTTGCTTGCGCCTATTGCAGAGGAGAATTGCTTCATTCCCAAGTTAATAATGGCAGATAAATTTCGCTCGCCTTGCTTAAACGCATCGCCGAATATTTTTTTTTGAATGATTACGTCCGTGTTGGTTTGAGAATTTATAGAGGAGCCAAAATAGGCAACCGCACCTTTGTCTCTTTCTCTTATAAAATGCTCTCCAATACATGTTTGTGAAAAGTTTCCGGTTTTACAGGCAAAAGAAAAAACGAAAGGAAAAACAGTGTTTTTTGCCGATAATAGGTCTCTACGCTCAAACTCGAACGATTTTCCTGCGAATGAAGTTATGGAGCCATGACCGGCATAAATATAAAACAACGGATTGGCATTCAGCGCATTTATTACTTCTGTTTTGTTCGGTTGATACAATTTTTGACAATCGTAGCCTAAAGGAATAAAACTGCGAGGAATTACATATTCATGCCCTCTTTTGAACGAATTTTTCATGTAAGCTCTGTTCCAAGCGCTTTTTTTTTCATCTCCTGCTAAAAATTTTGCTTTTTTGTCAAAAAGATGCATATTAACTTCCATAAATATCGTTTTATTGATGATATTTTTGAGTTGCTCCTCATTTTCAACCGGAAAACGTCCTAAAAAAACATCAGCAAAATAATTCTTGCCTTCTAAAAGAGCGTAACCTAAATCTGTAACGGGGTCATTTTTAATCTTTCCCGAAGAATTTCCTTCATAAGCAGGAATACTATCCACATCGCCTACCAAAAGCACATAAATGGGTCGCGTAGCAGGATTATTATATTGATTTTGAA
The DNA here is from genome assembly GCA_009786185.1 of Bacteroidota bacterium. GTDB lineage: Bacteria > Bacteroidota > Bacteroidia > Bacteroidales > WCHB1-69 > WRNX01. Next base: position 29,831 of record WQTS01000118.1, read on the forward strand.
TATATTTTTTAATAGACGCCGGAGCTTTGCCTGTAGCATTTGTATTCACCACTTGCACATCAAACCCTATATTTCGTTTATAATTAGCAAAATAGGTTAATGTGCTTTCAAATCCGGGCGACGTAATCATCAAGTATCGTTCTCTATCGGAAGTTTTTGACAGATGGTCGCCCAACGGCAAATTAAATTGCACAATTATCCTACTACTATCTTCAAATGGAGAAGTTATGTCAAAATTTTGACCATTAACTGCAAAAAAAGACAATAAAAGTGCGCAGTAAAGCAGTAGCGTTTTTATAGTACGCACTATTTCAATATTTTCAGAAACTCAACGGTTAAGTCCCACACCTGTTGCACAGTGTCAATTTTAAGTTTTTCTTCGGGAGAGTGCACGCCGCGTAAAGTCGGACCATAAGAAACCATATCCAAACCCGGATATTTTTCGGAAAACAATCCACACTCCAAACCGGCGTGAATTGCTTTGGCTTCAGGCTCTTTTTTAAATAGATTGCGATACGCTTGTGTTAACACTTTCAATACTTCCGAATTGGGATTTGGCTCCCAGCCCGGGTAACCATCACCAATTTTAACATCATCAGCGCCAATAGTATAGAACGTAGAAGAAACCATATCTACCGCATCTTGTTTTTTCGATTCTACTGAGCTGCGCTGACTGGTGCTAATGAGAATCTTACCATCTTTAAACTTCACGGAAGCTAAATTGGTAGAAGTTTCCACAAAGCCCGGAATATCCTGCGACATTGCCAACACGCCGTGCGGGCAAACATATAACGCATTCATCAAGTCTATCTGTAACAATTCGTTCAAAATCTTCTTCGGCATTTTGGCTTCTTCAAAAGTTACGGTAACGCCCGGATCGGTAACGTGCAACTCTTCTTTGTACGTTTTATCCATCTCTTGAAGGTATTTTTCAAATGCTTTTTTATTTTCTTTGGGAATGATAATGTGTACATTACCTTCGCGAGCAATGGCGTTGCGCAAATTTCCGGCATCCATCTCTGCAATAAAAAGATCCAAATCTTGGTAAGCATTCCACAAAATGCGGTTCAAAAGTTTCACGGCATTTCCGCGTCCTTTGTTAATGTCATCACCGGAGTGACCGCCCTGCAAGCCTTTTACATATATATTGTATGCGATAAAATCTTTCGGCACTTTGTCTTCCCACTCTAAGTCGAGAATCGCTTGTGTATCTTTTCCGCCGGCGCACCCAATGAAAAACTCGCCCTCATCTTCCGAATCTAAATTCAGCAACATTTTACCTTTCATAAAACCGGCTTCCAAGTTAAAAGCTCCGGTTAAACCCGTTTCTTCATCCACGGTAAACAAGCATTCCATCGGACCGTGCTCAATATCATTAGCTTCCAGCAATGCCAATTGGATAGCAACGCCGATGCCGTCATCGGCGCCCAGCGTAGTACCTTTTGCTTTGAGCCACTCGCCATCCACGTAAGGCTGAATGGGATCTTTGTCAAAATCGAATTTGGTATCGTTATTTTTTTCGCATACCATATCCACGTGACTTTGAAAAATAACAGGCGTAACGTTCTCTTTGCCTTTTGTTGCCGGTTTGGAAATCAATACGTTGCCAATTTTATCGCGTTTGGTTTCCAAGCCTAATACTTTGCCGGTTTCCAACAACCAGGCAACTATTTTTTCTTCTTTTTTAGAAGGATGCGGAATTTTACAAATTTCGTTGAAATAATAAAATACGCGTTTTGGATTGAGGTTTAAAATGTCGTTCATATAATTTAAAATTTAAAGATTTAAAGCGTTATTCATCATTCTCTGCATTTAGAGCAGTAAATTTTTTGTAGTAAATTCCGTATAAACCAATAAACAACAAGGTAAATAGCATGCTGGAAAAATTAGGTTTAAAAAATCCGGCAATAATAAATTGCCCGATGCACATTTGTGCCAATTGGGAAACTACATAGATATGGAATCCTATCTTCTTCATTTTTAGCATGTAAATAGCTCCGAGAATCGAAGTAGCGCAAAAGAAAGCTAATAGGTAAAATTGCCATACCGGTGTAACTGCAATTTGTTCGAATGTTTGAATGCCGGCGGCAAAAGCAGGCGAGCTGAAAGAAGGCGTATTGTGCAGTACTTTTAACATAGTGGATATATAAGCCGGTACAAATAAATTGAATAGCAGCCAATACCCTGAACCTATAAAAGTTAGAATACATAAAAAGGTAAGAAACCCGGGGCGTTTGTTTTCTTCAAACGGATCTTCGTAATGTTCGTTGTAATTTTCCATAGCTTTAATAATTTAACTTATTTCTTAATCTGATTCGCCACCTCTTCCATCAACTTCTTCAACGTTTCTTCATCAGCTAAGAAATAATCATTTAAAATATTGAAATTGGCGTCAAACTCAAAAACATACGGAATTCCTGTGGGAAGATTTAACGAAACAATATCTTGATCCGAAATTCCTTTCAAGTGCTTGATAATTCCGCGTAAACTGTTTCCGTGCGCGGCAACCAATACTTCTTTGTAAGTTTTCAATTTTTCCTTAATATCGCTTTCCCAGTAAGGCACAATACGTTCTACCGTGTCAATGAGGGCTTCCGTTCCGGGTTTGGCTTCGTCTTCTTTCAGATTTTCATAGCGCGGGTCGTGCGCAGGATGACGCGGGTCATCCAACGGAATGGCAGGCGGACGCACATCGTAACTCCTTCTCCATAACAACACTTGCTCTTCGCCAAATTTTTCTACCATCTCCACTTTATTCATGCCTTGTAAATCGCCGTAATGCTTTTCGTTTAAACGCCACGTTTTTTCTACCGGAATCCACATTAAATCCATCTCTTCCAACACGTAGTTCAATGTTTTGATGGCGCGTTTCAAAAAAGAAGTGTAAGAATATCTGAAATCGAAACCGGCTTCTTTCAGGCGTTGCCCGGCTTCTATTCCCTCTCTTATACCGCGTTCCGTCAACTCTACATCAGTCCAACCGGTAAATAAATTTTCTTGATTCCAAGTACTTTGTCCGTGACGAATTAAAACTAATTTGTACATAAGTTTGTTTTTTTAGTGAGGTGCAAAAATAGGAAAGTTTGGATAATACCATTGAATAACGTCAATCCGTAGAGACGGGGCACGCCTGGTCATGTTCGAAAGATTATAACTATTTTACAATCAGCATATAACATTTATATATCGAAATCAGAAAAACATTATTTATACCTTATAAAAATACAAAAACACCTTAGTAGCAATGATGGCCTCCAAATCAAATTCAACCTTATTACCTTATTTTTTAGAATAAAGTCTCTAATAATGTAATAAGGTGATTTTATGAATATTACGCTACTACTAAGGTGTTTTTGTATTTTTATAAGGTATAAATAAGGTTTTTATCTCGTTAAACGAACTAGAAAAGAATTATCTGCTTAGAATACAGCGGCTTAAAAATCTTCCGAACATGACTGGGGTATTCGCCGTCTCTACAACAAGCAACACGTAGGATGTAACCATTTTATGGATGTAATAAAAAAAAGAAATTGAAAATCAATAATTTACTCAAACAAATAACTCCACCGCTTTTTCTTTTCACCTTCGCATTCTTCTTTTAAGGGTTCAATTAATTTTTCTTTAGTTAGTTCTCCTTCAACGCCGAACCATCGACTCACATCTTGATTAATAAGCGTAGCACGGCGCTTCAATTCTTCAATAAATTCATCACTATAGATTTCATATAACATACAGTCTTCCACCTCATCTTTTAATGGCTGAAGTAAAATATAGGCATCAAAATTATCTGCATAGTTTCCTACTCTATTATCAAAACATACCTCAAAACCGGCATCGAAAGGCTCCGCTCCAAAGGGACTACCTGCTAAGTAAAAAGCTACCGGTTTGTTGCCTGCTATTTCAAATACAGCATCAAAAAGCCCTTGACGTACTAAGCCTAAAAAGCCAAAATTAGTACCCATAGGCACATGTTGAAAAACGATAAATACATCTTTGTTCGAAAAACGTTGTACAAGCTGCGCACCGGCAGTTAATGCCGGTTCTTGTTCCCAAGCAGATGAATACATTCCCGGAACATGCGATTTATGAGCATGCATGTATCCTGTAATAAATAAACAATTTCGCTTATCCGTTTTTGTTTTGATAGCATGTTCTATTTCGTACCTCCTCCATGCTGTTCCTACCATCTTCACATAAATTTAACCATTTACCATCTTCAAAAACCAGAACCCGAATACTGTAGTCAGAATTGTGTTTTGTTATCATACAAGCTACAAAATCCTTGTAAACCACTACCTCTTTAATAGTATCATTTAGCAGTCGCTCTTTATAGGCTTCGTCTACAATTCTATCTGATAACGTGCCCTTCTGATGCGCCAAACTGTTCATATATGAACTCGCATCGTGAAACTGGCTCATAGTCCCATTAACAAAAAAATAAGAAATAGTAACACCTGCATTCAGCGGCGTACTCAAATCGTACACATTCGGAAAATCTTTTAGTGGTTTGTTGATGGCGGCAGTTTGAGCCGCTAAAGCTGTTGTTATACAGCAGATTAAGAAAGCGAAAAACAATCTTTTCATTTTTGTTTTTTTTTAGTTTTTATATATTGTGCGAAAATATAAAATAATGTACAAGGGTATGTATAATACAGGGCAAAATCATTAGAAGTCTTTAGTATTTAATTTATTTGGGCGTTCCGGCTTCCTCCCCACAAACCCATGCACGCCGTCGGGCTTTCCGCTATACTCCTCGCTTTACTTGCTTCGTAGGCAAGGGCGAGCCTTGCCCCTACATTTTGTCCTTCGCGGAGAGTGCAGGCTGCGGGGTGCCGCTGCAATCCCTAACGCAGGTGGGCAGCCTCTTTGCCGTAATTTTCAAAAATGAAATAATTAATTGGAGCGCTGAAAGTGCATAATATATCAGCCCACGGCAACCCGTGGGTAAAGGAAACGGGCACCTAAACCATGCGCCCTGAAAGGGCAGCATACTTAATTTGTTTTTTAATATATTGCCCTTTCAGGGCGTGCAATTGTCCGTGTGCATTACGTTACCCACGGCGTTGCCGTGGGCTGACATATTGCGCGCTTTCAGCGCTCTGTGGACAAATTGCTTATTCATCACGTGATTGCCATTGAACGGAGCGTAGGCTGCCCACCTGCGTTAGGGATTGCAGCGGCACCCCGCAGCCTGTAGTATCCACGAAGCACGGCAGTAGAGACGCATAATTATGCGTCTCTACGAAGCAAGTAAGGCGAGGAGTATAGCGGAAAGCCCGACGGCGTGCGTTGGCAGATAGAACGACGACGGTAGAACCGTCGCCGAACGTGTGCGGTGGGAAGCCGGAACGCC
>WQTS01000119.1 GCA_009786185.1 Bacteroidota bacterium
TATGGCAGGCGCCGCGGTAACGATTTCGATTCTATCCATGTCGGCGGCCTATACACTTGGAATATCGGTTGACTTCCCAACTGCGGTAATTCTTTGCGTACTTTCAACGCTTAGCGCCACAGGTGCTTCCGGCGTTGCAGGTGGTTCGTTGTTGTTAATTCCTTTGGCATGCAGTTTGTTTGGAATTCCCGATAGTATTTCGATGCAGGTGGTCGGCGTAGGTTTTATTATCGGCGTTGTTCAGGATTCGTGCGAAACGGCACTGAATTCACATTCGGATGTGGTGTATCTTGGAAGTATTGAAGGACGGAAAAGAAATATTTTGACAAATCAGAGAACATCAACAGAGACACAATGAAAATAGAAAAAATTACCGAAAACAAGAAACAGTTCCTTGACCTGTTGCTATTGGCAGACGAACAAGAGAATATGATTGACAGGTATTTGGCAAGCGGAGATTTGTTTGCTTTATACGACAATGATTTGAAAAGTGTTTGTGTTGTAGCGCCAATAGACAACGAAACTTGCGAATTGAAAAACATAGCGACATACGAAAAATATCAAGGCAAAGGGTACGGCAGAGCATTGATAAAATTTATTTTTGATTTCTACAAAAACGACTACAAAACAATGTTTGTTGGAACAGGTGAAGTCCCGGCAATTTTGTCGTTTTATGAAAGTTGCGGATTTGAAAAATCACATCGAGTAAAGAACTTCTTTACCGATAATTATGAGCAACCTATTTTCGAGGGAGAAATTCAACTTGTTGATATGATTTATCTGAAAAAAGATTTATAAACAGACAATATGAAAATACATACAACAAATTATTTTGACACTTTTATAGAAGTAGCGGAAGATACTAAGGCATATTGTGGTACAAAGCCATCAACAAAAGACAAAAAAACGGTTGCAGAAATGCAGTATGACTTGATTGCTAAAAATCCATATAAATACACCTCTGACGACATATTTTTTCAGGTGTTTGCCGACAGAAATGATTTGATAAAAACAGAATATAAACAAGCAAGAGAGCAGTTTTTTTCAAAAGGACAGCCTTGTTTCCGTGCTTCACCTCTAACCAAAACTTATGGGTTCGGTATTCACTGCGACAATGATGGGAAAGTTGCTCTTTACGGAATGGAAACAGAAGAGTATCAAGAATTTTTGACTGACCCCAAAGTCAAAAAATGCAAAGCGATGAAATCAAGTAGGCAAAAATAGAAAACCGTATAAATCAGTATATAACACAGCCAAAATATAATTTACCACAAGGCGTGATAAATTCAAAGGTAAAAATGTAAGCAAAAATCCAATGGAAACTATAATTTCGCGGGCTAATTTAAAAACATATTTAATGGAGACGAAACAAATTAAAATTATGGTTGCAGACCCAACCACACTCGGGCTTTTCGGCTTGGCAATTGTAACGCTGGTAGCCTCTTCTCAAAAACTCGGAATTACAGACGGATTAAGTTTTGTGCTGCCTTGGGCGCTATTTCTTGGCGGCGTGGCACAAATTATTGCATCCGTGTTCGATTTTAAACACAACAACCTTTTTGGCTCAACCGCCTTTGCTGCCTACGGCTTGTTCTGGATCGGCATGGGAATGAGCTGGCTCATCAGATTGGGATGCTTCGGCGAAGCGCTCGCAGCTTCCGCCGATACCAAACAATTAGGATTTGTTTTTATGGGTTATCTTATCCTTACAACTATTTTCCTCATCTCTGCCGTGAAAATGTCAAAAGCTATGTTCATTCTTTTGATACTTATTGTTATCTTGTTTTCAACTTTGGCTTTAGAGGCTTTCGGATGTGGACAGATATGGCACGTTATTGCAGCATATTCGGAATTGACAATTTCATTATTAACATTTTACGTGCTTGCCGCCAAATATTTAAACAGCGTGTTCGGAAGAGAAGTGCTTAGCACGGGAAAACCATTTGTGCAATAACTACTTGAAAATCCGGTTAGCTCGAATAAATGTATATATTCGCACCATGAAAAAAATCCGTATCATAGATTTTAATCTATTGATCTTCTTGATTTTATGCTTCTCTTTTGGGAAGGCATCCGCTACTACTGAGGGTGAATTCCTCCCAAAAGATAATCATGTATGCTTTTTCGAAGTAGATGAGACAAATGAAACAACGGTAACTTCTGCTGAAAGGAAGACGAAAGAAAAGAAACCCAGAAGAAGTGGAAGAAGAGGAAAAGTAAACTTTGAAACGTTTCGGGAATACTATGAAAAAGCGATGAATTTGTATAACAAAAAAGCTTGGCTATCGGCGGCGCGTATTTTTGAACAACTTTATCCGTTATCCATCGGTACGCCATTAGGTGATACCATTCTTTTCTATTTTGCAGATTCTTATTTCCAAAATCGTGATTATCAAATGGCAGCGTTTCATTTTCGAGATTATGTGCGAAGATATCCGGGAACGGAAAGGACGGAATTGGCAGCCTTAAATGCTGTAAAAGCCATGTACTTTAGCTCGCCCGAGTATTATTTAGATCAATTTATCACGCTTATGGCTATTGATGAGGTTAATTTGTTTATTCAGAATTACCCTTATAGCAAGCATATTGAAGAATGTAACGAAATTTTAGATGCTTTACGTGACAAATTGGCTAAAAAAGAGATGGAAATGGTGAGAATGTATTACCGCACAGGGAATTATGAAGCTGCGCAAATTATGGCGAGAAATTTCTTAAAAACCTATTCATATTCAAAATATGCGCCCGAAGTATTGTTTATTTTAGTCAGAAACAATTTTGATTTTGCGCGAAGAAGCGTGGAACATAGAAAATATCACCGTTTTAAAGATGTCCTTGATGCTTTTGAAACGTTACAGGCGCGATACCCCGAAAGCCGTTTTATAGCGGATGCCAAAAAAATTGCCGATGAGGCTGCTAATCAAATCAAAAAATTAGACGAACGAAAAAAATAATTATAGGATGAAAGCGAACGAATACACCAAAGTAAAAATGAACTCTTTTGCCGTAACACGCGACTTGCGCGAATTTGACAAAGAAACCGGCAATATTTACGAAACCGTAGCCATTTTATCTAAACGAGCAAACCAAATTGCTACAGAGTTCAAAGAAGATTTTCAAGAACGTGTAAGAGATTTTGCTTCTCATTATTCTCATGATACTTTTGATGAAAATCATGAAAATAGAGAGCAAGTGGAATTGGCGCGTTTTTATGAACAACTACCGAAACCTGCCATTTTGGCAATTCATGAATTTGAAAATCACGAAATTTATTTCAAATTACCTGAAAAGTAACATACTATGCCGGAACCGGCTGCAAAAAAAATTATCCTCGGAATCACAGGCGGCATAGCGGCATACAAGTCGTTGTCGCTGATTCGATTATTTAAAAAAGCAGGACACGAGGTTCAGGTAGTAGTAACAAAAAATGCGCTGCAATTTGTTACGCCCTTAACATTAGAAACATTGTCGCAAAACACGGTGTATTCCGATTCTTTTATTCGCAATGAGCCGTATTCCGTAGCACACATTTCGCATGCAGACTGGGCGGATGTGGTTGTAATAGCCCCTGCAACGGCAAATATCATTGGGAAATTTGCAAACGGCATTGCCGACGACGCACTCTCGACGCTGCTCTTGGCTATGAAAAAGCCTGTTTTTTTAGCGCCCGCTATGAATGTGAATATGTATGAAAATGAGGCGGTACAGCGTAATATAGCGCAACTCAAGAAACAAGGCTGCCATATTATTGAACCGGCAACCGGCGATTTAGCGTGCGGCATTTCTGCAAAAGGCAGAATGGAGGAACCTGAAAGAATATTTGAAATCGTTACCCAATTTTTTTCTCAAAAAAAAAAATGGAATGGAAAGAAAGCTGTAGTAACAGCAGGTCCCACCTATGAACCGATTGATCCGGTTCGTTTTATAGGAAACCATTCTTCCGGATTGATGGGGTTTGCGCTTGCTGAAAAGTTGGCGGAACAAGGCGCTGAAGTGACATTAATTACAGGTACTACAGCTTTGTATGCCACAAACCAAGCCATTCAACGTGTGGATGTTGTAACAGCTAAAGAGATGTTAACCCAAACACTGCATTATTCAAAAAATGCAGATCTCATCATTATGGCGGCAGCCGTTGCCGATTATACTCCAAAAACGTTCGCCTCTGAAAAAATCAAGAAAAAAAATAGCGATTTAGAGCTTATTTTGGAAAAAACAACCGATATTTTGTTAGAATTAGGAAAAAGAAAGCAAAAAAAACAATGTTTGGTGGGTTTTGCATTAGAAACCGAAAATGAGATAGAAAATGCAAAACAAAAATTGCAGCAAAAAAATGCAGATTTTATTGTGCTTAATTCTTTGAAAAATAGCGGTGCAGGGTTTAAATGCGCCACCAATCAAGTAACCATTTTTGCACAAAACGGCGCTATATTTGAAGGAAAGTGCAAGGCGAAAACCGAAGTGGCGGAGGAAATTTTGGAGTTTATTTTTGAACAATGGTAGATTAATGTCGAATATTTCTCATCTTAATGAAACCACCGGCATAAATCGTAAATGCGCCTGGTAGGGACTCTGTCTCATTGTTTGCAAAACGTACCCGCATCTCAATGTCATATTTTCCGTTGATAAAGGTTTTGCTCCAAGTCTTTTGGTCTCGCGCAGCAAGCTCCTCAGTTTCGTTAATATACCATTGCAAACTGCCGGCATCTGTGTGCAGCCCTTCTATTTCTGCCCGAAATTCCACCTCACTTTCACAAAAAATTGTGTTATTCAAATCCTGATAATGAATTTCGTTTACATAAAAATCCACTTCTACATTACATATCCTTAGTATTCCTGTTTTAGATATAGTGTCGCCATTTTCATAGTGTGCCCGCATTCTTATTTCATATTCACCGGGAGAGAAAGTTTTACTCCATGTTTGTTGGTTTTGTGCAGAAAATTCTTCTACGCCATCAATATACCATTTTAAGCCGCTTATATTTGGGAGAGGTCCCTGTTCCTGTATTTCTGCTCTAAAGTTCACCACACTTTCGCAAATTAGAGTATCATATAAATTTAGGTGATGAATTTCGTTAGCAAAAAAAACAGCATCAGATAAGTCGTACATGGCTGAGTAGGCGAGATAATAATAGGATTCAGCAAAACCTACCCCGTAGCAAGAGATATGAAAGCCTAGGGTTAGCGGTTGCGTGAATAAGTATGACGCATTGGGATTAGTGAGTTGCATAGTGCAAAACGATAAACCGCTACTATGTTGTATCCAAGGTCCGGGCACAGGTACCGGCGGAGCGCCTCCGATGGAAACCCTTACATCGCCGGTGTGTATATGTGGAGTCCATAACAAGGCATAATGCGCACCTATGTGCGTAGTGCCGGATGGAATAAAGGGAGCTATCTGCGCTTTTTTAACAGCATGCTCTGCAGGCGCTACCCAACTTTGCGCGGGATCGGAGAGCCCTAAACCATTATAATTATTTCCCACCAAATAAGCACATACACCCACAGGTTTGTTGGAAATAATAAAACAGCCATTATTACCTATAGGCACCTCTAACTCCACAAATTGTCCGGCTTGTAAATTAACAAGGCTCTGTTGTCCTTCCGGTCGTATGATGCCTCCTGTTTGCGTAATAGTGGTATTGTTTTGAGACGCAACAATACGCACAATATCAACATTGAGATGTGAAACCGGAACAAAAAAAGTTTTTCCCCACCTATTTACCGGAACTAACTGCTGCATTAAATGCTCAGGCGAACCAATAGCATTGGGAATTGTTGTCATCCTATTAAACGAAAAAAATGCAACAGGCTTGTTGGAAGTTATATAGTCGCCTGTTGTTGTGAATGTTCTATAATAAACTTGTCCGGCATTTAAAGATTCCTGCCCTAGTATAGGAGTACCATTATGAAACAATTTGGTATCATCGGCAATGGCAATAACGGCATATTCACCTGTTCCATAAGTTATTTGATAATATTCCGTACCTAATGCTCTTCGGGGCAAAACATTGGTGGCATCAGCACTGGCGAGTCTTTGGTTCATGGCATAAACCGTAACTGTATCTGAAGTGGATATATAAATGCTCTTGTTTGAAATTCCCATGGTTTGATTATATACCGCTTGTCTTTGTGCAGGATCAAGACTATAGGTATGTACTTGTTGGGCGCCAATGCTAAAAGGGACAGAGATGCCCAAGTCAGCAAAATGAATGTTGCCTGTAACAGCCTTATTACCACTTACGATACGGATTTGTAAATCAACAGCAGAAGCTGGAGATAGCATATTTTCCCCAAATGTTATCCAAAATTCTTTTCCACCTGTTTCTTGCGCTTGTACTGAAAAAATGCTTGGCATTAAAAACACAGCGGCTGTTAAAAAATATTGTATTATTCTCATATACAAAATGTTTTGGATATTTTTCGCAAAAGTATCTAAATTTTTGAATAATCCAAGGGCAGTATAATAACTAGCAAGACAAAGTCAGGTTTAAGGAATTAATTTTAGATTAAAAAGCTATTTTTGCAACGATTATTTTTATAATGTGAAAATCCAATCCGAAATCATTAAACAAATCGCTCATAATTGCGGTTTCTCCTTATGCGGCATTGCAAAGTCTGAGCCTTTAACCATTGAAAAAGAGCGTTTTGAAAAAGCATTGGCGCAAAATTTCCATGCAAAAAAACCATATTTAGAACGCGATATTGACAAACGTTTTCACCCGGAATTATTATTGGAAAATTGCAAATCGGTGATTGTGTGTGGGTTTAATTACAATATGCGGGATGCGGTGTGCGATACGCGGTGTGCGGTGTGTGGTGTGCGGTGTGCGACCGTAGGGGCGCAAAATCTTGTGCCCTCAAAAACCGATACCCGCAAAATTTCACAATACGCCCAAATCAAAGATTACCACGTTTTCATGAAAGAAAAAATGGAAAAATTGGCGCAACGTTTGCAGGAAGAATACGGCGCTTTCAATTATAAAACTACCATTGATTCTTCGGCTATTTCAGAAAAAGCATGGGCTGTTCAAACAGGAATCGGTTATTATGGCAAAAACGGAATCATTCAAACTTCAGTAGGTTCTTTTATTTTTTTGGGAACTTTATTAATTGATAAAGAAGTAGATGAGTATGATGCTCCCAATCAAAATTCATGTAAAAATTGTAGCAAATGTATAGCGGCATGCCCTACAAACGCCATTGTAGATCCTTATTATGTAGATTGCAATCAATGTATTACGCACATTACCCTAAATAAAAATGAAACTGATTTTACACGTGTGGCTAAATATGGCTGGCTCATTGCTTGCGATGTATGTCAAAATGTGTGCCCAAACAACGCGAATGCACCCATCAACGAGGAAGCGATGGCAAGGCAAGTTTCATTTTTAGAAAATAAAGATGAAATTTTTGATACTTTAACTCCTGAATCTTTTGAGGATAATTTTAAGAGTACAATTCTATATCAGTTTAAATATGAAGGATTAAAAAAACGTTTAGAAGATTTTAAAGAATGAAAATTCAATTTAAAAACTACTTGCATCTCCACTTCATTGTACTCATATACGGATTTACCGGTATTTTGGGAAAACTGATTGCCCTGCCTGCACATTATTTAGTTTTTTACAGATTAATGTTAACCATTCCAATTATTTACGTGGTTATTTTATTTCGTAAAGAATCATTAAAAATTGATAAGCAGACCTTGTTAAGATATTTGGGCATTGGCGTCATTATTGGATTGCATTGGCTCACGTTTTTTCATTCTATTAAAGTTTCGAATGTGTCGGTAGCGCTAAGTTGCTTTGCCTCATCCAGTTTATTTGCAGGAATTTTAGAACCGTTAATAGAAAAAAAGCGAATTCGAAAATTAGAAATCTTCAGTAGTGTTATTGTGCTCATTGCCCTTTGCGTTATGTTAGGATTTGAGATCAAATATTGGCAAGGCGCGCTGTTTGGAGTGCTGGCAGCCTTTTTAGCTGCATTGTTTACCGTATTAAACAAGCAATTGGCTGAAACGAAGGCATTATTAACATTGTCGTTGTATGAATTGGTAGGGGCGTTAATTCCGATTGTTGTGGTGTTGGGGGTATCGATATTTTTTGTAGGGGCACAAAATTTTGTGCCCCTACAAAACGCATGGCAAATGCCCACAATTTCCGATTTCGGTTGGTTGTTACTACTCGCCTCCATCTGCACCGCCTACCCTTTTGTGGCGGTTATCAAATTATTACGCTCATTAACAGCATTTACTGTTTCGTTAGCTGTAAATTTCGAACCTATCTATTCCATCATTTTTGCGTATCTCATTTTCGGAGAATCGGAGCGGATGACACCTGTTTTTTATGCGGGATTATGTGTGGTGTTTGGGGTGGTGTTTTTGTATCCGGTGTTGAAGCGGGATGCAGCAAAAACAAACATTTTACGTTATTAGATTATTAATACATCATAAAGCTTATGAAAAAACTTTACCTCCTCCTTTTGTTAATTTTTTCAACAATTTATATTCAAGCGCAAAACAACGCTTACACTATAAACGGAACGATAATAGATAATAGCTCAAATGCTCCTCTTTTCTACGTAAATGTTGGCTTGCTCAATGAAACGGATAGCACAATTATTAGCGTTGCTTCTACGGATAAAGACGGAATTTTTACATTCTCAAATGTCAAAGACGGAAACTATATTTTAAGAACTTCTTATATTGGTTACGACGTCTATCAACAACCTATATCCGTTACGGGTGAAAACAAGGAAATAACAATAGAGCCGATTCTGTTACAACCCTCTGCTTCTATGTTGCAAAATATTAACATTACTACTACTAAGCCTGTTTTTATGAACGACGGCGAAAAAATATTGTACAACGTGTCGGAAGACCCAAGCGTACAAACCGGCACTGCTGCCGATGCTTTGCAAAATGCGCCCGGCGTAGAAGTGGATATTGAAGGAAATATCACACTACGAGGCGTTTCCAGCGTTGAAATTTGGATTAACGGCAGACCTTCCAGATTAGAAGCCGAAAATTTGAAAACTTATATCCAGCAACTTCCCGCCAATGCTTTGGAGCGGATAGAAGTAATTAACAATCCCTCAGCCCGGTACAGTGCATCAGGTACGGGCGGCATCATTAATATTGTTACCAAGTCAAACATCAAAAAAAACAGCTTTATTAGCTTTGGTATCAACGGTTCTACCCGCCCCATGGCTTCACCGTGGTTTTCTTATATGTATTCCAATGAGAAGTTTTCCATCAATCTCTATTTATATGGGAATTACAATTTTTACAAAGAGAAATCGTATGGTTACAATATTATTTTAAACGAAAATATGGATACTTCAAGTTACAGAAGTTACACCAGTGAGGGTAGAGATAACTCGATTTGGACAGGTGCATACCTATATGGCTCTTATAACTTCGATTCATTGAAAACCCTTTCTTTTTGGGGTGGAGGCTGGGGAATGCCTTGGGGAGAATATACTTCCTTTCAAGATTATAAATATCGGGAATTTATAAATAATCCGGGAATCTATGATTATACTCAGAAACTACAAAATAGCGCACCTCGGTTCGGTGGCAATTTAGGCATTGAATATGAGCATAATTTTAATGATGAAGGGCACAAACTTTTAACGGAAATGTGGGGATGGTTTCAGAAATCCAAAGGTGTGCTCAGCTTCCAACGCACATACGACAATTATCCGGAATTGAATACAGATAAAAAAAGAACATCTAACGATGGTAATCATGGTATGGGGGGCGAGATACATTATAGTTTGCCCTATCACAAAAACGGAATGATAGAAATAGGAGCTGATGGTTATTACCACACTGAAATAGTGCATCGAAGAACCGACACTTTGTTTACCGATATTTATATTCTAGATTCTATGCGCTATGAAAATGCTGTTTTTCATGCAGGCGATATAAATGCGTATATCACTGTGCAACACAAATTTGGAGGTTTTACCATAAAAGGCGGTTTGCGATCTCAAAACCGTTTTATCAAATATTATTATATTAACCGGCCGGAACATGATGATAAAAAGACCCTTGCCGGACTATTTCCTTCACTACATTTAACTTATGCTACAAAGTCAATGCATAATTTTAATTTAAGTTACACACGGAGAGTTAATTATCCAAGAACTTCACAACTAACAACATTCATCATATATTATGAAGATAGTTTTACTACCGGCAATCCCGATTTAAAATCCACGTACACCAATTCCATAGAAGGCGGCTGGACGAAATACTTTAACAAGTTTGGTTCGGTTGGCATATCTGCTTATTTTAGAAATAGTAAAGATGAAATTAACAATCTTACCGATGTCGTTTACAGTGATTTTTTTGGACGACATGTATCTTTCACGATGCCGGTTAATTCGGGAAAATCCCATCGCTACGGTACAGACGTTAACGTGATGTGGAAACTCAAAGCATTCATGAATATTCGCCTCAATGCAAGTATTTACCAATCGCATAGCGAAACCCTTTTCCGTGATTACGAAGATCCGGTGATTACAGATTTTTTCGCCTATAGTTTCCGGCTCAATTTTTGGGCAAAAGTGTGGAAATTCTTAGAAATTAATGCCTCCGGAAACTACCGTTCCAAAACCAAAACGATATTTTTTGAAGACCAACCCACTTATTCCATTAACTGCGGTTTGCGTTCCGATTTTTGGAATAGAAAAATTTCCGTTTTCTTAAATGTGCAAGATATTTTTAACTGGGGCAGGCAAAGGAATAATAACACCAACCCCTATTATATTGCGTATAGTTCATCAAAATGGAACAGCCGTTTTATTAGCGCGGGTATTACTTTTCGTTTTGGGAAAATTGAGATGGAGAGCAAGGCGCGCACGGGAGGGAATACGGAGTAAATCTCGCAAAGACGCGAAAATGCAAAGAATGAGTTTTTAAGCTTTAAACTTTGCCGCACACCAATTATTTTTCTTCTTCGCTGCAACAAATTGCAACCCTAACTCGCAACATTTTTGCGTAATCATCTCCAAATCCTCTCCAACATAAAACCCGCTCAAAAAAATTATCCCGTTTTTATTTAACACGTTGATATACGCAGGTAAATCATTAAGTAAAATATTGCGATTAATATTGGCAATGATGATGTCATATTTTTCATTTTCTGTTAATAAAGTAGCATCTCCTAACTTTACTTGTATGGCTTCGGCGTTGTTTCGAGTGTTATTTTCAATATTGTTTACATACGCCCATTCATCGTTATCAATGGCGGTAACGGGGGTAGCGCCTCTTAAATGTGCTAAAATTGCTAAAATGCCGGTACCCGCGCCCATATCCAACACGCTTTTGCTTTGAAGATCTTCTTCCAACAAAAATTCAATCATTAAGGAGGTGGTTTCATGATGTGCGGTTCCAAACGACATTTTAGGCTCAATCACAATTTCATACTCGGCGGTCACATTAGAGTCATGAAAAGGCGCACGAATAAAGCATTTCTCTGCAATCATCACCGGTTCGTAATTCGACTCCCAAACGGCATTCCAATTCTGCTGTTCCACTTCTTGAATTGCGTACTCAATATTTGTTTCGGATCTATATTGTTTAAAAAATGCTTTTAGATCTTCCTCATTATAATTATCTTCCGAAACATAAGCTAATAAAATTTCATCGGTTTCGCCGTCGGCGAAGCTCTCGCAACCCAAATCGGCTAAAAGTGAGATAAAAATCTCTTTCCATGGGAAAATTTCGGAGAAGGTTATGGCAATTTCGTAGTATTTCATAGACAAAATTTTGATGGCAAAGATATTATTTTGCACGCAGATGACACAGATTCCACTATAATTTCTCTGTGATTCTCTGTGGTTCTCTGTGAAACAAAAAATATTACACAGAGAAACCACAGAGAACCACAGAGATTTATTAGCTATATTTTTAAAATATTATTTTTGCAAATCGAAAATCAAAAGCAATGAAAAAAATCGCCCTCCTCGCCGGTGGAAATTCCGGAGAATACGAAATCTCTTTAAAAACAGCTGCCAATATTCAAAATCAATTGGATATTACGCAGTTCGAAACCTATCTTATTATTGTAAAAGAGAACAACTGGGTTTATACAGACACAAGTGGAGCGCATTTTTATATGAATAAAGACGATTTTTCATTAACCGTTCACGGCAAACACATTATTTTCGATATTGCTTTTATCGCTATTCACGGCGACCCGGGGGAAAACGGGAAGTTGCAAGCTTACTTCGAAATGCTGCAAATTCCTTATACCGGATGCGATAGTTTCTGCTCCGCGCTCACTTTCAATAAATACTTTTGCAATATTGCAGTAGAAAAATGCGGAGTTCCTATTTCTCCTTCGTTGCATTTTTACAGAGACGACATTATTTTATACGATGAAATTATTGATTATTGTGGTCTGCCTTGTTTTGTAAAGCCATGTAATTCAGGTTCAAGCGTCGGCGTTGCCAAAGCGCATCATCGCGAAGAGCTTGTGGTTGCCATAGCTTTAGCCTTTGAAACGGATAATCAAATAATGATTGAGCGTTTTATTCCGGGCAGGGAACTTACCTGCGGCGTAACCACCTGGCAGGGCAATGTGAAAGCGCTTGCCGTTACGGAAATTAAAAGCAAAAAAGAGTTTTACGATTTTGAAGCCAAATACACGCCCGGATTTCTTGAAATGGTTACTCCGGCTGAAATTGACAAAAATGTAGAAGAAAAAATAAGAAAATACTCCGAAAACATCTACAAGAAATTAGGATGCAAAGGCGTGGTGCGCGTTGATTTCATTCTCAATCCTGAAGATGAACCTGTTTTTCTAGAAATCAACACCATTCCCGGGCAAACTGCTATGAGTATTATTCCAAAACAGTTGGCATACAACAATATTTCGCAACGTGAATTTTATGCAGATTTAATTTTAAATTGTTAAATAATTCTCCGTGGTTCTCTGTGCCTTCTCTGTGCTTCTCTGTGAAATAAATTAAAAAAAATACACAGAGAACCACAGAGAAGGCACAGAGTTACACAGAGAGGAATTTCGTTATTTCTATTTTTTCTGAAGCACATTCACTGCATTCTTAAACTGATAATAATAAGAACGCGAAACCGTAAATACCCTCGAACCCATATACACAAGGTTCTTTTCAATTTTATCCACAAACTTCAAATTGATGATCGTGGCATTGTTAATCCGAACAAGATACTCCGGAGGAAGTTTTTGAGCCACCTCTTTAATTGTAGACTCATGGAAATAGAGTTGATTGTTAGAAGTTTCTATCGCAATCAATTTCTTTTCTTTCGTAATTATCGTAATAATGCTAAATTTAATCTTCGTTGTAACTTTTTGGAAACGTATGAAAAAAGACTCATTTTCCTTATTTGCGGAAGATCTTGATGGTTTATAAACAATCGGGTTTTCCGCAACAATAGGCTCTGTTTGATAAAGATTGCTAATGTCGGAAATAATCCGAATAATTTTGTAAATTTTACGAATCAACAAATCGTTGGAAAACTGGAGAGGAATGACATCGAATAAACCTTTGTCGAGCCAAAGATGAGGATTTTCCTTTGAAGAAATGATGCCCAAGACAAACGGAGGCTTGTGAATCATCTCTAAAATTTCAATCTCTTCGGTTTTGTGATGAGAAAGGTCAAGAATTAAGATTTCGGGGCGAAAGTGACTCATGCGCTCCAAAAAATCTACACGTTGGTTAACAAATCCAAAAAATTGAATGGACTTAAATTTTGACAAACAGTCAATTACCTTTTTTTCAAGGTTTGCGTTTTGAACAAACGCGAAGCATGTTACTGATTTCATAATGGTTTTATTTTATTTATCTGCGCGGCAATAATAGTATATTTTTTTTAACAACCCACTGAAAAATGATTTTTTTTAAAATAAATTCTTTTTGTTCCGTTTTTTTTATATATTTTTGCGAACTGAATTATTAGATATGTCAAAGAAAAGAATCCTGTACATTACTCCCGCCATTTATCCCTATTTACCGGAGAGCTATATTTCCTCTATTTGCAGATTCTTGCCTCAAGGAATTCAAGAAAGAGAAAACGAAATTAGAACGTTCATGCCTAAATATGGTTTAGTGAATGAACGTAAAAACATGTTGCATGAGGTAATTCGGCTTTCCGGACAGAACATTATTATTGAAGAAGATGATTATCCGCTTATCATTAAAGTGGCTTCTTTACAGTCGGTTCGCATGCAAGTATATTTTATTGATAGCGAGGATTTTTTTAGAAGGAAAGCGCTTTTTACGGATGAAAATGAGCAGTTTTTTGAAGACAACGACTCACGCATTTTATTTTATGCAAAAGGAGTAATTGAAACCGTGCGTAAATTAGGCTGGAATCCTGATATTATTCATTGCCATGGTTGGATCAGTTCTTTAATTCCCATTTTTATTCGTACAGTTTACAAAGATAATCCTCTTTTTCAGGATGTTAGAATTGTCACCTCTATCTATAATGATCAGTTTTCTGAAAAATTTTCCTCCAACTTCTTGAAAAAACTTAAAACCACAGGAGTGCCGAGAGAGTATTTAAAGCATTTTAAAGGAGCTGCCGGATACGACACCATACTTAAAACGGCTATTGATTTTTCTGATGCCGCCGTAATTGGTCACCCCGGCATTACGCCTTCATTAAAAAAATATTTAAAAAAATACGAACATCCTATAATTGTACATCCGGAAACGGAAGAATATTTAGAATATGTTGATGAATATAACCATTTTTATGAAGAACTTTTGGAACTCCCGCCGCGAGAATTTTAATTTGCGCCTCTTAAATTATGTGCCTTTTTTGTTGCTCTGTACCATATTATCGGTTTCTCAGAGTTGTCAAAAAGAGCCAAGTTCTATCGGACTTAATTTAAAAGACCGCGACGATTTGCTGAATGCTATTTTTACAGATACTGCAACTTTGATTGCCTATTCTGTTTTGGAAGACACATTGAATACAACAAATCTCGTACACAACTTTTTAGGTCATATTAAAGATCCTATTTTTGGAACCACTACTGCCGGCATATACACCCAACTTATCCCATCCGGAAGTAATGTCAATTTCGGTGAGGCACCACAACTTGACTCTATTGTTTTAACACTAAGGTACACAGGGGGTTTTTATGGAGATACCGCAAATCCGTTTACAATTAGAGTTTATGAATTAACAGAACCAATTCTATCTACAACAACTTATAATCAACACAGTTCACTTGCTCATAATGGAAATAATCTTACTTATAATTCTGATTTTCAATTAAAACCTACTCCGAATACCAGAGTAAGATTAGATACGGTAGCAGAAGCTCATGTGCGTATCCGATTAAGTGATGATTTAGGACATAATTTTCTTCAGAGCGCCTCGCTGATGGCGACTGCCGATGCTTTTAAAAACTTTTTTAAAGGATTATACATTTGCGCTGAACCTTCCCAAGGCAACGGCTCACTTGTTAATTTCACCTTGACCAACGCTTTATCGGGCATCCAACTCTATTATAAAGATAATGGTACAGCGCGGAGGTTTTCATTTATTGTCAGAAGCCAGGAAGTAGATAGATTTAGCGTTTATGAACACAATTATGAAATAGGGAATTCGGATTTTGTAAACCAAGTGCTTCGCAACAACACTTTATTAGGAGAAAAAATACTTTATGCACAATCCATGGGAGGCGTAAAAACGAAAATTACATTTCCTCATTTAAAAGCATTAAAAGATAAAAATATAGCAGTTAACAAGGCGGAATTGGTGATTACCAATATTGGAGAGAGTTTGCATTTATATCCACCGCCGGCAAGATTGGGTATCTCCGGAATTAACTCAGCGGGAATTAACGTTATTATACCCGACGAACTTACTGGAGAAGCCTATTTTGGAGGAAGTTACGATGCAGCAAAAGGAGAATATAGGTTCCGCGTTACAAGATACATAAACGAAATTATTCAGAGAGATAACTTCCAACCATCTATTTATTTGGTAGTAAGAGGGGCGGCGGCAAATGCCAATAGATTGCTCCTAAGCGGAACTCATCCTGGGGGAACATCTCCAAGATTAAGATTAGAAATCTATTACACTGAATACTAATTTTTTACTATAAAACAATTACTATGTGCGGAATTGTAGCCTATACCGGGAATAACCAAGCGTACCCTTTCTTAATTAACGGATTAAAAAGATTGGAATACAGAGGATATGACAGCGCCGGTGTTGCCTTATTTGGCAAAGAACATATTCAACTTTATAAAAAACAAGGTAAAGTTGCAGACCTTGAGAATTATTGCGCCACTAAAGATGTAGCCGCCTTTACCGGAATTGCACATACGCGATGGGCAACGCACGGAGAGCCTAACGATGAAAACGCTCATCCACATCTTTCGGAAGACGGAACTTTAGCCTTGATTCACAATGGTATTGTGGAAAACTATTTGAGCTTAAAAAATGAACTTATTGAGCAAGGTTATGTTTTCAAAAGTCATACAGATACGGAAGTATTAGTGCATCTCATTCAAGATATTAGAAAAACCGAACAAGTAGATTTGGTTGAGGCAGTACGCATGGCTTTATCTGTTATTGTAGGTACGTATGCGTTAGCCATTTTATCTGCAGAATACCCCAAACAAGTTATTGTAGCTAAGAAGGGAAGTCCATTGTTGATTGGATTAGGCAAAGGTGAGTTTTTTGTAGGTTCAGACGGGGCGCCCATCGTAGAATACACACAAAATGTTGTTTATTTGAATGATGAAGAAGTAGCTGTACTTCATCCTGAGAAAGAATTGAAAATCACTAATATTCGCAATGAAAAGCAACGTCCTTTTATTCAAAAATTAGAATTAAAATTAGATCAAATTGAAAAGGGCGGTTTTGAGCATTACATGCTCAAGGAAATTTTTGAGCAGCCCAAAGCTATTGTGGACAGCATGCGAGGAAGGATAAACACCAAAAAAGATGTGGTGTCTCTTGGAGGAATTATTGAATATGAAAATAAAATGCTTCACGCAAAACGCTTTATCATTGCAGCTTGCGGAACCTCGTGGCATGCCGGTTTGGTGGCAGAATACATCTTTGAAAGCTTAATTCGTGTTCCTGTAGAAGTGGAATATGCCTCCGAATTTCGATACAGGAATCCTATCATTAATGAAGACGACGTGCTAATTGCCATTTCGCAATCGGGGGAAACTGCCGATACGCTTGCCGCGATAGAATTGGCAAAGAGTAGAGGCGCTACCGTATTGGGAATTTGCAATGTAGTGGGGTCAAGCATTGCCCGAAATACGCATGCCGGCTCTTATACTCACGCCGGACCTGAAATTGGAGTAGCTTCTACGAAAGCATTTACCGCGCAAATTACTGTGCTTATGCTCATGGCATTAAGTTTAGCAAGAAAAAAAGGAACTATCGCACTCTCTTATTATTATCAATTAGTAAACAGTTTAGATGCAATTCCGGAAAAGATTGAAGCTATTCTTCAAAAAAATAACGAAATAAAAGAGATAGCGCACTATTTTAATGACAGGCAAAATGCCATCTATTTGGGACGTGGCGTAAACTTTCCGGTTGCTTTGGAAGGTGCATTAAAATTGAAAGAGATTTCTTACATTCATGCCGAAGGATACCCTGCTGCCGAAATGAAACACGGACCCATTGCCCTCATCGATGAAGCGATGCCTGTTGTTGTAGTTGCTACAGAACAAGAAACTTATGAGAAAGTAGTGAGCAATATTCAAGAAGTGAAAACAAGAAGAGGAAAAATAATCTCTATTGTTTCCGAAGGCGATGAAATTGTAAAAAGTATGTCTGATTTTTGCATTGAAATACCTAAAACCGAGGAACTTTTATCTCCTTTAGTGGCATCTATTCCGTTGCAACTGTTGGCTTATCACGTAGCTGTATTGCGTGGTTGCGATGTGGACAAACCTCGAAATCTAGCAAAATCAGTCTCTGTAGAATAGCATGGTATTATGGCAAAAAAGATAATTCAACTTCTTATTTTTCTTAGTCTTGGAATATTTTTTGTATGGTTTTCCGTAAAAGATCTATCTCCGGAAGATGTGGATAAAATTAAAGAGAGTGCCAAGGGAGTACTTAATTCCAAAAGTTTGTTTTTCATTTTTATTTCAATGGCTTGTGGAGTTGTGGCGCATTATTTCCGTGCTTTAAGGAATATTTTACTTATTGATCCATTGGGGTACCGGGTGCGTAAAAGTACTGCTTTTTATTCTGTAATGACGTGCTATTTAGCTAATTTAGCTGTTCCGCGTCTTGGTGAAGTTTTGCGCTGTAGTATATTACAACGCTACGATCAAGTCCCTTTTCAAAAATCGTTTGGAACGGTTGTTGTAGATCGTGTTTTCGACTTGATGGTATTTTTCGCACTTTTTGTGCTCATTATCTTCCTGAATACAGGGCTATTATCAAATTTGATGATCAATAAACAAGAAGGAATTACATTGGGCGCATGGGTAAACGAAAAATGGGCGGCATTATGGGCAATGAAGTATCTTGTTTTTGGTGCGTTTATCGGATTGGTCGTGCTTTTATTAATTTTAAAACATATAAGAACGACACGTCAAACAGATAGAAAGCAATCCAAAATCATTGGAAAAATTAAAAATATTTTTGTAGGATTATGGCAAGGACTCATTTCTGTTAAAGATTTAAAACGTCCTTATTTATTTGTCATTTATACCATTGGCATTTGGGTATTTTATTATCTGGGAATTTACATGTGTTTTTTCGCCTTCGATTTTTTACAAAACTTGGGTTTCATGCCGGCATTCCTTGTGATGGTTGTAGGTACTATCGGATTTATTATAGCACAAGGTGGTTTGGGTGCCTATCCGCTCATTGTTGCTGGAGTGTTAGCCCTTTATGGTATAGATTATGCACAAGGCTTAGCCGCAGGTTGGATCGGTTGGGGGGCTCAACAACTTATGGTATTGGTGGTGGGTTTCACAACGTTAATTTTGGCGTCGTTCCTAAAAATTGAAGATAGAAGTGTTTGATATTTGCGCTCCTGTTTTTCCAAATCTTCGTTGGCGTGTTTGATATTCGACGATAATTTCAAAAAGATGTTCTTTCCTAAAATCAGGCCAAAGAATGGCAGGAAAAAACAGCTCAGCATAAGCGATTTGCCATAATAAAAAGTTGCTTATTCTGCATTCGCGTCCGGTACGAATTAAAATATCCGGGTCGGGAATATGGGTGGTGTTTAAGAATGTTGAAAAGTTACTTTCCGTAATTTCTTTTACTTCAATATTATTTTTAATGATCTCTTTTACGGCGTTTACAATTTCCCAGCGACCGCTGTAGCTCAAGGCAAGCACTACGGTTAAACCTGTATTGTTTTTTGTTTTTTCGATGGCGTCTTGCAACTCACTTTGACATTCGACAGGAAGTGAGCTCAAATTGCCAATGGCTTGTAAACGAACTTTATTCTGCATCAAACCATCTAATTCATTCTTGATTGCTTTGACTAACAATGCCATAAGTGCATCTATCTCTTCTTTTGGGCGATTCCAGTTTTCGGTAGAAAATGCATATAAGGTAAGAAACTTTACCCCAATTTCACCGGCGCCTTCTATCGCACTTCTAACGGCTTCTACTCCGTTTTGGTGCCCGTAAATACGCTCTTTGCCGTGTTCTTCTGCCCAGCGTCCGTTGCCATCCATTATAATGGCAATGTGATTTGGAATACGGTTTAAATCAATATTTTTCATCCTATCTTTTACGTCCCTGTTTGTTTTTTAATTTCACATTAGTTTTAAGATCGCAAATTCTATCTTCATTTCCGATACGTACGGTAATAATCACTCCGGCAAAGGAGTACCAATCGGTTTTTATGGTGGAATAACGCTGTGAACCGGGCGTGTGTCGTTTTATAGGATTGGCATTAAGATCGGCAGAGGGATCAGCAAAGTGCGCCACTACATTGAAATTGTCTTCAGACATTGTATGTTTTAAAGGAAGAACGTCGAGATACCGTCCGCTTACATCATCTAAGTGGTCGGTGAATGTAAACCGCAGTCCCCACTCTGCCCCTACACACACATAGCGACCAATATTTGCCTTAAAACCGATACCGAATGGAATAGCGAAACCTGTAAGCCTATATTTTGTGTGCACGTCTTCATCTAATTTCCATTCTGTTACAATGGGTTGCAAATCATAAGTTTTGGTTATTTTTGTTTTCGGATCTGTATAATTAGCTTGCGGGTTAAAGGAAAATACGGCAAATCCCCCAAAAAGATAAGGAGAAATATGGTTTTTATGTGACACATTATACACGTTAAAAAAATTGATCTCAACTTGCGCCGAAATTTCGGTGATGGGAGAAGAAAAAGACAACCCCCTGTCTCTATAATCCCATTTGTATACTTTTTGTTCATCAATAACATCATATAATATACTGTGGTTATTAGCATCCGAAGCAGCAATTTTTCCAAATAAGATGTTTGCTTTCAATGCCCAACGAGGAGTAAAGTTATATCTGTAAACGATTCCGCCTGCAAATTTCGCATCACGGAAAGGCATGCTGTTCAAATCGCCCAAATAAAAAGAGGTTCCTAGCATGGTTCCTATTTCAGAGCGCTGAGCTTGACAAAAGTGCAAAGTGATGAAACATAGAAGAATTAAGCAGCTTTTTTTCACAGATTTTGCGATATGTTATTGAGTTAGTTTAACGATAAGGGAGAGAGAATATTGTAGATTAGAATTTAAGACTTAATTTTGAATTATAAATTTTGAATTCAAAATTCAAAACTCAAAATTTAAAATTATTTTTGCCGAAAAAATAATATGCCTCATTCGTTTAGTATTTTAGAAGTATTCATGTTGCTTTGTTTTGCCTGTAGCTGGCCTATCTCTATTTACAAGTCTTTGAAAACCAAATTTGTTTTAGGAAAAAGTCCGGCATTTATGATGATTATTATCCTCGGATATATTTTTGGGGTTTTGCATAAAATTGTACACCAACCCGATATTGTTACCTATTTATGGGCTTTTAATATGTTATTGGTAACCATCGATTTGATGCTTTATTTTTATTATGCTCCTAAAAATAGAAAAGCCTTAGAGAAATCAGGTTTACATAATTAATACAAACGTACCGGCTACAATTAATGCGCCACCAATGAGCAGTTTAAGGTCGAACGGCTCTTTTAACAAAACGAGCGAAAAAAGTATAACAAACACGATGCTGAGTTTGTCTATAGGCGCCACTTTTGATACGGGTCCTGTTTCTAATGCTCTAAAATAAAAAATCCATGAAAGTCCTGTGGCTACTCCCGAAGCGATTAAAAAAAACAGGTTTCGTTTGCTTATTTCTTTTACATTTCCCAACTCGCCGCTCAATAAAACAATGCCCCATGCCATAAAAAGTACAATAACGGTTCTAATGGCGGTAGCTACATTGCCGCTTATTCCTTTAACCCCCACTTTGGCTAAAATAGCTGTTAATGCAGCAAATACGGCTGATAAAATGGCATATAACTTCCACATAAGGTACTTTTATTTACGATTTCTCCAATTGCAATTTCACATCATTTAGCACATTCATGTAATTTATGAATGCCTGATAGGGAGATGGATACACATCGAAATGCTTTTTTACGGCATCTTGCGGAAACCATTTGGTGCCCATAAAATGATAATAAAGTGCGTTTTGCATGCGCAACCAAGCTCGTTTGGCTTCTTCATTTTTTGAGGTTAAATAAAGTGACTCCGATTTGTAAAGCTGTTCAAATGCTTCTTGTTGCAGCTCGTTGCCTAACCATTCGTTAATATCTTTTTCATCGCCGGAACAAGAAATGGGCCAAGGTACATGTAAGGTAGAGGCTTGCGCTTGTGATTTTAACGCTTCTTTTGGCATGATAAAATGGAAGTTTTGCGACTCTGCCAATTGCGCAAAAAGTGCATGAAAAAAATCAAAGATGCCGGTTTCTTTAGTATGATAATCTCCAATGGTTTCGTAATCGAAATAAAGATTAATGAATTGTGCATCGGAAGCGATGCCGCTCAAAAACTTCATGTATTTTTCTGCTGTGAGCGGATATTCATTCCACGATTGATCCGAAAAACGTAACGTAATATCATCGCAAAGTTGGTAGCTCCTCAACAAAAGCTTTTGTTCCGTTTGAAACGGATTGCAATATAAATAACACGGATTTTTCCAACCCAAAATATGTTTGGCGCCTTCGGTTAACACAACACGGTAGCCTAACTCAAACAGCCATTCACCGATATCATCGGAGTAAATAATTTCCGTATTGCAAAAAGTAGTGGGTTTCACTCCAAACGTGTCATACAACAACTTTTCCTGTAGTTTCACTTGTTCAACAAATGTGGATTTATTGTTGAGGGCTGCCAAACTGTGCGAAAAAGTACTTCCGGTAATCTCCACGCGACCAGTAGCAATCAATTTTTTAAAACTATCAATAACTTCCGGACAATATTCTTTGAATAAATTGATAGTCGTTCCTGAAATGCTAAAACTGAATGCTACATCATTTCCATATTTTTCAATAACATCCAAAATCATTTGGTTTGCAGGCAGGTAACTTCTTTCTGCCAAACGATTGATCCAATAATTATTTTGATAAACATCGAAATAATCATGTTTTTGATTGATGTCGAAAAAACGGTACGTACGAAGAATGTACGGTTGGTTTACTTGAAAGTGAAAACAAACGGAATGCATAATATTTAGCTTAAAGTTCAACGTTCTTGAACTGGGATTTTATTGAGATTTACAAGATTAGCAGGATTCAATTTTGACAATTCTATTCATCTTATGAAAATCCCGGTTCAGAATTCCGTGGAGCCGGCGGGAGTCGAACCCGCGTCCAAACGTGTTGCAAAAGTGCTTTCTACATGTTTAGCCGAAGTTTGATTGTCGGCGAAGGAAAAGTACTCGGCAGACCATGCCTTCGCTTATCTTCTAAAATTTCGCCTTTGCATCGAAGCTTACATTGGCTATCTTTTCGTTTACGATGCTTCGTACCGGACGCAGAAAAGCAAAGCTTCCGGGGAAACACCCGAGACTCTAAACCTGGTTTAGGCGTCGGGAATCGCGGCGGTTACGCAGCGATTGCATAAGAGTTGCCAGTTATTGGCTACGAGAGTTAGTTTTTAACGGAACCGTCTCACAACCTCCGACATGCTTACAAATCCACATACATGCTGTCAAAACCAAACGACCCCAATTTTTGTGGTTGGTGATTAATAGTGAATGAGTTTATTAGTGTTTTTTGATGGTGCAAAAATAAACAAATATTGATTGCTTTATATTTTTTCTCTGTGGTTCTCTGTGCACCCTCTGTGTTATTTCTTATTTCACGGAGAAGCACAGAGGGTGCACAGAGAACCACAGAGTTATAATCCTCTTTGCGGTCTCGCACCACCTGCCACCACTTCCGTGCGCGGTCGAATAGTCGGTTGATTGGCGGGTTTTTGATTAGAAGCCGTATTTGTTGAAGTAGTCGTTTTCGGTTTAGCCGCTTGCGGCTGACCTCCGCTCGTTGTTTTTCGCTCCCCACTATCCGCATTCCGTTCTCCGCTTACCGCCGGTCGCTCACCGCTCTCCGCATACCGCACACCGCCTCCTCCGCCACCATCACGCTTATAATTCTGCATAGAATTAACCCTACTTATTTTCGACGAAAGATTATGCCCGCCGGTGGTTACCATATCATTAAAAGTAACAATAACAGAAGGCGTTTTCAAATATTTGGCGGAAGAATGGCTTAAATTATTTACAAAATAGTTTTTCACGTTGTTTAAATCCAAACCTAACAGATCTAAATTGTTTTTACCGAGACTGTGCATAAGTTTATTCAACTGCCTGGCACGCAAATAAGTTTGATATGTGGCTTGGTCGTTTACACGTTGCCCGCGCGGGTACGCCAACTGTCTTGCCAAATTGTTAAATTGCTCTTCCGAAAGATTTTGCAACATGGAACGAACACTCTTAAATTCACCCGTCAAGCGTGTTTTGTTATCTCCTTTCACGCGCGTCATAATGCGCTCAATCTCTTGTTCTTCGTATTTGTAATTGTATTGCGCCTCATTGTCGCGAATTTGTTCCATCACTTTGTCTTTTTGATATAAGGCAAACATCCTTTTTGATGCGGAATCGCTTACAAAAGTAATCTGTTCATCTTTTAAATCTTTAAAAACATTCAGCAGGTTTTTGGTAGGCGTTACAAGCAAA
The DNA here is from genome assembly GCA_009786185.1 of Bacteroidota bacterium. Classification (GTDB taxonomy): domain Bacteria; phylum Bacteroidota; class Bacteroidia; order Bacteroidales; family WCHB1-69; genus WRNX01. Next base: position 24,222 of record WQTS01000119.1, read on the forward strand.
TAAGGCTTATTTTTTGGAGGAGCGTTGTGCAACTCTCCCGAATAAGTAATTTCATTATCAATAAATAATTGATACAAAGCTGTGTATTGCACCACTCTTATCAAATCGGTATTGCCGAGATTGGCAAAATAGTTATAGGCTTGACGTTCGTATTGTCTGCCAATGCTTTGTGCACGTTCTTGCGAATTAAAATAGGAAACCGGCAACGAACCGGTGCGGTTCAAGGTGTAAATAGTGGCTTCGGGTAAATCAATGGCATACATAGCGTTGGCGGTATTCCAATTGTAAACCAATTCGTTTAATCCCAACAATCTAAAAAGCGGTCTTCTGAAAGGGTAATATTTAGGCTTCGGGTATCTAAAGTTATATTCCTGTATGGTTCCGCTTTCCGACCAATCTTTGAGAAGAATATCGGTTAATGTCATTAAATTGCCAAATTCGGTGTGCTCTAATTCTTTGCTTAGGTAGGTGGGGCACCAGTCGCGACCGTTTTTCATTTTTCCTGCCAGAAAATCGTTAATATCCAAACTTTGCGACAACTCTTTTTCGGTGATGGAAGCCAGCAATAAGATGGTTTCTACATAAAGCGGGGGTAGTTCATGCAATGGCGTTTCGCGTTCACGTCCAATAATCACCAACATGGAAGTGTCGGCTAATGCACCAAGAATGAGGTCGGCATCCAACGTAAACTGCCGGATGTCGCGAATATGGTCGGCCATATCTGCTTTTTTGGGAAGCGCCCATGCCACAAAGCCGGGCATTTCACTGAAAAACACGCCGGTATGTTTATTTTCAAAAATGGAAGAAACAGTATAAGTCGTGTTTGTGTCTTGCAATTGGATAAATGACTCATCATTTTTCAAAAACCATTCATGAAATTCGTACAATGAAATTTGGTAATCTAAATTTTCTTCCGAAAAATAGATACGCTTCTCTTCTACAGGCAAAGTAATAGAAATAGGCTTATAATCTGATAGATAAAGCGCTTCGGATAACTTCCTTACGATATTTTGCACATTTTCATCAGTAGCATTAACCATAGAAATTAAAATATCGGTAACAAAACCGTCGTACCCAAAGCGATGATTTTTTGTTTCTACTGCATGCGTAAATTTTGAAAGTATGGATTTAATGGAATCTATTTCAAAGTAGGGTGGGGGTTCCGAAATTACAATCAGCCGGCTGCTATCGGAAAAAGCAGCAACCCCAATCGTTTGAAATTGAAAACGATATTTGCTACGAAAATCTTCATATATAGAATCTTTTTGTGTAAAGACCTCACAATTTTCTATATTTCTATTTTGATTGGGAATAAATTCCGTTTTTAAAATTTGCGCGGTTTGTTTACGAACTGTTTCCATGGCTTTTTCATTAGAAAATATTACGATTGCTAAAACCGTAAGGATAAATAACGGGATGAAGATGTAGTAGATTTTTTTGGATTTCATAAATCTTTTTTCGTTTTCTGTTTATTCAATACATTATCTTTTGTTTTACCTTGTATAAAACTTATCCTTTCCCCAATTTACAGGATTATGGATAATGTAATTTGCAATACGTTGATATACATCATTATTACGTATAATGTGTTCCCAATAATAGCGTTGCCATATTGATGCATGAAATCGTTTTGTTGTGCCGATTTTAAAACCACGAACAATTGCCCCAATTGAACGTGATTTGCAATTTGGTCGTTGTAGGGGTCGAAAATTTTCGACCCCTACGGGCAATTGCGTATCATTATTTTCATGGGGTCGAAAATTTTCGACCCCTACCGTGGCATTAACACCATTTTTCGTCAATTCAATAATGCCATGCAAATGATTGGGCATAACAACGAATTCATGCAAAATGCAATCGGGATAATGTTGTGTTATTTCCAACCAACATTCTTCAACAATTTTACCGTATTCATTCAGTTCAATTTTTCCATCAATAATTTTACCAAGCAAACATCGGTGATTTTGTACGCATATTGTTATAAAATACAAGCCCGCCTGCGAATAATCGTATCCTTTCAGGCGGAAGGAATGGCGGTGGTGGATGTTGGGGTTGTAATGTTTTGATTTCGTCATGTTTCAATTAGTTAAAGTTAGTGTTATTAATAATAATTCAACGCAAAATTTAGAGGTGAATTGTATTTTGATGAAATAATTTTTAATGCGTCAATTATTTTTATTATTATGAATAATGTGTTCATGATAAATGTATTATCAAAACGGGTTTTGGTTGTAGGGGTCGAAAATCTTCGACCCCTGTGGGCAATTGCGTATCATTGTTTTCATGGGGTCGAAAATTTTCGACCCCTACAATGGCAAATGATGCGGATGTATGTTGTTTTATCATATTTCCATTATTCAATCGCCGAATACGTCTCATTATAAATTTCATTCAAATTTTTCCCATTGTAAATCCAATAGCGGGTAGGTGGAACATAATAATCTATATCTAATAATTCTTTGGTAACAGCCGATAAGGAAGTTTCTATGCCGTTATGTAATATTTTTCTATCGCTACAAACTTCAACCTCAGCAGAATTGTCGTCGTTTATAAAGAGTAATTTTGCGCCTATGGGAATATTCATCTCTCTGAAATTCAAAGGCGGGCGCATTTTTCGTTTAAAATTCTCGCTGGCAACTTTATCTATATCGGTGAGATCATTATTGATTTCATTAGCAATATCTTGCGTTATATCACTGCCTTTATCTAACAATTTGAGAATTGCGATTGCCTGTTCGGGATTGATCTTGAAAAATTCTCGCTGTGCATGAATGCGGTACGGATGAAAAGCGATATGTAATGCTTTTTCTACTTTTTCGCAATCAGACACCTTACAGGCATACTCCAACTCAAACGGAAGCGGAACGCTGGTGTTAAAAAGCTCTTTCATACGAATTTCAACCGAATCACGATTGGTCATCCCGATTTTTACCATGCTCGACATGGCAGGGTTGGTGATGTAGTTGATTTTTTGTGGTATTAAGTGTCTTATTTTCAGGCAAAAAATTATCTTCTGAAATAATTGTTCTACCCAATTCTTTTTCTGTTTGCTTGCGGGCAACACCGGCAACACTTCCTCCTCTTTTTGCCACTTTTTTATTTGCTTTAAAACTTTCCGGTTGTTCTTTTTGAGAAATTTCCGTTGTTACACGTTCTCCAAGCATAGTGAATATTAGTTCTAAATCGGTCATATGGTCGCGAAGGTTTTGATTTTTTTTCTTCAAACCCTTGTGCTCTTTATATTCCGAAGGTGTCATTCCAAATGTGGCTTTTGATATTTCAGCTGTAAGAATAGCGTAATCGCTTTCTTCTGAAATACCGCGTGCTTTCCATTCATCCGTTAAATTTTGGCGAATGGCAATACCACGCAAACGCTTGTCTATCCAATCTTGCGGATAACCTTTTTGCTCGTAAAGAAACTTCATACGTTCTTGTGCCAATTCAGGGTTTTCAATTTCTTGCAAACGTTCGTATCCTACTTGAGACAACCAGAGTTTAAAAGGCTCTGCTTTAGGGGAGGGAATAGATTGGATTAAACGTAAGATCTGCTTTGTATCTGCTACATCTGTTTTGTAATACTTCCCGTCAGCGGCAAGCAATTTCAGTTGATTACAATTTGTAACCAACTCGTTTTTCAGTTCGTGACAATTTGTCACGAACTCATTTTTCAAGTGGTTAATATTTGTAACCACTTCGTTTGGGTCGGAAAACAAGTCACTACCTTCTTCTTTAAGCCGTTGTTTTAATTTACGCCAGTATGCAGACGGGTTTACGCTGTCTGTTAAAATAGCAACTATATCTACCACCGAAAACCACCATTTTTCATTTTCTTCGTCCCAAATGGTGCGAACTTTTTTTGTTTCAAAGAGTTTGATGCTTGTTTCTTTTGTCATAGTTTTGATTTTTAGATTATTTATTAGATTGAGATTAAGACTGCAAATATATATTTCGGGAAGGCATTTGTCAAGGGGAGGAGAAGTTTTTTTATTTGTTTTTTTAGTTTTGAATGAGATTTGAGTATTGTAGAGAACTGTACATTGCGTCTCTACAGTTCATTTTTTGAAAAAACACCCTTCAATACAATACACCGACAATTTTCCCACCGAATTTTCTTTTTCGCAATTCTTTTGCATATTACATTTGGGACAAAGTTTCGTTACATCGTTTTCATCAAGCGTGCCGTTTTTTTCATGCAGGGAATAAAGATATTTGAGGTATTTTCCTTCTGCAATGCGGTGATGAGTATCTTTTTTCTATTTTTTACTTCCAATTTTCTTTTGAATATTTTTTATAGTTTCCAAATATGCTTGCTCAACAGGAGTAAGTGTCTTTACTTGATATTTTCGGTACTCGGCAAGCGCTTTTTCAACCGCATGTTCGTGTGAAATTAAACCGGCGCTTTGCAAAACATTTTCACCGGTTGAAGCCAAGATAGCATCTAACTGACGTACATAATCTTCATAGCAATATCTTTTTGTGTGGGTTGGCTTCCCGAAAATGTTGTAAGTCCCATAAATGGTTTCTCGCTATCGGCTCGTGTAAAAATTATTTCTGCCGCTGTATGTCCATGTGTAGCATAATGCAATTTGTTTTGAACTATCTTAAAAAATTCAACCGAGACAGTCGATTTTGGGTCATAATCCTTACTTGTAGCATACAAATCAAGCACTTGGCGATACAGAACTTTTTCAGAGGAACGAATATCGCGAATGCGATTTAAAAGTTCATACCAATAACCTCCGCCACCAACATTTTTTAAACGCTCATCATCCATTGTAAAACCTTTTACGATATATTCTTTAATCCGTTCTGTTGCCCAAATCCTGAATTGTGTAGCAATACGTGATTTTATGCGATAACCCAAAGAAATGATCATGTCGAGATTGTAAAATGGCAATTCACGTTCAACATTTCTCTTCCCTTCAATTTGAACCTGTCGGAATTTCCGACAGGTTGTATTTTCGTTTAATTCGCCTTCATCATAAATGTGCTTAATATGTTCAACAACATTTGTGCGTGAAGTTTGGAAAAGTTCTGCCATTTGTTGCTGTGTCAACCAAACGGTTTCATCTTCTAAGCGAACATCTACAGAGATTTTTTCATCTTCGGTTTTGAAGATTAAAAATTCGGAATCTTTTTTTACTATTTCATTTTTCATTTTACACCTCCTTGTTATTGTTGTTTTATTATAATAACGCTTCACAATACTGTTTATTCACAACCTTCTCCCTCATCACCGCTTTATTGTTAAAATTTCGGGATATATTTCTTGCCACATCGCTATAATTATCTGTGCCATCTTCTTTTTTATGATAGAAAATTTTAATTGATACACAATTGTCATGTTCAAATAATGTGTTCAATAAAGTTCTGTCGGAAAGTCCACAAGAATGACCCATGATGAAAATTTGGTAATCGTCCGAATTGATAAAATTGAGTAGTTTTTTGTAATTATCTGTTTCTAAATATTTAATGGATTTAATGTTTTCGAGAAAGCGATTGTCGTTCTTTTTTTCAATGGCCTTGTATTCATCGGCTATTTCGTCTCCGTAGCCAAAAATAATCGGATTATTTTCATTCATTAATTCGCCGTGAATGTGAATCCGTTCTACTCTTATATGTGGATTTGCAAAATTATAAAGATATCCTCTTTCTGTATGAGTATAATTGAAGCTTAGGAATAATATATTTTCCGGAATGTATGTTTTCTTCTGCATAGCACTTGCAGTTAAAGATTTTTCTTTTTTCATACAATCTATAGGCTTCCAATCTGCAAATATTTTTTCTTGAATTTTTGGAAATAGTTTAATATTGTTTTTGGTTTGTAATTCCTGTAGATAATTCTCTAATACCGTCTTTATCTGAAAAAAATCTTGATTTAATTTTTCTATTTGAAAATATTTTCTACCCGGAAGACTTGTATCAATAATTCCCAATAACTGTTTGTGATACTCTTCTTCAATATCAAGCCAATATTGTAAATGAGCTTTATCACTGATGTTTACTAAAAAAGTATTTTTGTGTTCAATTTTTGTATTAACATATTTAGTATCTATGTTTTTAAGCCAATTATACCCGTTTTTTATTTCGTCACTTATCAGTATATCTTCTTTATGGCGAGATGGGATATATACTGAAACAATATCACTTTCATAGCGAATGTGCTCGCCTGTTGATTTTTTTATTGTAGAAATGATATTTGTTTTTTCTTTTTTCCACAAAGCATTTATAAAATCTTTATAGCTCGTTTTTAAGCCATGCGCTAAATCAAAGCCGTTGCCGATGAGGAGTATTCTGTTCATTTTTTACTGAATTAACGTTGTTATTAATTACTGCATATTATTAAGAATGAAAAGTAATAATTTGAAATATCCAATTCCAACAAATATTACTTTAAAAATAAAAAACGCCCAAGTTGGATAATTCCATTTATTGCTTAATTTAACATATTCTTCTAATACGTCATTTTTTTCGTATCCTATTTTCTCAAATTTTTTCTCATGATATCTTCGGAAAAGCTCTAGAAAAATGCTTTTATATAGATACTGCAACATATCTAACAATAAAGCAATAACAAAAAACAATACTGCATAAAGCAAAGTGCTGTCAATAAATAACTTTTCATCAATAGTTTTTACAAAAATCCAAACAACACCAATGCCTGCAAAAGCTATCTGTCTATTGATTGTGCTTAATGAACCACTTGCTTCGTAGAACTCATTTCGAATATCTTTCAGTTTAATTTTTATCATTGTTATTTTTTTGACGTGAAGATCTAGGACCTGTTCCTGTTGTTTCTCCTCGAACATTTGCATTTTTTCCAATAGATAGCGAGGAAGAATCGCTAACTTTTTTCGTACCACTGCCTTGTGTGGTTTTGTGTGTAGTTGTCGTTTTTGAACTTGTTACTTTTTTTGCCATAGTTTACATTTTAATCTGTTTATATTTTTTAGTTTAATGTTATTCATCTTTTCTCTACTTTTCTTCCAACCACTTTTTGCCTCTTCCAATAACTGTTTATTTCCTTTGCCAAGGGCAAGATTTTCTTGAATTAAAACGGATACTTATACTCATAAAAACTCGCAATTCCATATTAACAGCACACCGATTACAAATTGGTACGAGCATGATTGCTTGTTACTTCTACTCCAATTAAAGTTCTAAATTCGTTTTCTAAAGCATTCAGTATCTCTGTTGGCTTTAACTCCTCTGCAATATTTAAGAACTTCTTAACAAATGCGGAAAGTTCTTCTTCCGAAACATCTCCCGAAACACTAAAATGCCTATTTATCTCATCCGGATATTTTTCATATAGTTTAACAGAAGTAATTGTAATAAAGCATCTTATAGTATTTGCTAAATCTTCAGACAGATATAACTTTTTTCTCTCAAAATAGCTCTCAAATTGCCTAAAGTTATCCGATATTTTCTTTAATCGTTTCGCGTTTTCCTCATCCATTACTTTGCTTTTGTCGTGTAAATATAGTTTTGTGCATAACTCTTGTATTTGTAATAAATTGTCGTAAATTTCCTCTATTACTTCTAATCTTTTAATAAAAACTGTTCCATATTCAATTCGCAACAATTCAAGTTTAGTATCTAATTGGGATTGAATTTCTTTATTTTTTCCTTCCAACCAACTCTTATGGTTTTCGAGTTCTCTATTCAATTTTACCTCGAGTTTCTTTTTACTTCTATAAATGTATAGAGCCATAATACCACTAAATAATGCGAAAACACCCGTTATTACTGATGCAATTATTGTTGGGTCATTCAAAAATGCTATTTTTTCCATATTTTTCAGTTATTAAATTTTTTCTATCTTCTCCTCCACCATCTCCTTCGCCTCTTCCAACAACCTTTCGCTTTCTTTACGCAGCCTAAAACTTTCCTCAATTAACTCCGCTATCTGCCGTTGAATTTCATAATCAACAACAGGAACAACAACATTTTCTATTTCACTAATCCGCCAATGCAAAATGATTGAACCGCCGGCATCGCGTTGAGCTTGCTGTTTTACTACTTCAGAATTTAATGCCAATGTAAGATATTCGGGCAAAACCTTTGTTTTATCTCTAACGGTTAAATGCAAGATAGCGCTTGATGTTACAGTTTGCATGTCTTCGCGTAACATATAAGCCGTGCCAACACTTCCGTCTTTGGAAAACAAAATTGTTTCTTTAGCAGGATATAACGATTTCAGTAAATTGATGTTTTCTTCGCAAAAAACAGATGACAAGCATTTGTCTGGCGTTGATATTCCAAATTTGTTGTAATCAGAAACACGAATAAATGGTAATCCTTCATCTGAATAAACATCTGAACCCGGCTCAATAGATTTTTTAATGGTTACCAAATTGCTTAGTAAATCATATGGCTGACTTTTTATCTTAGTTATGATTTCCTCATATTTCGGTTGATAATACTCCGCATCTAATCGCCCTGTTGACAAAAACGATTCTTTAAAACTCTTAATATTCGTTCCCTTTTCGTTGGGTTTGAAGTCTTTTAAACCAATTGTTTCTAATAGTAATTCTTCGGCTTGACAGTAAAGAGAGTGAGATTGCCTTTTTTTCTGCCTTGAATCACATACTATATCATCAATTCTATTTTGAAAAACATCTTCAAAAATCGGAATAGGCATTTGCCTAACACGCCATAAAGCAATTCCTTGCTGTACCATCCCTGTTTGGTTTCTCGTAGTCCAATCCTGTCCAATTTTTGAATTAATATAAGTTACTAAAACAGTTGGTTTCACTACATTTTTAGTTAATTTTATTCGTGCAACATCTTGATCAATATTTGCCGGTAAAACTTCTTGACCAACAATGGCACAAGCCCCAACAGTTCCTCTTGTTGATAAAATTAAATCGTCTATTTCCAAAGAAGAACGTTTGTTGTTATCATCAACCCACTTTGCAATTCTATCTGCATCTGTATCATTTGCAAAAAAACCTTTTGCATTTTTTGCAGTTAAATGTCTAATATTCGAAGTTTCATCAACTTCGTGATAACCATGTTGCCCATCAGTAATGAAGGATATATCACCTAATAGTACATTTTTAAATTTATTTCTATTTTCGTCTTCTATCAAATATTTCTTTTTGAAATATTCGCTATCAATTCGTTTAGGTTCATTATCATTTAATACATCAGACAACATCATCTCACTCACTTCCAGCCCTTCCAACAATTCTTTATATTTCCGCTCGTTGAAAGGGCTATCTAAAAAAAACTTAGCTTCTCTTTTTTGGCAAATTCTATAAAGGCTTCGGCAATGCCGTCTTGGGTTAAGCCGTCGTGGTTGAAAAGGTCGTGTTTTACGATGAGGTGGCCGTGCTCGTCGAGTTTGTATTGGTCGTTTTCTTTGGGGGGAATGTTGTAGCGAATGGGGGGTGCGTTGGCATCAATTGTTGGATATCCGATATCCGACTGTCCGATGTCCGAAATAGGATTATCAGAAATCGGATAATCGGATGTCGGATAATCGGAAATCACAAAATCACGGTTTCGAACGTATATTTTTTCGCCGCTGTTGTCTTTGCTGGGTTCTTGCATGGTGGCAAAAAAGATGGGGTAATCATCTACTTTCGGGCAAAGTTTGTCATCCCATTTTTGAACAAATAGTACGCTTGTTTTTGTACCGGTGTGCGGTTTAAACACATTGCCGTGCAAACCTACCACTGCTAAAATTCGGCAGCGGTCGGCAATAAATTCGCGTATTTGTTTGTCGCTGCTGTTGTTGAAACGTCCTTGCGGCAACACAATTGCCATGCGCCCGCCCGGTTTCAAAAAGTCGAGATTTCTTTCAATAAACAGTATATCGCGCCCTACCTTTTTTTGATACTTTCCCGCAGAATTTTTGCCTAATTCGTATTTTGCCAAAATTCTACTTTCTTTTATATCACCGGCAAATGGTGGATTTGCCATCAGGATATCAAATTCAAATTCACGGTCTTCATCTTTTCTTGCACGCAATTTTCTTAATTTTTTCCAGCCTTCAAAATAGATATTTTGCCAATCTTTATTTTCAGTGGTTTGATCCCAGCGCTCCCAATCAATTGTATTGAGATTCAAAACATTGGTTTGCCCGTCTCCGGCAATCAAGTTTAGTGTACGGGCAACGCGCACTGCCCTTTCGTCAAAATCTATGGCAAAAACTTTTTCATTTACATAATCTATTTGTTCCGGAAGTTTGTTTTCCGATGTAAAGAGATGACTTTTACTTAATCCTTTTTCTTTCAGAATCTGTTCCCAAACATAAAAAATAGTATGTACGGGAAAACCGCAACTTCCGGCAGCGGTATCAATCATGGTTTCATGCCTTTGCGGATTGAGCATTTTTACACACATGTCTATCACGTATCTCGGCGTGAAATATTGCCCTTTTTCGCCTTTACTACTTTTATTAATCAGATATTCAAAAGCTTCATCCACCACTTCAAGATTGGAGTTGAACAATTTCACATCTTGCAGCGAAGCTATGCAAATGGAAAGATGCGAAGGGGTGAGTAAAATTTTAGCATCATCGCTGAAAACGCCTTCCCATTTTTCTTTTGCCTTATCGAAAAGCGCTTGAATTTTGTTTTTCAATTCGGTTTCTGTATCGCCATAATTACGAAATTCCAAATAACGATCTCTGTTTCGCCCGCTTTGCATTTCATCATACAATTTGGTGAATATCAACTTAAAAAGCTCCTCAAATACATCTACGCCCGCATTTGCCAATACCTCATCTTCCATTTCCAAAATTAAATCTTTCAACGATTTGCGTTCGGTAATGAGTTTGTCTTTTTTAATCAAATCCTCTATTGTCCAACGCTCTTTCAGAATATCCGAAAGTTTTTGGTCGGCTCTTGGAATTTCCGACAAGTCTTCAAAATAATTGGGGTCTTTGCGGTGGTAATACGAAATAGATTCTCCGTTCGTCCAAACCCCGATAGGTGCACCTGTGGCATTGCAATAGGATTTTAGCTGTTCCTTTCCGTCTTTGAGTTTGGGTTTTTTCAGCTCAACTATGATATAGGGAATATTTTGCCTATCTTTATCAAATACAACAATATCTGCTCGTTTCGTCTCTCGCCCGAACGACACACCGTATTCCAATTCCATGCGCGAAGCCGGATAGGCAAAATCATCCAATAAAGTCATCACATACAATTGACGTATAGTTTCTTCAGGTGTGAGGCGTATCTCCTTTTTGCGAATCAAACAATTAACAAAATATTTGTTGTTTCGCTCAATGATTTGACTTTGTAATGTTTCAATTTTTTCCTCTGAAAACTGTGATAATTTATAGTTAGAATCTTTTAAAATGGTAGATAATAGCATGTTTATTGTCTTTTGTTTTAATCTGCCAAAAATAGAACTTTTTTACGTTATTTTACAAAAAGGAAGAAAATGTTGTTCGGCACACCGTAGGTGTGCAATGTGAATAACCCCGTGCAAGCCGAAGGCGCAGCTCGGGGTATGGAAGATGTGTACTCTTTCACACAACCCCGCAGGGGTTGAACATTAATCGCTTATCATA
>WQTS01000120.1 GCA_009786185.1 Bacteroidota bacterium
TTAGCTACAAATTTAGGCATGCAAGATGAAGAAGCCATTTTTGTAATGGACGAAGATGTTATTGCCACCGACCCCACGCCCCCTCCCCCACCCCCACCGGTACAACAACAACAAGAAATTATACTTCAGCTTGTAGAAGACAACATTAAGGTAAATACCGACTTCGATCTTTTGAGCAGTGATTTTGATTTAGATGAAGCCATCGCGGATTACGTTCCTATTGAAATCGTAGAGGAAGAAGTGGATAATGCACCGCCTTTGCGTTTTGTGGAGGAGATGCCTGAACCTATCGGAGGCTTTGAAGCGATGTACGCATTTCTTCAACAAAATTTAAGATACCCCGAAGTGGCTCGTAATAACGGAATTTCCGGTCAGGTATTTATTGAGTTTGTAGTAGAAAGAGATGGTAGTATTAGTAACGTAAGAGTATTGGTAGGCGTTTATCCCGAACTTGACCAAGAAGCGGTGCGCGTAGTGAGAATGATGCCAAAATGGAAACCCGGTAGACAAATGGGTAAACCGGTGCGTACTTTCTACCAAATCCCCATTCGTTTTACAATAAACTAATCTCATTTGGAAAATAGAAAAAAACTTTTAAAACGTAACAACCTTTTTGCAAAGTTGTTGCGTTTTTTTTTATTGTGCATTTTCTGCTTGACCTCTTACTTTACTATGGCACAAACGCAAATTCCAAACGCAAGTGCCGATTTCATCAAAATTGACCCTTATGGAAATATTTACACGGTAAAAAAAGCGCAATTATATAAATATTCACCACAAGGAAAACTGCTGTTCAGTTATTCAGACCACACATTGGGCGTTATCTCATCTATTGATGTTTTTAATCCCATGAAAGTTATGCTTTTTTACCAGGATGCAGGAATGCTCGTATTTTTAAACGAACAACTTGCACCTATTAGCGATCCCATATCATTATTTGATGCCGGTTATTTAACCATCTCGTTGGCTTCCTATTCTGCTGCAAATCAAATCCATCTTTACGATGATGTGAATAAATATTTGCTCACATTAGATTTTTTTATGCGTGAAATAACAAGAACTCCCACTAATTTTCCTTCTTTTAATCCGGTAAAAATGATTGAGTTGGAGGAAAAAAGTTTAGCTATGCACGATCCCGAATCAGGTGTGTTTTTATTCGACGCATTTAGTACTTTTAATAAATTGATTCCTATCATTACCAACCAACCGATAGAAGTTACTTCCGAATTAATTTATTACACGGATAATAACGAGGTGGCGATATACAACTACAAAACAATGAGCGCTAAAACGCAACAACTTCCTGTTTCCGGCGTTATTCAAGCACTATTTTATAGGAACAATATAATATTGTTGCTTCAAAACGGAACCGTTTGGATTTATGAATTTAGAAAATGAAAACACGTAACAATAAACGTTGGAACAAGGCTCTTTTTTTTATGGCAACCGCTGTTTTTATTGCCATGATACTGTACTCCAATGCTTTAATAAATAATATACGAGAAGAAGAACGAAGAAAAGTAAGTGTTTGGGCAGATGCTATTACCTATAGAGCTGATTTGGTTTCCTATATGGATGATTTCTTCAAAACCATTCGAGTGGCAGAAAGCAAGCGTGCGGCGCTATTGGTAAAAGCCATGCAAAAAGTAAACGATGCGCCTTTGCATGAAGATCCTTCTTTTTATCTGGAGGTTATCGCTTCAAACTCTACCATTCCCTCCATACTTACCGATGCGCACGGCAATATTAACTATACGGTTAACCTGGATGCCAAGATTGCGAATATGAAGCATATCAGCGAACTTGGCGACAAAAAATCGGATTTTGACAGCTTGATTATGCCTTATTATAAAGACCGATATAACATTCTTTACTATAAAGAATCTAATATTTACTCCAATTTACGCACCGCAATAGACAATTTGGTGGAAGTCTTTTTTCAAGAAATTGTAATCAATGATGCCTCTGTGCCCGTGATTGTTACGGATAGCACAATGCGTGACATTATTACTTACGGCATGATTAATCCGGAAGACATCCAAACGGATGAAGCTAAGGCTAAGTTAATTAAGCATTTTTTAAGTCATCATAAACCTATACAAATTGAGCTTCCACACCAAGGGGTTTGTTATGTGCTGTACGATGAATCTCCGGTACTCATGCAATTGCGATATTATCCTATTATTCAGTTTATTATAATTTTCATCTTCGCGGTAGCAGCCTATCTTATTTTTACTTTTGCACGACGCTACGAGCAAAATCGGGTTTGGGTAGGCATGTCGAAAGAAACAGCGCATCAATTAGGAACTCCCATCTCTTCGTTATTGGCATGGAGCGAACTTCTTAAAGAGCAGGAAGTAGATCCGGCTATTATGAAAGAGATTGATAAAGATGTACACCGTTTAGAAACGATTGCGCAACGTTTTTCCAAAATCGGCTCAGAACCTGAGCTTGAAAACGAAAATATCGCTACTGTAATTGAAGAATTTATTGGATATTTGCAGTCAAGAATTTCCTCTAAAGTAGCTATCAAAGTAAATCGCAATGATGTTAAAGATTTTGATTTACCTATTAATAAATATCTTTTTGAATGGGTGATTGAAAATTTATGCAAAAACTCGGTAGATGCCATGAATGGCAATGGCGTAATTATCATTGATTTATCAGAAGATGAAAAGAATTTCTTTGTGGACATTTCCGATACCGGAAAAGGAATTCCATCTAACCAATTTAACTTGATATTTCAGCCCGGTTACACCACGAAAAAAAGAGGTTGGGGGTTAGGATTACCTTTAGCAAAGCGCATCATTCAACAATATCATAAAGGGAAATTGTTTGTGAAATCCTCTGTTATAGGACGTGGCACGGTGATGCGAATTCAGTTTAGGAAATAAATGTTTTTTTGAACACAGATGACACGGATGACACAGATTTTCACAGATTATTATCTATCAGCGTAAATCCGTGTTATCCGCGCTCTTTAAACTAATTTTTCAGTAGCTTCCTTAATCCTGCGGCAAGCCTCAATCAACGCTTTTTCATCAGTGGCATAAGACAAACGGATGCAATTATCATCACCAAACGCAACACCTTGCACGGTAGCCACATTCGCATCATACAGCAAATACATACTCATATCTACAGAGTTTTCAATGGCGGTTTTTCCGAAGGTTTTTGCATATAAGGAATCTGCGGGTACATTTTTTCCATATAATGAAGAAACCACCGGGAAGAAATAGAAAGCGCCTTGCGGCAATCGGGTTTCAAATCCTTTAATTTCTTTTAGAAGACCGAACATCAAATCTCTTCTTTGCTTGAAAATGTCGCGCATACGTACAATTTCGGCGTCAATTTCGGGCGTGCTTTCCATCGCTTTTAACGCAGCACGTTGGGCAACAGAGCAAGTACCGGAAGTAATTTGTCCTTGCAATTTTTGGCAAGCGTTGGCAATCTCTTTCTTGGCGCCGAGGAATCCGATACGCCAGCCGGTCATCGCAAAGCCTTTGGCTACGCCATTAACCGTAATCACTTGGTCTTTAATATAATCAAATTGAGCAATACTTTGGTGTTTGCCCATAAAGTTGATGTGTTCGTAAATCTCATCCGCCATAACCAACACGTGTGGGTTTTCGCGCAACACTTCGGCAATTGCCTCTAATTCCTCTTTCGTGTAAAGCATTCCCGTAGGGTTAGAAGGGCTGCTGAACATAATTAACTTGGTTTTCGGCGTAATGGCATTGCGCAACTGTTGTGGCGTTACTTTAAAATCATCTTCCAAAAGTGTAGTAATGTAAACCACTTTAGCTTCGGCAAAGTCTGCAATTGGTTTATAAGAGACCCAATACGGCGTTGGAATAACTACTTCATCGCCCGGATTTACAGTAGCCATGACTACTTGAAATATAGATTGTTTAGCACCTGTAGAAACTACAATTTGCTCAGGAGTATAGTGCAATCCATTATCACGCTCAAATTTTTTGCATATGGCTTTGCGCAAATCCAAATAACCCGGCACCGGCGAATAATGCGAGTAGTTTTCATCAATTGCCAATTTACCAAACGCTTTAATCTCTTCCGGCGTATTAAAATCGGGCTCTCCGATACTCAAGCTAATGACATCTTTTCCGGCTTGTTTAAGTTCATTGGCAATGCGCGTCATTGCCAACGTTTCCGATTCTGCCATAGTGGCAACACGTGTTGAAATATAATCCATATATAAATTGTTTTTAATTTGGGGGCGAATTTACATGAATTTTCAATATAAAAACCGATTCGTTTTTTTTACTTTTTCGCTATTTGAAATGTTCCATTTTTTACCTGTTCGATAAGTTCGGGAACAATATCTTGATATTCACCTACAATTCCAAAATCCGCATTTTTAAAGATGGGTGCCTTGGAATTATGGTTTATGGCAATAATCGTATCCGACTCTTTAATGCCAACCAAATGCTGAATGGCTCCCGAAATACCGATGGCGATATAAATTTTTGGACGAACTGTTTTTCCGGTTTGCCCTATTTGGCGGGCATATTCTGCAATTCCTTCGTCAACAACGGCGCGGCTACAAGCCCATTCTGCGTTAATGCCACTGCTACTAAGGGCTTTTGCCAATTCTTTAACTAAACCCAACTGATCCGTCACTGTTCCGCGTCCGCCGGCAACAATAACCTCTGCATCAAACAGATTTTGCAAACCGCCTTCGCCACGAAGGGTTTGTAATATCTTTGCACGAAATGCTGAAGCATCAAGTTGTGGCTCAAATGTTGAAAGAACCCCTTTCTTGTCTTCCATTCTTGCGGGAATTTCAAAAGTTCCTGCACGTGCAGTTGAAATTTGAGGATATTCAAATCCTAATATAGTAGCCAATTTGCTTTCTCCATACGTGGGACGCAACGATTGAAGAATAGGACGAATAATTTGTTTGTTCTTTTTATCCACATACTCGTCTATTTCAAGTCCGGTGCAATCTGCCGTGATGCCACTACCGGTTTTAACGGCTAAACGGGGCGCAAGTTCCCTACCTGCCGTTGTAGCAGCAAAAAGTGCAATTTCCGGTTTCTCTTTTTTAACAATCTGCGCAAAAATTTGAGCAAAAGGAAGCACTAAGTATTCTTCCAAGCGCTCATCTTCCACACAAATTACTTCATCTGCACCATATTCAAAAAGCGTATCTGATAAAGCAGTTATTTCTTTGCCGATTAAAACTGTTTTTACTTTGGTATCATTACCTAATTGGTTGGCTAAATGGCGCGCCGGAGTAAACAACTCAAGCGAAGGGCGAATAATTTTCCCATTCACCACTTCTGCCCATGTGAGAATATGCTTATTATCTCCACGAGTATCTACTACTTGAAAATCAAATGTATCTGTTTTTATTTTTTCTTTGGCGGCTTGCTTATTCAAAACAGTTCGTTCTTTTTTCATATTTTGAATTAAGCTATTCACTTTCTCTTTTTCCGATGTTCCTTCAGACATCAAAACCGGAGGGCGTTCGCTCACAATATCCACCACATTAGAAACAATGGTTGGCGAACCGTTTAAGCCAATTTTTTCAGTTCCTAAACCAATATCATCAATTCCTAATACGGTAACGGTTGCATTTCGTGCTTTAATTGCGCCAACAAGCGATGGTTTTCTAAGCGCAATGCCTGTAGGCGTGCACGATACCACACAAGGCGTAGGCAGTTCAAGCATTTGAAAACCTCCTTCAATAATCCGTTTTGCGATAATGTTTCCATGTTCTCCCGAAGTGACTTTTTCTACAAACGTAGCTTGCGGAACATCCAAATTTTCAGCTACCTGAGACGGAACATGCGCAGTATCTCCGTCGCTTGTTTGCCGACCGGAAAAAATAACAAACGGCGCTTTCGCCTCTTTGGTAAATTCCAAATGTTTGAGCAACGTTGCCAGCGCCAATCCGGTAGCAAAAGTATCCGAACCACCTAATTTTTTGTCGGACAGCAAATAAGCTTCATCATATCCCATTGAAATAGCCTTCTTTAATGACGCTTGAAAAGATGGCGGTCCCATAGAACAAACAATCATACGCGCCTCAGGATAATGCTTTCTTAACTGTAATCCTGCCTCCAATCCATATTGGCAATCAACATTAATAATAGATTTTGCTTTTGTACGATCCATTAATCCATCCTCCCCCATTCTCATTTCATTGGGCAACGGAACCTGTTTTATCAAACTTATAATTGTCATATCAATTCCTTAAATTTTAAATCTTTAAATTTTTAAATCTTAAATTTATCACATATTCTCATACTCAGGCCCATTATCCCCATTCGGAACATTCCAGGTAATCCCATCTCCAACCGCCTTAATGCTACAAGTTTTGCAATGTACGCAGTTTTCAAAGTGAATTCTGAGCTTTTTTGTTCCATCGTGCTCTGTATGAATTTCATAAACATCTGCCGGGCAGAAATATTGACAAGGCGCATCATATTGTTCAATATTAATCGATTGGAATGTATTGAGATTGTTTACTTTCAAGTGACAAACCTGATTTTCATCATGATGCGTTCCCGAATAGAAAACGGCAGTCATTTTGTCGAAGGTAAGCTCTTTATCAAATTCTAATTTATTTTTAAACCTCTCTTTAAAACGTTTTCCTTTAAAATCTTTCATTTTCTTCGTGGCTTCGGCATCCGAATGCACTTTGAGTTTACCAGCAAAACCGGCGCCTCCTGTAATCAACTGTGTGCCAAAGTGGAAAGCTCCTTTTATTAAACCTTTTGCAAATGCCTGTCTAAAGTTACGAACAGGATAAAACTCTTTGTATATTGAACTTGCATCAATTTTTTCTTGATAAATTTGAAGTGTTTGCTCCGAAAAATCATTTTTGCTAAAAGCAACAAGCGCGGTTTCGGCAGCCAACATCCCCGATTTAATAGCATGATGTATGCCTTTTAGCGCGGGCATAGCCACAAAGCCGGCGCCGTCTCCTACAATCAAAGCGTTATCTACAAATGGTTTAGGAAAAGAATAATAACCGCCTTCAGGCAAAGTTTTAGCACCAAATGCTATCATCTTTCCTCCTTTCAAGATTTTGGCTATAGCGGGATGCGTTTTCCAAACTTGAAATGCAGAATACACATCAAAAGTTGGGTCGGCGGTATCTAATCCAACTACTAAACCAACGGCAACTCGGTTGTTTTTTAGCCCGTATATAAAACCCCCGCCAAATTCGCGAAAGTTTAATGGATAACCCATTGTATGATAAACCTCTCCTTGTTTAATTCGAGAAGAAGGAATTTCCCAAACTTCCTTACACCCTAAAGAATAGATTTGAGGGTTTTTCCCTTTTTGAAGGTCAAATTTATCTATAACGGTTTGAGTTAGACTACCTTTTACACCTTCTGCAAAAATGGTCAATTTTGCCTCAATTCGCGTTCCTACCTGAAAATTTTCCATTTTTTCTCCATGATGATTAATTCCGGTATCAATAGTTTTCGCTCCGTATATTTTCCCTTCGGAATTATAAAGCACCTCATTTACAGCAAATCCCGGATATATCTCCACGCCTTTTTCTTCTGCAATAGACGCCAAAAATTGGCATAATAATCCTAAAGAAGCAATATACGCCCTTTTATTGCTCATATACGGCGGATGAAGCGGCGATTTTATTGCCATTGATTTTCCTAATAAAAAAAGTAACCCATCTTTTTTTACCGGCGAATCGAATGGAATATCTTCAAAGTTAACTTCCGGTAATAGCTCTTTAAATATGCCAGAACGTACTACCGCTCCTGACAAAATGTGAGCGCCGACAGCGCTTCCTTTTTCTATCACTAAAATTCGTTGGCGCTCTCCTTTCTTTTTTAAAAGATCTGCCAAATGGATGGCGGTGGATAATCCCGCGGGTCCGGCGCCAATAATTAACACGTCAGTGTAAACAATATTTTCATCAATCATGTTTAATAATTAAATTCGGAAAATTCAAGATAAAGACAATAGAAAATCTAACAAGTTTATAGATATGGCTAAGTTTTTTTGATTGCAAATTAACATGAAATTTTGATTTGTTTATACCATAATTTCATCAGGAAATAGTGCAGGTTTCACCGATTTATTCACAACAACTTGAACAAAAGCATTATTTTCGCCGAAAATTTCAATTATTAATCTTCAAAATCAATAGCTATGGAAAATCAAAAACATGAAAAATCTTTCACTAATCATTCAAAACAATTTCAAAATTCTCGAAAAAACAATATCGCTTTTTGGTCTATTGTTTTAGTGGTCGTTCTTTTCTTCTTCTTAAAAAAATCAGGATTAATAGCTTCGGTTTATCTTTCCGCTTTCTGCACTTGGCCACTCATTTTATTCTGTATTTCCGTATTATGTTTGTTTTGTAGAGAATGGGTTGCAGGAATTATCTTTTTAGCCGGAGCTGCATTTTTTTGGACTCCTATTTTCTTAAAAGCTGATCCAAATTTGATTCCGGGAATTGTCGCCAAAGGATTTATTGGAAACTATTGGTATCTTTTGGTCATTTTTATTGCCATAACTATCATCCTTCAACAGGTTTTCAAAAAAGAAAGCAGTAAGGAAAAAGGTTGCGGATGGAGAAAATTTGAATCAAACATTCATGAATGTAAAGATGGGTTTATTAGAAGTGAAGTTCTTTTTAGCAGCAATGAAAGAATCTACTTAAATGAAAATTTCAAAGGCGGAAAATTTGACACTCTTTTTGGCGCACAAGAGATTGATTTGCGCAGATGTATAATCCCGGACAATGGGAAAGCGCTGATTGACATTTCATTAATATTTGGAAGTTGCGTTATTTGGGTGCCCGCCGAATGGACAGTGCAAGTAAATACGCAAAGCATTCTTAGTGCATTAGAAGACAAAAGATTACAAAATTCTTCAAGTAGCGAGAATGATATGCTGGTAATTAATGGAAAATGTATTTTTGCAAGTTTAGAAATCAGAAATTAGCATGAAAATCAGGCTGATAAACAGGCATTTGCCCGGCATATTATTATTCGCAATCATCTCAGGAATTGTGTTGGTAATAATAAACGGATTGAGTATTCTGCCTGTTTTAATAATTATATTCCCTATTCAATTGCTATTATGGGTTTTACTGTATCTTTTTATTTTTAAACACGATAGAAGTAAGGATGATATTTTCGATGCAAAAGATGTACGTGAATCTGTTGAGAATAATTGTTCTACTAAAAAGGAGTTGATAGAAACAATTGCCGTCAAAAGCGGCAAAAAATTGCACATTATCCCCATCTCCGAAATTGTGTGCCTTCAAGCCTATGGTGATTATGTAAACATCATGACTTTACAAGGCACTTATTTAAAAGAGCAAACCCTAAAATATTTTGAAGAACATTTGCCGGAAGAGCAGTTTTTAAGAGTCCACCGCTCACACATCGTAAACCTCCGCGCTATTGATGCAATAGAACGATACGGGCGCGAACAGTATTTGCTTATATTGTCTAATAAAGAGAAAGTTAAGGCAACGTTGGAGGGATATAAAAGATTGAAGGAAGTGCTGAAGTTGTAAATTTCACACAAAGGTGCGAAGTATTAATTTTGAATTATGAGTTTTGAATTTTGAATTAGACGACTGCAATTCAAAATTCAACTCCTCTTTTTCTCTTGCATTGTTTTAATAATAGAAGTCAAAATATTTATAATTTCATCTATATCTTTCAAATATGTGGAGTAATTATAATCAATTAATCTACTTTGCATTAAAAGCATTAGCCAATACTTTGTTTCTCTTGCTTCTTTTGAGGCTATAGACAGTTTATGAATAAAATCGCTTGCTGATTGCGCTGCCGTTGACTCTGCTACATTGGCACCAATACTCGTCCCACTTCGCAAAAGTTGCTTCGATAATACAAACTCTCTACTATCTACCAATATTTTATACAATCCAAGTAACTTTTAACGCAAACTCAAAACTTTTCTCTTTAATTACATTCCCCTTTTTCATATCCAAAACAATGCAAAATTCAAAACTCAAAATTCATAATCACTCCATCATCACCACCCTCTGCCCCACCACACAATCAATACACCGCTTCTTCCCACAATATTCATGATATAACTCTAACAACGCCTGCGAATCACCCGCATTTTTAGCACAAAATCCCAAAGATTGATACTTTTTTGTAATATGGTTCTTTTCAAACGGAAGCAATTCAAGTAACTTCATACTATACTCCTGAAGTCTTTCATTACCAATAAACGCACCATAAGAATAAAGAAAAGGAATAAGCGCGTTAATGAGAAGCAAATGAAAACTTTTTTCGCCCATTGTTTTATCACTTACACGACTCTCTTTACCAAAATAATAATGCGTATTCCAATAATTATATGGCTGATTGATAAATATATTCTGAAAATAAGCAAGATTTTTGGGCTGCGTAATTTTTGAAAATAGATCATGATGATTGAAAATAATTTCCCCTAATTGCGCCAAACGAATACATGGAAAATTATGTGGACGCAAACGCAGTAAATTCCAGCACTTTACATCAATAGGAAGAAATTTATATTTGGCTCTAAGATATAAATATTCATTTTGTAACGACTGATAATAAACATCTTCCAACTCTTCCTCCAACATACCGGCTTGCCCGAAAATAAGCGCAGCAATTTGCAAATGCGAATCTGCATGCTTTTTTAATATTTTGTGTGGTAATGTTTTGCCAAGCATTTCAAAAGCAGGTGTATTCGTCTTAAATCCAAAACTTTGGCATAAAACATAAAACAACACTTGCTCCCAATCTTCTTGAAAAACATGCAATATTTCAAAAATTTGCGATTGCCTTCGTGTTAATCTGTCAAAAGCCAATCGAGTGAAAAAAGCTCGTAGCGTTAAAGGAGCTATTTTTTCAATGTATGCTTGACAAGGAAGAGAAAGTGAAGTGTGCATCAATTGGTTATATCGCAACAAAAGCTGAGAAGACAATAACGTTCGTAACTCTAAAGTTGGTAACGGTGTATTTTGCCCAATAAAAATCTCACGGTCATGCTCATACACTACATGCAAAATTACTGAATTATATTTCGTATCGTTCTGGTGTTGATGTTTATACCAATCGGAAGAACGAATATGAATCTCTACATTTCCTGCCCAGGTAACGCCGTCAATCTTAATAATTGCCTGTTTAAAATCAGGACCGGCATCCTGATGCGGAAAACCTTGATTTAATATAGAAACAGATTGTTTGTGAACGGTTTCTAATTGTTCTTTGGCAAACCATTGGTTTTTCCAAACGTAATGCAATAGCTTTTCTGAGATCATAACGAGTTAATTTAGAGTATTTGTAGTTTTTTTTACGAATCCGCAAATATATGTTTGAAAATTACGTTTGTCAAGGGGTCAATACATTTTTTATGAAAAAAATATTTGTAATTGCAATTTCACTTCTTTTTGTAGGCGTTGCTTTTTCGCAACCTATTGATACGGCGCGATTTCGATTAGATTTCACTCCAAGTCTTCAAAATTTCCACAAAATAACGCAGCCAGCCCTCATTCCTGATGAAATGCCGGAGCCGGTAAATTTTGAGTATGAAATAGCTCCGCAAGCTATCGACCTCTCTTTTTCGCCTGCGCCTATCAAACCTGTCAAATTTCCCGGAGATGTGATGAAAAAACTCTACCGCAATTTTTTGAAAGTAGGTTTTGGCTATCCGGTTACACCGCTTGGCGAACTGTGCATTCACAATTTCGATAATTCCAAATTTTCTTATGGGCTGAATGTCAACCACATTTCAGGCTGGGCGCCACCTATCGGAAAAGAGATGAAAAAATATGCTTACGCGCCGTTTAGCGATACACGGGCACATCTGTTTTTTAATACGTTTTTTCGAAATCAAACGCTTTATTCTTCCATAGGTTACAATCATAATGTAGCTCATTTATTTGGGTTTAACCGTGATAATACTCCTGAATCTTTACATAAATATTATGAAAAAGAATATCGATATCTATTAAAGAATAATTTTCAACATTTGTACGCCGAAGTTGGGTTACGTTCAAATTTTCTTCCGGAAGATGCTAAGCTTAAACAAGATGTACGCCTGAATTACAATTTTATTCATGCCATCAACACAGCAGATATGGAAAATCACATCGGAGTTGCTTCTATTTTTGCGTATGACGTGTTATTTCGAAGGCTCAACGGTTTTTTTCGTCCACAGTTAGATTTTAATGTAGATTATTATCTTCATAGCTGGCAAAATGATTTTAAATTTGTTTGTGACCCTGCACTATGCTCTATAGAA
This sequence comes from Bacteroidota bacterium, assembly GCA_009786185.1. Lineage (GTDB taxonomy): Bacteria > Bacteroidota > Bacteroidia > Bacteroidales > WCHB1-69 > WRNX01. The sequence continues at coordinate 12,265 of WQTS01000120.1, forward strand.
CATGAGCAGTTTTTAGGCACCACCAACAGTTTTAAAATTGAATTTATCCCTACCGTTAAATTTGCAGTAAGAGAATATCATCTCCGTTTGGGGCTTGGAGTTCCTATTATTAACAGCTTGGATGCCAACATGCAAGGAACTGCAAAATGCCCGGTATTTCCGGTTGCAGAACTGCAATTAGGCATTGTGCCCGGTATTTTAAGCATTTATGCCGGCGTTGACGGAAATGTTAAATACAATTCTCTCAAAGATTTACTTTACGAAAATCCGTTTCTAAAAACCGGATTGGATTCGCTTCGATTTTCAAGAACACAAATCAGCATTTTCGGAGGCGTAAAGGGTAATCTGGTAAAAAAATTGAACTACCATGTTTCCGGGCGCTATTCATACACCCAAGATATGGCATTTTTCTTTTTAGATACGGCTTCGCGGCTTAAAAACAAATTCGATGTAGTATATGCAAACGTGAATTGGGTAAATGTTTGTGCCAATTTAAATTGGCAGGTTGTAAATAAACTTTATTTGAATTTGGAAGCCAATTATTGGGGGTATTTTAACTACGAAAAATTTATTGCAAAACCTTGGTATAAACCAAATTTTGAAGTGGCTTTCGCAGGAAAATATTATCTCAAAGAGAAATATATTTTCGATCTTAATATGAAATTAGGATTTGGAAGTTATGCCTTAAAACCTCGTTTAGAGGAAGATAGAATGGTTTATCTAACTGAGAGGATGAATCCTATTTTAAATTTTGGAGTAGGTTTTGAATATTTAATTACCAAACGTTTTTCATGCTTTGCCACGGTAAACAATCTTGGATTTCAAAATTTTGCAAAATATTACAATTTTAACAACGTTGGATTTAATGCCATTCTCGGAATTACCTACTCTTTTGGTGATGAAAATTTAAGGAGAACGAAAAAATAGTTTATTCCTATCTATTCTTCTCTGTGTAAAAATATTTCACAGAGAACCACGGAGAAGATTATGAAAACATTGTGCTTTTAAACAATTCTAAACGATTCTGTATATTCACTTCACTTGTGCCGCCATCGAAATCTAAAGACAATAGATTTAATTTTGGAAATTTTGTTTTCAGTTTCTTTTCCAAACCTTTAGAAATAATGTGGTTGGCAATACATCCAAAAGGTTGTAGGCTCATTACATTGTGAACACCTTTTTGATAATACGCTGCAATTTCCGCAGGAAGTAACCAGCCTTCTCCAAATTGACATCCCAAATCTATAAGTTCTTTGGCGTACTCGGCTTCGTAAAAAATATCATTGATAGGTGAAAAATATTCAAAATCTACACAAATTTTATTTGCTCTTGCAATGTTTTTCCGAATCAAAGCATGCAAGCCATCGAAAATAAACTCGGGAACTAATGATTCTGAAAAACCATAATTTTTGTTCACCTTTCTGTTCACAAAACTTTGCATAAAAAACGGCAAAATTTGAGGAGGGAGTACCTCAATCCCTTCTGCCTGCAGCTGTTTGATAATATGGCGATGCGAAAAACTGTTGAATTTTAAGTAAATTTCGCCTACAATGCCTACTGAGGACATTTTTTTATTTGAAGTTGTAATTAATTTAAAATCAAGAACAGCTTCTCTTAATAACGCAAACATTTTTTTGGATCTATTTTGAAGAATCGCCTCTGAAATCTTCTTTAAATATTTCTCTTTTAACAGATTAGCAGCTCCATTTTGAGTTTCTCGAACCACACTTGTAGCGTGCAATTGCGCTAAGCAATCGGAAATTAATATGGCATTGAAAAGTGCAGGTAATACTTTGAACCAATTCACTTTAAACCCGGGCTGTTCATTAAATAAAGAATCGGAAGCAGCAATTGCTACTACCGGAATATGTTCGAATCCGTTATCTGTCAAAGCTTTTTTTAAGATGGCGACATAATTGGTGGCACGGCACTGCCCGCCAGTTTGCGTTAAAGCTACCGCTGTGTTTTCTAAGTCATATTTTCCTGATTTTAACGCTTTAAGCAAATCTCCAACAACCAACGTTGCGGGATAACATACTTCGTTATGCGCTACTTTAAGTCCCATTTCAATGGTTTCTTGATCCGGTTCAGGTAAAATTTCCAGATTATATCCGGCTAATTTGAATACAGGTGGCAATAGTGGGGATTGGAATTCGGAGAAATAGGGGGCTAAAATTAATTTGTTTTTATCGGTCTTTTCAAATAATTTGCGTTTTGTTTGTAGGGGCGCAAAATTTTGCGCCCCTACGGGCATTCCCAAATTTTCAATCAACGACCGCACACGCAATCGCAATGACCCAATGTTATTTACATCATCCAATTTCAAAATCGTCAATGTTTTCCCTTGTTTCTCAAGCACTTGTTTTATATCATCCAATAAAAAAGCATCGGGTCCGCAACCGAAAGAGGTCATCATAGCAAATTGAAGATTAGAACTCTCTTTTCCTGCAAACTTCGCTGCTTTTAATATTCGGTTGATGTAATGCCACTGTGTAATAGTATAAGTATCTAATAATTCAACTTCTTTAAAACGCATAATATCTTCCGAAATCACATTTATGCCCATATCGCTCATTGTTTCGGCTAATTTATGTTGGATTAAGGGGTCTGTGTGGTAGGGACGGCCTGCGAGGAGAATGGTTAGTTGCGGTGGGCGGTGGGCGGTGGGCGGTGATGGGTAAGAGATATGAGGTGTGAGGTGATAGATTTCACAGTTTTTTTTGTAAATTTCTTCGGCGTAAGTTTTTTGCGCAAATAATGCTTTATTTATGGCATTTTCTGCCGTTTTTTTGTCAATTCTCAATGTTTTTAGGTAACTAATCACATTTTTGTACAATCCTTTTTTTGTGCGAAAACTTACCATCGGAGCATCTAAAGGAATAGGTAGTTGCTCGCTGCCTTTTAGCACTTCGGAATATGCAAAAACAATAGGACAATTATATGAATTTGAAGTTGTTGTATCGTTTTCTTCATAAACAACCATAGGGTAAAAAATGCGTGTAACATTTTTTGCCACTAAATCATGAATATGGCTGTGTATCAATTTAGCCGGAAAACAAATATTATCCGACATTACACCGGAAACTGCATTTTCATAATCAGAGTATCTTGAGTGTGAAGAGAGTAGTACTTCAAATCCACATTCCGAAAACAATTGATGCCAAAAAGGATAATTTTCATACATCCCCAATGCACGTGGAATGCCAATTTTTACCGACGCAGAAATTGAGGGTCTGTCAAATAAAAGTTTGTATTTTTCTGCATAAATATTTCTTCCTTTTCCTGCTTGTGTTCCTTTATTACTGAATATTTTTTCGCATTTATTCCCGGAAATAAAATGCTGTCCGTTTGTAAATTTATAGATATTAATATAACACTGATTATCACATGCTTTGCAATGAGAATTTTGCAAAGTATAATCACAATTTTCGAGCAATCGCGCCACTTCCACCGGTACATGTTGTGCTGCATTTTTAGCATACAAAGCGCACCCGAAAGCACCCATAAATTCCGGAATATTAGTAAACGAAACCTCCGTATTTGTAAGTTTTTCCAATGCTCTCACAATAGCGTGATTTTTCATAGCGCCACCTTGCACCGAAATACGCGCGCCTAACGATGAAAAGTCATGTAGGCGAAGCACTTTAAACAAACAGTTTTTAATTACGGAATAAGATAATCCTGCTGCAATATCCTCGCTTTTTGCACCCTCGCGAAGAAATTGTTTTACTTTAGAATTCATAAAAACAGTACACCTCGTGCCCAAATCACAGGGATTTTTAGCAAAACATGCTTTTTCTGCAAACAATTGTACAGAATAGTTCAAAGTTTTAGCAAATGCTTCAATAAAAGAGCCGCAACCGGATGAACAAGCTTCATTAATCTCTACTCGTTCAATGGTGTTGTTTTTTATAAAAAGCGCTTTCATATCTTGTCCACCAATATCCAACACAAAGGTAAGTTCGGGATTATTATGCTTGGCGCCCAAATAATGCGCTTTAGTCTCCACAATGCTTTCTCCGAGATGGAAAGCCGTCTTCATCAAATCTTCACCATAGCCGGTTGAACATGAGCCTTTTATTGTAAAACTTCTAGCCGTTTTTTTAGCTTCTTCTAAAAAAAGTGCTAATCCTTTTTTGATATTTAAAATCGAATTACCCTGATTTGGAGCATAATATTTATAAACAATATTGCAATCTTCATCTATCAGAATTATTTTGCCTGTGGTAGAACCGGAATCGATTCCTAAGTACAAATTCTCAGAACAACGTTGCAAGTCTTTTTCGGGAATGAATGTGTTTTGCTTGTTTTTAAGCCAAATTTGATATTCTTCTTGAGTATCAAATAAAGGCATTAAAGAAGAGGTTAGTTCAGAAAATTCAACATTATTATCAAATTGTTCTATTAAAGATTTTAAAGTCCTTAAAGATTTTGTGAACTTTGATGACTTGTTCCGGGGCAGTTCTGCACTTTGTAATGCAGCGCCGAAAGCAGTGAGTAAGTTAGCATTTTCTGTAAAAATGAGATCATTTTCTTCTAAATTGAGATAATTTAACAAGGCATTTTTTAATGCAGGTAAAAATTGAAAAGGACCGCCGCTCAGCAAAATGGGGGGCGTTATTTTCATTCCTTTAGAAAGACCGCCTACAATTTGCACCACCACTGCATGAAATACCGAAGCTGCAATATCCTCTTTATGAATATTTTTGCTAATCATATTTTGGACATCGGTTTTGGAAAACACGCCGCAACGCGAAGCCATAGGATAAATGCGAGCGCTGTTTTCGGAAAATTGGCTTAATTGTTCGGTAGTGCAGCCGAAGAGTATTGCCATTTGATCTAAAAACGCGCCGGTTCCGCCGGAGCAGTTGCCGCTCATGCGCATTTCAGGAATCGCTTCTTCTCTCAAAAATACCATTTTAGCATCTTCTCCGCCCATATCAATAATGGTCTTGCAAGTCGGAAAGTTCTTTTTTACATATTCGGTTTCTGCAATTACTTCTTGCACAAAAGGCAAAGCGTAACGTTCGCACACGCCCATGCCTGCAGAACCGGTTAAAGCTACCGACAACGACACATCTCCAAGTTGGCGATGTAAGTCGGTAAGAATTGACTTTAACAGGGGAAGGTATTGTGTATGGTGAATTTGGTAATTTGATGCAATGATTTCATCTTTAGTATTTAATGCCACATATTTTATGGTGGTTGAACCGATATCTATTCCTAATTTAACGCTGTTTTTCATACAAAATGCTATTTTACAGGATTATTTTGCAACATTCCACGAATCCAAATCGGTATCATCTTTCTGCGTTCTTCAAAAATAGTATCAATCTCATTATTATCAAAAACTTCATACGCAGAAATTGCATTCGCAACAATAAATGGGAAAATGGTTATACTCATTACGTTAATCATAAATTGAAGCGAGTTAATTGCAGGATTAATTTCTTTAAATTGTTTAACAATAGATATATCTTCTAAAGGAGGTAAGTTTTTTATGATTCTTGTAAAATTCGCCTTGTTATTTTGCAGTTCATTCATTAGAAAAAATGCTAAATGAGGATTTTCTTTGAAAAGTTTGAAATATTTATCCACTAAAATATCAATTTTATCAAATAATGCCACATTTGGATCATTTAAAATAGGAAATAAAACTCCGGAGAACGTTTGAATTTTATCCATTAAAACGGCATCAAAAAGTTTCTCTTTTGAGCGAAAATAATAGTTTAACAAGGCGGGATTGATACCTGCCGCATCAGCAATATCTTTGTTTTTTGTGCGCTCAAAACCTTTTTCTTCAAATATTTTAGCTGCCGCAACTTTAATTTTTTCTTCGGTGTTTAAATCATAAGCCATCTTTGCTGTATTAATACGGCAAAAATAGATTAATTTTTGAATTTAATTTTGAAGTTAAATTTTAAAATTAAAATGAATGGCTTACTAATATCTTTACTCCCAATAATACCAAAATTGCTCCGCCAATAAATTCCGCTTTCGATTTATATTTTACACCAAATATATTTCCAATTTTTATCCCTGCCATTGACAGACAAAGGGTTATCAAGCCAATGATTATTATTGCTTTGATAATATTTATTTTAAGAAAAGCAAATGTTACTCCAACCGCCAGTGCATCAATGCTTGTTGCTATTGCCAACAATAAAATTTTTGTAATTTGAAACGGATTTTCGTCTACTTTTTCCTCCTTCTTCGAGAAACTATCTTTTATCATCTTTCCACCAATAATTCCAAGAAGTATAAAGGCAATCCAATGGTCTAAAACTTGAAATTTGTTAGCTAAATGTGTTCCTGCAAAATATCCGATCAACGGCATAAGCGCTTGAAAAAAGCCAAAAACTATTCCGGGAAGTAAAAACTCTTTTATTCCCGGTTTCTTTACCGATAAACCGAGTATAATTGAGACGGCAAATGCGTCCATTGCTAAACCAAGAGCGATTAAAATTATTTCAGGCAGTCCCATAAAAAAGCATTTTACATTTTTTAAGATTCCATTAATTCCGGAAAAAATACTTTCACCACAAAAAGAAGAACAAGCCCTGTAACCAAAAGAATTAAAAGGAAGTACAATAGGCTGATTAAAATAGCTTTCCACAATGCTTGCCACCATGATTTGGTTTGGTAATACCGCCGCAATGCCATGGTTAAGTAAACTCCCGGTGTAAAAAAGAGTAGCATACTGAGCCATCCCGGATATGTTACATTGCGCGTAAATAGCCCAATAATCAACAACAAGCTACAAAATATCCATAAAAAGGTGTGAAAATGTAAAGTAAAAATCATGTGATACATGTAGTAATCTTTTTTGCGCCAAAAGAATAGAGCGAGCAATAAGGCAAACATAGGAATGAGCAAAAAAGTAACGTAAGGAGCAAGCTTGGCAAAATAATTGATAATCATTGAAGCGTTTTCTCCTGTCATCTGTTCGCCTGCTATCCGTACATCTGCATTTCCAAAGTTAATTTGGCTAATAAGAAGAGCGAAGAAAATCAATGTTGACATCCAAAATAATCTTACAGGATGTACATATCGGTTTACTCTACCTGCGCGATATTCTTCCGACATGAAGCCGGGACGAATCATTAAAAAAGCTAAAGTGCGTGGTGCTTTACCGTCAAGTGCAAAAGCGCTTTCCAATGCCTGCCCAATAAGTTTCAGGGTAGATTGCCCTGTACCGGCATGTACATCCTGACCACATTCGTGGCAATACCGCCCTACTGTTTGCACGCCACAGTTCCTGCAGGTGGTATCTTCCGGTAGCGTGCGCTTCTTTTTCTTGAACCATCTCATATAATTCCTTTTTGCTTTCTGCTTCTACACCGTTTTTAACGTTTTCTGCTTATTCTTCAACATCAGCAACGCTTTTTCCGCTCGTGTTCTTCGTGTATCTTCGTTTTTAGCGCCGCCTACCCAGTCGCAATAGCCACGTTTGTAGCCGGCAGATAGGCTTTGGAAAAATTCTAAGGCTTCTTGTTCATCTTTTAGGATGTCGGTTAATTCTATGGGAATTGTGATTTCAGATTTATTAGACTCCATAAGTTATTTTTACTTGGTTACCTTGTCGTATTTGCGCTTAAATTTGAACCAATAGATAAATTCCGTTACTCCATAGATTAAGCAGGTTATACCAATCAGAATAAAGAGAGTTGTAGCGGTTTCAAAAGGATTGAATAACACGAGAATTCCCGCAGCTAATATCAGCAGTGGAATTAGAAAAAGAGCAACAGGAACAGTTGCTCTTTTTCGGGCACGAATCAAGACAACAATCTGTTCAATAGCGCCTATTATAAGAATTATGCCTAAAATGTACATCAGTACATTAACAAAAAAATTCGGAACGGCTACTAATACTATACCGAAGAGCAGGCTGCCGATTCCCGCGAACATAACCGGTATTTCGGGGCGTTTTGCTTTATCGGAGGTAAAATAACTGATGAGCGCGAGCAACCCCGGCACAATAAAAAGGATACCAATAGTGATCACCACAAACCTAATCGCGTCTTGAGGGCACAAAATCAGCAACACGCCAAGCACAGTGGCAGAAATGGCGCGAATAATAAAATAATTGATTGTTTTTTTCATCATAATTATAATTAAATTGTTACAAGATTTAAGATATTAACATGCAAAAGAAATGGTAAGGTTTTTCAGTTGCAAAAGAAGCATTTTTGTTATATCTAAAACTGTTTGTTGAGAAAAAAAAATTACGCGTGATATTGAATTGTGAAATAAAGGCTGTACAAGCTTAAAACCGTATCTTCACCCCACCAAAGAAATTAATCCCTGCCTGCGGAAAATAACCATCATCATACACTTCTTTGCCGTTTACTAATGCGCGCCATAGCCACGCATTACTTTCATACATCGTGTTAAAAACGTTATTCACACTGAAAAACAGACTTAAATTCATTTTTTTTAATTTTGGAATATCATAACTCAAATTCAAATTGCTTACACAATATGGTTTTAAAACATGATTGTTATCTTGCAAATTATCAATATATTGCTTGCTCACAAATTGCGTGGTTAGATTTACACCAAAATTTTTAAACGGATAAAATTGTAACACGTTGGATGCTACTATTGCCGGTGAAAACGAAATAGTGGTGTTTTTTCTAAATATGCTTACATATTTCTCATTAGGTGCATCCTCATCGTAATTTTCCATAAGATGTTCATAATTACGGATTTTATTCGTACTAAACGTTCCTGCAATTTTCCATTGAAAAAACTTTACCGGTTGATAATTTGCTACCAACTCCAAACCCAAACGATAGCTGTCTTTTACATTAGTCATGACTGCAGCGCCCGTACTGTTTATCTCCCCTGTTAAAACTAATTGATTGTCATACAGCATATAATAACTGTTTGCATTGAACCTGAATTTGTTCATATTTAAGGTATAACCTAATTCAAAATTATACAATGTTTCGGGCTGTGGCGTTTTGCCGGGAAGTGCATTAACTAAATCGGAACGTGTAGGCTCACGATTCGCCACTGCAAAAGATAAATAAGTAGTTTGTTCCATTTGGCGCTTTTGCCATGAGTAACTTAATGCTGCTTTCGGATTAAAAAACTTGTCCCACACATGGTTTTGCGTAATATCTTGTAACCTATTGTTTGTTCCTGTAATTTTATAATTGATGTAGCGATACTGAAAATCAATATACGCAAACCAACCTTTATATGTATATCCTAATGAGGCGACTATATTGCTTTGCAATTTGTTTCCCACTCCACCATACCATTCATAGTTCGGCGGTACGCTTCCTAAGTATTTTCCCCAAATAATATTTCCGTAATGTTTTCCATCATAATTATTTAACGCGGCGCGGGTAGTTAAAAACAAAACATGCTCTTCGGTTATGGCAAATTCTTTCGTTACGTTAAAAACCATGCCATAAAAATAGTTATCCAAATATCTGCGTGTAATAAAATCGCTTCTACTAAGGGAGGTGTCACCTATTGCAAAATTCGGTAATCCATATTCGGAAAACCTTCTATTTTGCCTGTATTGTTCGTAGTAACCGATGCCGCGCGTAAGGTGCGCCCCAATATTCATATCAAATCTTTTTTTACTGTTTTTATAATCGTAAAATAATTGGCAATGGGTTTGTTGATAGTTATCAGTTTCATTTTCATAACGTTGTAATTTTCTTTCAGCATCGTAATAAAGCCCTTGACCATTAAATCGGCGGTTTGTTTTTAAAGAATCGGAAGGCACGCCGTCCCATGCTAATCCTGTTCTTTCATTTCCGTAAAAAATGTTTAATCTCAGCTTGCTAACATTCTCTTTTCGTTTTTTAGGAAGAAAAACATCGCCGGAAAAAAACAACGAATTTAAGTTTGCATGTGCATTATCAATATAACCGTTACTTAAAATATTAGAGTAAGAAACGGTTACGGCAGCCACATCTTTAATCATTCCGGTAGAAGCAGTTACACTATTTCTGAAAGTATAAAAAGAACCCGCTGCAGAAGTAAGTTCTACAAATGGCTTGTAAGTAGCCTGTAACGTACTGAAATTCATTGAAGCGCCAAACGCAGCAGCGCCATTGTTCGACATACCGACACCCCGTTGTACGTTCAACGATTGTGTAACGGCGCCCAAATCCGGCAGATTTACCAACCACGAACCTTGCGATTCCGCATCATTCAGTGCAATACCATTAAAAGTAACATTGATGCGCGTCTGATCTATCCCACGTAACCGCATAGAGGTGGCGCCCAAGCCCGTACCCGCATCTGAGGTCGTAATCATCGAAGGAATGAGATCGAACAGATTGTTGATGCTGCCGTTTCCGATATTATTCCGAATATCGGGTCGAGTAATTGTGGTTGCCGAAAAAGTTCGTTCTAACGATATCGGCGCTCTTTCCAATACTTCCACAGACATAAGTTCGTGTGCAGCGATGGAATCGGTGGGGAGAGTTTGAGAATGAAGGGAGGAAAAGGGAGAAAGGAGAAAGGAGAAAGAAGAAAGAAGAATTGAAAACTGGAAACTGAAAACTGAAAACTTGTAATTCATAACATTAAATTTTTAAATTAAAATTATGAAAGGATACGGAAAACGTCAATTTTTTCTTCCTACGCCGGCATTACCCGGATCAGGTTCAATGGGTGTAATCTCAGCCTTTCGGCACCCCTTCATTTCGGCGGCGAAAATATATTTTTTATGATAAGTACAGCAGTTTTTCCATACATAAAAATAATCACCATTTTTGGTTATTAAAAAATATTATTATTTTTGCAGCCGAAAAATATATATTGTTATGTACGAAAAATATCTTTCCATGCATTCTGTTCCAGCGGGAGCTATATTGGAGCACATCCTTAAAAACAAACATTTATCTCAAAAAGAAATTGCCGAAAGTTCAGCTATTTATCCACAGCGCATTAACGATTTAATTAAAGGAAAACGAAAATTCACTCCCGAATTGTCTAATCGTTTAGAAAAAGCATTGGGTATTTCGACACTTGGATATTTCTACAAAATACAAACGAACCACGATATTTATAATTATCAAGATGAACAAGAACGGAAAATTACTCCGGATTTGTCGAAATTGCATAAAACACTGTTTTGGGATACGGATATAGAAAAAATGAATTGGGTTAGAAGTGCAAACTATGTAATTCAACGAGCATTTGAATACGGAAATAAAATGGAAATAGAAGAAATTATCCGTTTTTACGGTCTTAAGGAAGTAACTAAAGCATTAAACGCAATTCCCAAAACTGATACATGGAAATTAAATGAACGTAATAAAAACAGAGAAAAATTTAAAATATGAGATTATATTACGAGACAGTATCTAAACCTTTGCTCGAATGTTTGCAAAAACTCATGGCAAATAGTGCTTTCGATGATTTTGTTTTAGTTGGTGGAACAGCTTTAAGCCTTCAACTTGGGCATAGAATATCAGTTGATATTGACTTGTTTACGGCAAGTCAATACGGCTCAATGAATTTGGAAGAAATAAAAAACGTTTTAGCAAAAACTTTTCCTTATATTGATAATTTGGAAAATTTAAATGGAAGAAGTCTTGGCTACTCTGTTTATATCGGAAATAGTAAACTTGAAAGTGTCAAATTGGATTTGTATTATACGGAAGAATTTATTACCCCCATCTTACATCAAGATGGTTTACGATTGGCTTCTTTACAGGATATAGCTGCCATGAAAATGCAAGCCATTTTCAATAGTAAACGAAAAAAAGATTTTTGGGATATTCACGAATTATTGGAACACTTCATCCTTGAAGAAATGATACAATATGGAATACAACGCAATCCATACACATTAACAGAGGAAGATATTTTGAATACATTGTATAATTTGACTGAGGACTCAGAATTAACGAATGATAAACATGTTCTTTGCTTGAAAGGCAAATACTGGGAGTTAATAATAGATGATTTACGAACAACAGCTGAGCAATATAAAAAACAATAAAAATGATGAAAGAGACAAAAAATATTCTAATTACAGGAAGCAACGGACAATTAGGTAAGTGTCTGAAAGATGTAATGCAAAATACGGTGAGCGGTATGAGGTATGAGGTATGTAATGAATCGAAAACCCAAAACTTCATTTTCACCGACATCGAAGAATTAGACATCACCGATATTAACGCCGTCGCCGATTTCGTTCATAAAAACAAGATTGAGTGCATTATTAATACAGCTGCCTATACCGCTGTAGATAAAGCAGAAAGCGAGCCATTAGTAGCATTTGAGATTAATGAGCAAGGCGTTTGGAACTTAGCGCATATTTGCATGGAGCAAAATGTTTTTCTCATTCATATTTCTACAGATTACGTGTTTGATGGAAGCGCTACGAAACCTTACAAAACCAATGCCCGTACCAACCCTGTTTCCGTTTACGGCGCATCGAAATTAGCAGGAGAAAAGGCGATTTTCTTTGAGCAAATTCCAAGTGTAATTATCAGAACATCTTGGTTGTATTCACAACACGGGCATAATTTTATGAAAACGATGTTACGCTTAGGCAAAGAAAAAGAAGAAGTTTATGTAGTGGATGACCAATACGGTGCGCCTACCAATGCCCACGATTTAGCCGCAGCTATTTTGCAGATTATTGATCAAAAAGATAAAATTACGAAACCTGAAATTTTTCATTATGCAAATGAAGGCGTTACCACTTGGTGTGGGTTTGCCAAAGAGATTATGAGAATAGCGAAATTGCCCTGCTTAGTGCATCCCATCACCACTGCTGAGTATCCAACGCCGGCTGCGCGTCCTGCGTATTCCGTTTTCGATTTGTTTAAAATAAAAAACCAATTCGATATTCAGATACCGAATTGGGTGGAGAGTTTGCAAAGAGAATTATCTTAAAATTCTATCAGCGTTGGTTAAAACCTATTCTAGCTAAAAAAATACAATTCGATTAAGGGTATTATTTGAATGGCAACAAAACCTCATTTTTTCAAGCTCCCTGAGTAGCCGAAGCAATGCTCCCTGACCAACGCCCTGATTCCATTATTTTGATTATCAATAGAAAGAGATTCCTCGCTGCGCTCGGAATGACGAGTTCGCAAAGAGCGGAAGGAAAGAGCGCCGGCGGCGCACAAGTACTATGCAAATCCCAAGTTTTTGCTGCCGCCGCTTTGATCAGCAGGACAGTACGGTCATTCCGAGCGTAGCGAGGAATCTCGTACATTAAGACTGTACTCCTAACATAAAAACAACAAACGTACCCGTAGTGGCAGTTTGCAGTTGAATGGTATTTGATGTAAGCTCTTGAACTATGAAAATGACGATGATACCATTACTTTTTAAAAAAGTTAATAAGCTCACTTAAACTATACTCATTCTTAAAATAATCGCGCTTGTCATAATCATACATTTCTACAAAAATATCTTTATTATCTTTTCGAATAATAAGATATCCCCTACGACCTACATATAAGGATCCAATTATCAAGTCTTTGTGTTCATAATTAGAAATATTTTTTGTTAGTCCTACAGCACTACCTCCTACTATACTGTATCGCCCATCATCTTCCAGTTTAACCCCTCTAAAAAAAAGAGGCTCTCCATCAGACATAACAGGTATATTCCATTTACCTGAGAATATCAATTTTTCATTATCAAAGTCAATCCAATACTCGGGAACAGGTTTTCCCAAATATAAATTCTCCAACTGCGCTCTGCTTTTTATGCCGTAACGAGAGAGCATTTCGTCAGAATTATTTATATGACTCGAATAGGCTTGATTAACCAGCATTTCTGTTATTTCCGGCGTCATTATCAACTCACTTTTATCTGCAACTTTATCAAAATATATCATTCGTGCTTCTTTTTCACGCAAGCCTAATTCTTTTAAATGGTTAATAAGCTCACTAAAAGTATATTCGTATTTAAAATATTCGCCCGTTATTTCGTCATATACTTTTACAAAAATATCTTTATTCTCTTTATTAATAATAAGATAATCAATTCCTGTCATGGAAGGAGGTACACATAAAGACCCAATGAGCAAATCTTTATGTTCATAATTATGGAAGTGTTCTTCTATATTGTTAATAGGGATACCAGAATAGGTGTATTCTTCACAATATTCTGAAAACTGAATATTCCCAAATGAAAGAGGTTCACCATCAGACATTACAAGCACTTTCCAAGAGCCTGTAAATCTTAATGAAAGAGGTTCTCCGTCGGGCATACGAAACAGATTATAAATGCTTACGATTTCTAAGGCTTCATGTACAATTGAATAATTGGGAATAGGCTTACTTATATGTAAGTTCTCTAACTGCGCTTTGTTTATTATACCATAATTGGAGCGATATTCTTCAGGCAACTTTTTAAGCCACTTAACCACCACTTCTGTTATTTCGGGTGTCATTATTAATTCTTCTTTTATGGAAGCTCGTAGGGAATCTAACCTGCTTTGCTTTGCATTTTCGCGCAAGTCTAATTCTTTTAAATGGTTAATAAGCTCACTTAAACTATATTCGTTTTTTAAATATTCGTGCGTAAAAAGAATTTTATGCTCTTTATTAATAATAAAGTAATCCATGTTACCTAAAGATTTTGTTATGTACCCAATTATCAATTCTTTGTGTTCATAATTATGAATATCTTCTACTATATCCTCTCTCCCCCCTGCATAACGATATTTCCCATCACCTTCGCGTATCCATGCCATAAAAAGAGGCTTATCATCAGACATAACAGACACATACCAGTTACCTGTAAAAAATAATATTTCATGGTCTAAGTCAATCCAATATTCGGTAAAAGGTTTTCCCAGATGCAAATTATCCAACTGCGCTCTGTTTGTTATGCCATATCTGGAGAGATATTCGTCGGAGGAGTTTATAAAATTCCAATAGAGTTCAGTAAGCAGCATTTCTGTTATTTCGGGAGTCATTTTCAATTCATGTTTTTGTGGAAAATTGGTATCAAAAATGCCATTTTCATCAACTTGAGCGTTTGTTCCAAAAATTACTTGAAAGAGCTTCTTCGGGTCTTCTAAAGCTTTATTTCTACGGTTAATAACATCAGTAAAGCTATATTCGTTTTTAAAATATCCACGCGTTTTCCAATCATATACCTCTATAAAAATATCTTTATTTTCTCTCCGGATGTAGAAATATTCTATAAGCCACTCATTAATTTGTAAAATCCCCATCAAGTCTTTACGTTCATACCGATGAATCCCTTCCCCCATCATGGTATAACCAGACCAGTATGAATCTCTGTATTGCCCATTTTTTCCAAGTGTAACATACGATAGAAAAATGGAGTTCCCTTCATACATGAAAGGCACTCGCCAACTTGAAAGCTTTAAGGTATCATTATCAATTATATACACAGGAACAGGTCTTCCCATCTGTAAATTTTCCAACTGCTCTTTGTTTTTTATGCCATATCTGTAGAAATCTTCAATAGGCGAGTTTTTAATCTTCGTAACCACCCTTTCTGTTATTTCCGGTGGCATTTTTAATTCATTTTCTTGTACAAAATCTGTATCTAAAGTTTTATTTTCATCAACTTGAGCGTTTGTTATTGCCAAAACGCTTAGTAAAGTTATAATTAACATTAATTTTTTCATAATTTGTCTCCTTTCTTAATATCTTTAAGATTAAAATTTATTAGCGACTCACTCATATTCCTCCTCGCTATTCAGGGCGGCTGCAAATATAGGAAAGGTTTGTTTGTGTTCGCCCAATTTGGCTAAGAATAAAGCGGCGTTGGCTACTCAGAGAACCTGAAAAAATAATGGTTTGGCATTTTTGCTTCTATTCGGTACTATTGAAAAACAGAGTTTTCCATAAAACTGTCATAGGCAATGAAGCCGTAGCGTAGTAAAAATCAGGACAATGGAAAATTTCTTAAAATTCTATCAACGTTGATTAAATTTATCATTCTTCACTTTTCTTATTTTTGGATTTTATTGCGAGTATCCAAACCGCTATCCAAAAGGTAATTGTAACTCCCGAAAATGCACCGAACAAGATAGGGAATTTTTCTTCATCATCTAATAACACAAATAAAGGAATGATGATAACGCCGAGAAGCAGCAAATAGCGAAATGTGGTTTTCATAAATGTTTAATATGGCGCGAAATTATATTAATTATGATAAAAACTATATTTTCGCGAACGTAAAAAATTAAGCGCCATGCTACATATTCAAACCCTGCGCGAAAACGCCGACTTTGTTATTGAAAGACTAAGAATCAAAAATTTTGAAGCCCAGCAAATCGTTAATGATGTGTTGGCTTTAGACTTGCAAATTAGAAATTTTAAAAAATCGTTAGACGATAATTTAATGACGCAAAATAAGCTTTCCAAAGAGATTGGTATGTTGTTAAAAAACGGTAAAACCGAAGAGGCAAACCAAGCGAAAGAGGAAATTGCGCGTTTAAAAACGGAAGAAAAAGAAATGCAGGAAACGTTGGCAGCAAAAGAGATTGCTATTCAAGAGCTGATGGTGCTGTTGCCGAATCTGCCACATGCAAGTGTTCCTATCGGAAAAAGCGCAGAAGATAACGAGATTATATATACGGAAGGAGAGGCAATTCCTCTCGAAGACGCCCTACCCCACTGGGATTTAGTTAAGAAATTCGATATTATTGATTTCGACTTGGGCACGAAAATAACCGGTGCCGGATTTCCGGTGTACAAAGGAAAAGGGGCGCGTTTACAACGAGCGTTAATTAACTTTTTTTTAGACACAGCCTGCAACAATCGCTATATCGAAGTACAAGTACCTTACTTAGTAAACAAAGATTCGGCGTACGCTACCGGGCAACTTCCTGATAAAGACGGGCAAATGTATCACGCCGTATTAGACGACTTCTATTTGATTCCTACGGCAGAAGTTCCGGTAACCAATATCTATAGAGATATGATTTTGAAGGAATCTGACTTTCCTATAAAAAACTGTGCCTACTCGGCATGCTTTCGCCGCGAAGCCGGTTCGTACGGAAAAGATGTACGCGGTTTAAACCGCTTGCATCAATTTGATAAAGTGGAAATTGTGCAAATTCAACATCCTGATAGATCATACCAAGCTTTGGAAGAGATGAAAACGTATGTCATGTCGCTTTTGCAACAATTGGAATTGCCTTTTAGAGTGTTAAGACTTTGTGGCGGCGATATGAGTATTCACTCCGCACTGACGTACGACATGGAAGTATTTTCCAAAGCCCAACAACGTTGGTTAGAAGTAAGTTCCATCTCCAATTTCGAGGCATTTCAAGCCAATCGCATGAAGTTGCGTTTTAAAGACGAAAACGGAAAAACCCGCTTGGCGCATACGCTAAACGGCAGTGCATTAGCGCTTCCGCGCATCATGGCAGCATTAATAGAAAATAACCAAACGGATGCGGGGATACTTATTCCAAAAGTGTTACGGGATTATACCGGATTTGAAATAATTAATTAAATAATTTTTGAATTATGAATTTTGAATTCAAAAATAAGAATTCATAATTCAAAATTTAAAATTCAAAATTTAAACTATGCAAAACAACAAAACCACCTTCAGCATCTTCATCATCGGCGCATTATTTTTCGTGTTTGGATTCGTAACATGGTTAAATAGTGTATTGATTCCATTTTTAAAAACGGCATGCGAACTTACTGATACAGAAGCCTCATTGGTACCTTTTGCTTTTTATATTTCCTATTTTGTAATGGCGATTCCATCCTCTTTTATCTTAAAAAGAACCGGATTTACCAATGGTATGATGCTGGGATTGATTGTTATGGCAATTGGATCGTTGGTGTTCGTCCCGGCAGCTTTACATCGAAATTACATGCTGTTTTTGGTGGGTTTATTCACGCAGGGCACCGGATTGGCGTTATTGCAAACCGCCACCAATCCTTATGTAACTATTCTCGGACCGATTGAATCTGCGGCGCAACGCATTAGCATAATGGGCATTTGCAATAAAATTGCCGGTATGATTGGCGTATTGGTGCTGTTTTCCGCGCTATTTTCAAGTACGGAACATTTGTTGGTTAATTTCGATTCCATTACCAACGTTGCTCTGCGCGAAAAAATATTACAGCAACTTTCTAACAGCGTGATTTTTCCTTATTTAGTAATGACCGCCGTGTTGTTAGGCTTGGTGTTATTTATTAAAATGGCAAAACTCCCCGAAATTCATGAAGAAGAAAAAATGGAAACAAAATCAGAGCACAGCTCTATTTTTGCCTATCCGTATTTATGGTTTGGCATTGCCGCCATTTTCTTCTATGTGGGCGTTGAAGTAGTGGCAATTGATTACTTGATTGTATATGCCAACGACTTACAAATCCCAACCGAAATTTCGAGATATTATCCTATTGCCGCTTTATTAGCTTTAGTAGTGGGATACACAATAGGAATTGCTTTGGTTCCAAAAGTGATTTCGCAACGCACTTCGCTAATTTTCAATGCTTCTTTGGGATTGATACTTGCCGTTGTTGCGTTATGTACAACGGGAAAAACCTCCATTTACGCCATTATTGGTTTAAGTTTTTCGCATGCCATTATGTGGCCTGCCATTTGGCCTCTTTCTATACATAATCTTGGAAAATACACCAAATTAGCATCCGCTTTCTTGATTATGGCAATTGCGGGCGGCGCTATCCTACCTTTAATTTATGGCGTGGTGGCTGATAAGTTTGGCACGCATTCGGCATATAGCGTAATGCTACCCGGTTATGTTTATTTAATTGTGTTTGCGGTTGTTTTGTGTAAAATAAAGAAGTGGAAATAAAAAATTATGAGAAACAGCCTTGCCTTTTTTGGAATTACTTTAATATTGTTGCTCTTTTTGTCTTCCTGTAACTATACAAAAAACTTAGCCAAAAACGAATATGCGCTCGTAAGGAATACGGTTAAAGTTGAAGAAGTTAGAGACCCACAATTCGATAATTTGATAGATTTGGTTAGACCTATTCCTAATAGAAATTTTATGGGAATCTTTCCGATAAAAGTGTCACTTTGGGCGAACCATCAACCAAGAATTGATTCTATTACCGGGAAAACGAGAGATTCAAAATTTAATCAGTGGTTGCGAAGACTTGGAGAGCCGCCGGTGTTGATGGATAGCATTGATATGCAACGTTCCATATCGCAAATTAATTTGGCAATGTCTAAACGTGGCTATTTTGATGCCACATCACGCGCCGAAGTCCAATTCTTGAGAAAGCAAAAATCAAGAGTCAATTACATTGTTACTCCCAATCAACCTTATTATATCCGAAGCGTTGATTATCAAGTTGATATTCCTGAATATAAACGCATTGTAATTACAGATGCAGTAAATTCATTAGTAAAAAAAGGCGCAATTTATAATGAAGAAGAGTTGGTTGCGGAACGAGCGCGCATCGTAAGTAAAATTCGAGACCAAGGTTTTTTTTACGCAAATGCCAATCTTGTTACTTTTTTGGTAGATACGAATAATGCGTTTGCGCATTTAAACATCCAAAACCATCCTACAGTAGCCATTACAATTAAAGTATCTTATGACGACGTGAATGATGAGACCTTAATTGCGAAATTTAAAAATCGTTACAAATTTAATAATGTGCTCATCTATACGAATTATGATTTGAATTTTGATAGAAGCATAAACTTGGACACTATTCCTTATTTGGATTTCAGAAATAGATCGGATTCAACTCTATATGAATTTGTTACATTGAAAAGATTGAGAAAAGGAGGCAGTAGAATAAGATTGATAAAAGATTTTAACAGTCGCACAATTGCTAATGCCATATGGATGAAAAGAGGTGATTTGTTCACACAAACCGCTTTCGACAGAACACATAAGAAGTTGCGAGACCTAAACAATTTCACCATTATCAATATTGCTTATTATGAAGATGAGGCGCTTTGGGATAGCATAAACAAAATTGGCGCTTTAAATACTGTTATACGCCTTACACGAGCCCAACAACATGGGGTAGAGGGCGCATTTGATATCCGGACAGACCGAACCGGTTTATCATTAGCTTACACCAATAGAAACACTTTTAGAGGAGCTGAATTTTTGAGAGTGAGTGGTTACGGAAACTTTTATTATTATTCATGGTTGAATTCCGTGATTAAAAAAGAGGCTGTAGAAGAGAATGCTATTTATGGAGAACTGGGAGGAGAAATCTTGCTTAGATTTCCAAGATTATTGATGCTACCTAAGTATCAAAATATTAACTTTTGGGGCTATTCTACTGAAATAAGATTTTCGGCAAGCTATGTGCAACTGTTTTCACGTTTGAATTTGCAGATTGCTTACACTTATAATTGGAACCCCACACGCTATCTCGCACACTCTATTTCGCCCGTTGATGTAGCTACTTTAGACACTCGAAATACTCGTAATGTTGATCTCTTTGCAAAGTATCCGGAAAGTTATCAACGCAAATTTGAAAAATTTTTCCTTCCTTCTGCTCGCTATAACTTAGTTTATTGGACGCCTGAGAAAAACGGCAATATCTTCAGAGTGAATTTCTTTTATGAAACCGTAGGGTTATTGCTTTATGGCATAAATTCTGTAGTGGATAAAGACAGAATATGGACTATTTTTAACGATTTTAATTATGGGATTTATCAAAAATTTGACTTAAATCTCGCTTACACTACAAATATTAACAGAAACAACTCTTTCGCTACACGTTTCGTTTTCGGCATGGCAATTCCGCTAAGAAAAGAGACAGTGATTCCATTTGAAAGGAGCTTTTTTGTAGGAGGGGCAAGCAGTATGCGTGGGTGGACGTTCCGGCAGTTAGGACCCGGAGGATTTTATTCGGAAGACTATATTGAGCGTGTAGGCGATATGAGAGTTGAATTAAATTTAGAATACCGGGGCACCATTTATAAAGCGTTTAAATATGGCGTATTTTCGGATATAGGAAACGTTTGGCTTTTATCAAAATATGAAGATATGCCCAACGCCGAATTTAATTTCAATACATTTTATAAACAAATTGCATTTTGTGTTGGTTTAGGACTTCGCTTGGATTTTAATTTTTTTGTGATACGATTAGATTATGGACTCCCCATTTATGACCCCTCTAAACCGGAAGGAAATTACTGGATTAATAAAAATTGGGCTGCCAATAAATGGTGGAATGGCGCACAGGGAATACAATTTGGAATTAACTATGCTTTCTAAGTCGCAATTTTTAACATTATTTAGAGAGCAGATGCCTCATGAACCTACTACAGGACAAGAATTGGCGATGCAACAAATGGTTGACTTTTTGTACGAAAGAGATCCAAAACAGCTTTTTATTCTAAAAGGATATGCCGGTACCGGAAAAACAACGCTGATCAGCGCTTTGGTAAGGGTATTCGGAAATTTAAAGAAGAGAACTGTTTTACTGGCGCCCACCGGAAGAGCTGCTAAAGTTTTTGCCTCTTACTCAGGTGCAAAAGCTTATACCATTCATAAACTCATTTATAAAATATCGCAAAAAGAAGGTTTGGTAAAGGTAAAACGAAGAATGAACGAAAGTACCAATACGCTGTATATTATAGATGAAGCTTCCATGATCTCTTGTGAAAGTAGCTCCGGTGAACTGTTTGGCAGTCGCGAGCTGCTGACCGATGTCGTGGAGTTTGTTTTTGAAGGAGAAAACAACAAGTTGCTTTTTATAGGCGATGATGCGCAACTTCCACCTGTGCAAAGCGACGAATCTCCTGCATTAAATTTAGATTTTTTAACAGCAAATTTCGATGTAAACGTACAAACTTATCAACTGACCGATGTCGTGCGCCAAGCCAACGATTCAGGAATTTTGCATAATGCAACGTTGCTACGAAGGGCTTTAGCAAAACGCAAATTTCAACTGCCACTCTTCTCATTAATGCCCTTTAATGACATTAAAGCCATCGGAAGTGAAGAATTGGAAGATGAGTTAAATAGGCTGTATGCACATTATGATACGGAAGATATTGTAATGGTAACGCGCTCAAATAAACGTGCTTACATTTTTAATAATGAAATAAGAAACCGCATCTTTTATCGTGAAAACAAATTGGCAACCGGCGATTTTTTAATGGCAATAAAAAACAATTACTATTGGATTGATGAACTTTCGGAAGTAGGATTTATTGCCAACGGAGATATGATGGAGGTAATGTCCATTACCAAAACACGGGAACTTTACGGATTTAATTTCATGGATATTCGAGCACGATTGTGTGATTACCCCAACTATCCCGATATGGATTTTAAGATTATTTTAGAAAGCTTGGAAACCGAAGGCGCCTCTATGACAAATGAGCAAATGCGGCAACTCTATCATGAAGTAGCTAAAGATTACGAAGATATTCCGAATAAGCGAACGCGTTTCTTAAAAATAAAAAACAATCCGTTTTTAAATGCAGTACAAGTAAAATATTCGTATTCATTAACTTGCCACAAAACACAAGGCGGACAATGGAAGGTTGTATTAATTGACATCGGATATTTTGATGAAAACAAAATGGATAAAGAATTTGTACGGTGGCTGTACACCGCGGTTACTCGTGCTACGGAGAGGGTTTATTTGGTGAATTTTGATGGGCGGTTTTTTGAGGATATTCAGTAAAGTGCAGGTGATTTTCATAATATATTCACTTTTTAGTGCTGGAAGAAATACAATTCGATTAAAGGGATTATTTGAATTGCAACAAAACCATTATTTTTTTGAGCTCCCTGAGTAGCTAATGCAATGCCCCCTGGGCTCCCGCCCTGATTCCATTATTAAAAAAACACCCTACCCCTTGACAAACGGCATTTCAGAATGTATATTTGCGACGCATCTAATTAATCTCAAAATACTATGGAAGTACTTTATAACAATCTTTATACACATTTTGTTTTTACAACAAAAGATCGTTTATTGAGCATTGAAGAGTGCCACCGTGACAGAATTGAAAAATATATTACCGGTATTGTAAACAACCATGGATGTAAAATGTATAAAATCTATGCTAATCCGGAACATGTACATTTTCTAGTTTCACGCGACCCCGCACTGAGTGAAAAAGCATTAGCGGATTTAATTGCCAATGCCTCCGAAATTTTTATTAACAATAACAATTTGTGCAAAGACAAATTTTATTGGCAAGCATCATGTTCGGCTTTTTCGGTCTCAAAGAATGATATTGGCAAAGTATGTAGATACATTAAAAACCAGCCGATTCACCATAAAAAACAAACGTTTGCAGAAGAATATGATATATTTGTTAAATTTTACCAACAAACATTGTTGCCAAAAAAATAATGGAATCAGGGTAAAGGGGTGAGGGAGACACATTGCTACTCAGGGAGCTCTGAAAAATAATGGTTTGGGTACTTGCAAACATTATCCCGAATTTCTTCTAAAACTTAAATATTATTTTTAATGCTGAAAAAAGGTAGTATTTGAATGATAACAAAACCCTTATTCTTCAGAGTCCCCTGAGTAGCTAATGCGATACTCCCGTCCCCACCCTGATTCCATGATTAAAATCACCCTTGTTGTCAAAGAATAAACTTTAGTTTTTGAAGTCTGTAATTGAAAATATCAGAAATTATTAGAGAAAAATCAGAGTTGTGCAACAGGCACGCTCGTTATATGCCGTATATCACCACTCACTCCTTTTTTTGATAATAAAATCTGTAATATTGAAAGTGAAAATATAATCATTTACTGTTTCTTGTACTTGAAGAGGTAAAAGTATTTTAACAGTTTTTCCTATATATTGTTTAGTTAAGAACTCCAAATTTCTCTTTGCATTTGCTTTAATTGGAAAAATAGGATTAACATCCCAGCCACTACCACTAAGTAGCCCTCCTTCATTGAAAAAAATGTTTTCTACAGGAATGAGTAAGTCATCCAAGTATGTTTTTTTAGCAATTAC
>WQTS01000121.1 GCA_009786185.1 Bacteroidota bacterium
CGGAGATTTATCCCGACAATGCAAAAATTGGAAAACAAATGAGTTATGCCAATGCCAAGCAGATTCCGTACGTCATTATGGCAGGCGAAGAAGAAATAAAAGAATCGCTTTTCACACTAAAAAATATGGAAACCGGCGAGCAAGTAAAAACAACGCTTTTTGAAATTATTGGGATTTTAGGAATGTAAGCGGAAAGCACGAAAGCGAAAACGGGAGGGGGAAAGAAAACGGTAGAATAATCCCCTTCAAAATTTGAAGGGGTGGCTCGCGAAGCGAGACGGGGTAGTTTATATAAAACTAAAAAATCATAAAAACATGAAAATCATCATTATAGGCGGCACTTCCGGATTAGGACGCGGAACAGCGGAAATTTTGGCGAATCAAGGGCATCAAGTTGGAATTACCGGTAGAAGAAATGATCTACTGGAAGAAATTGCAAGTCAATTTTCCAATATAAAAACAGCAAAAATGGATGTTATCCAAGAAAATACCATTACTGTTTTAGAAAATCTGATTCAAGAATTGGACGGAATGGATATGTTGTTGTATTCTTCAGGGATCGGAAAAGCGCTTTTAGACATTGATTACGAAAATGAAAACCGCACCAACAAAACCAATATCGACGGATTTACAAAAATTGCCTGTTTTGCATACAATTACTTCAAAAACCAAGGAAATGGTCATTTTGCGGTAATCTCTTCCGTGGCAGGTTATCGAGGCTTACGCGGTGCCCCCTCCTACTCTGCTACTAAAGGCTATCAACGTCTTTTTATTGAGAGTTTGGCTCAAACGGCACATCATAATAAGCTAAATATAAAATTTACTACGATTATTCCCGGCTTTGTAGATACGGATTTAATTAAGGATCATAAATATCCGTTAACGCTTCCGTTGAAAAAAGCGGTGCGTATTATCGCAAAAGGATTGCTTAAACAAAAACGCTACATTTTCGTGGATAGCAAGTGGCGTTTTATCGTTTTTGCAATGCGAATAGTGCCGAGTTGGGTTTGGGAAAGAATGTTGTAGACGGCAAGCGGTTGGCGGTTAGCGGAAAGAAGCCTTATTTTTTAAAGCAACCTTAGTAGCAAAAATTATTCGTGATGGTAGGGTTCGCCTTTTAGAATGGTAAATGTGCGATAGAGTTGTTCTATGAATAGCAAACGGGCTAATTTATGCGGAAAAGTCATTTTTGACATAGATAAGGTGAAATTGGCACGCCGGTACAGTTCCTCAGAGAAACCATAAGCACCTCCTATTAAAAATAATACATTTTTACATCCTGAATTTAATCGTTGTTGAATAAATTGTGAAAATTGTATTGAAGAATACTCTTTTCCGTGCTCATCGAGCAAAACAACAACATCTTGTACGGTTATTTTTTTGAGGAAAAGTTCTCCTTCTTGTTTTTTTTGCAATTCTATAGATAACGATTTGGTATTTTTTAAATATGGAATCGCCTCAATCTCAAAACTATTGTAGTTATTAATTTTGGGAATATAGTCCTGTGAAGCAACTTGCAGTTCTTCCAAGCTTTCTTTTCCTATAAATAATAGTTTGATTTTCATTATTATAATGCCTCGCCAATTAATGTGCCTGCAGTGCATTTTACAATCTTCACTTCCACATAATCGCCGATTTTGTAATGTTTTTTGGGAAATACACACACTTTATTTTGCGAATTTCTGCCGAAAAGATACTCGTCGGAACGTTTGGATATTCCTTCAACTAACACGGTAACCGTTTTACCGATATCTCTTTTGTTGCTTTCTAACGAAAGTTGTTGTTGAAGTGCAATAATTTCTTCTAGACGTTTAATTTTCAATTCTTCCGTGATGTCATCTTCAAATTTCTCCGCTGCTTTTGTGCCTTCACGTACCGAATATTTAAACATAAAAGCATATTCATAACCCACTTCTTTCATCAAATTTAAAGTATCTTGATGATCTTGCTCGGTTTCTCCGCAAAAACCGGCAATAATATCGGTAGAAATCGCGCAATCAGGCAATATTTCCTTAATTTTTCGAATGCGTTCCAAATAATATTCGCGAGAGTACACGCGATTCATCTTTTTCAGCATGTTATTGCTTCCCGATTGTACCGGCAAATGAATGTAATGGCATACATTCGGATATTTCGCCATAATAAGCAACAATTTATCTGAGATGTCTTTTGGGTGTGAAGTGGCATATCGAACACGCAATAATGGGGAAATTTGCGCAATTTTCTCGACTAAATCCGCAAAATCCATGTTACTAAGGACGTCTTTCCAATAATATGAGTTTACGTTTTGTCCTAAAAGAGTCACTTCACGGAATCCTTTTTCAAACAAATTTTGTGCTTCTTCAATAATGGTTTTCGGCTCGCGGCTACGCTCTCTTCCACGGGTGTAAGGTACTACGCAATAGGAGCAAAAATTGTTGCACCCGCGCATAATGGCAATAAAGGCGGAAATGCCGTTGCTATCGTAACGCACGGGGTCAATATCATCGTAAGTTTCTTTTTCTGAGAGAAGTACGTTAAAAGAAGTATTGCCCAAAGAGGCGCCTTCAATCAACTGAGGTAATGAGCGGTAGGCATCGGGACCGGCAATAAAATCTAACGCTTTTTCTTGTTCAAGCAGCTGTTCTTTAATGCGTTCCGCCATGCAACCGAGTAATCCGAGCAATAAGTTTTTGTTTTTCTTTTTTAACGATGCTAATTCGCGCAAGCGTTTTCTGATGCGTTGTTCGGCATTATCGCGCACCGAACACGTATTTAACAAAATCAGATCCGCTTCTCGAAGCGAATCTGTTATGGTATAATAGGGAGATAAAATGGAAGCTACCACTTCGCTGTCTGCAACATTCATTTGACAGCCGTAAGTTTCAATATGGAGCTTCTTCACAGCACGTTACAACAATTATTTTTTATCGTGAGGTTCATCGGAAACCGTAAGTTTCTTTCTGCCTTTTGCTCTGCGGGCTGCCAATACTCTGCGACCGTTTGCAGTTGCCATTCTTTCTCTAAATCCGTGCTTGTTTTTGCGTCTTCTGTTCGACGGTTGGTACGTTCTTTTCATTGCTATATTATGCTAAAAATTATTTTTTATTTTGGGGGTGCAAAAATATATTTTTTTCTAAACGAAATTTCCTAAAAAACAATAATGAAAAAACTTATTTTTGCAGGCATCATAAATATTCCTTTATGAAGAAAAAAATCGCTCTTTTTTTATCAAGAGCAGTAATATTTTGCAAGTCTTACATCGAACTGTGTATTTGGTTACTTATTTTTGCCGTTGCATTGCGTTTGTTTGAAGCGATTCTTTTAAATCAGGTGAATCATCATAGTTTCGTTTCAAATCTCCAATGGAATTTAACAGGCTTGGGATACGACATCTTTTTATTCTTACGCACAGGATTTTGGATACTTGTACTTTTCGTTGCAGCTTGTTTTTTAAACGAAAAAATATCAAGACTTACTTTACGTATTCTCTTAAGTCTGATGCTATTTTTGTCGCTAATATGTATTGTATTTTTCGCTACTTCCGGATTTCTTCTCGACAAGGTGGTTTTCACTTACTCATTAAAAGAAATGTGGTATATCATCAGGTCGAGCGGCAAAAGCCCGCTTTGGATTTATATGATTATGATTGCGCTACCTGTGTTGTATTTTTATTTATCAGGCAAAAGAATCAAAATCAATAATACGCTGTTGGTTATATTTGCTTCATTAACCTTATTTTCTTTCTTTATTTTTAATAAACCTCCAACACACACACAGCAGTACCTTGTGAAAGTGAATAAGCAATACTTTTTTTTGCAAAGCGTATTTAAAACACAAAATCCTCTTTTTAAGGAAAATAATAAAGAAATCAACAAAGCTGTAAAAGAATTTCGCGCCTATTTTCCGGAACATAAATTTGCAGAAGTAGAATATCCATTTCTTTATCAGGCGACCTATAAAGATGTTCTATCTCCGTATTTTAACTTGAAACCGGAGCCGCCCAATTTAGTTTTTATTATTGTGGAAGGTTTAGGTTATGATTTCTTTAAAACAGACTATCAATTAATGCCTTTTTTAGATTCGCTATCAAAACAGAGTCTGTTGTGGGAATATTGTTTGAGCGTTTCTGCCCGAACATTTGGCGTACTTCCTGCGCTATTCGGCGCATCACCCTTAGGAGACAAAGGTTTTACGGATCAATATCCCAACAATCCCGAATTTCATTCTTTGTTGCGCATTTTACATCAAAATAATTACACCAATCATTTTTTCTACGGCGGATGGGTAAACTTTGATAACATGGGCTATTTTGCTCATCAAAATAATATGACCTATCTGAATGATGATGAGTGGGATCAGGATATAAAAGATGAATCGGCAGGTCCTCGCGGATATGAAGACCACTTGGTATATTTGCAAGCGCTTCGTAAATTAAATCAAATAAATACCGCTCCTCGTATAGATGTGTATCTATCTAATTATACACATCTTCCGTTCATATATCCCAATAGTTCACATTTTCAAAATGTCGTTAAAAATAATGTCATTCAAAATAAAACTTTATCCGACCAAGAGAAAAAGGAGATTCTTAATTCATTAGATAGCTATGGCTCTTTTGTTTATGCAGATTGGGCCTTGCGGCAATTAATGGAAGGTTACCAAAAAAGAGACGATTTCGATAATACTATTTTTATTATTACCGGCGATCATAATCTTCCGGCAAAACAATTTGGTGGCTACGCCAATTATCATGTTCCATTAATGATTTATTCTCCCATGCTGAAAACGGTCCGAAAAATGAAGGGCGTGGTATCACATCGCGATATAACTCCAACTATACTCTCGTTACTACAAAACAACTATAATATACAAACCCCCAATGAAGTAGCGTGGCTGAATACGGCGTTGGATACTTCCTTGACCTTCAACGCCAAAACGTTTTCCCCTCTACAACTTATAGATCACACCATTGGAGGCATCGTATATAACAATTATTTGCTCTGCGAAGGTGTTCTCGAAGAACTTACCGATAACGGTCCCCGTAAGGTAAACGATCCGCATGTTTTGCAACAAATGAACCGGCTGCTATCTTTATATCGTTCGCTTGATTATTATGCTTTTTATAACAATGCGTTATTAAGAAATCATTTTGCATACAAATACAATTCAGCAAACACAATTTTTGACATTGAAGACACCATTGCGCCGGGAAGTTATTTTGCAGAACGCTCCGGATTACAAGTAACAGAAGGTCCGGAAGGACATAAAACCACGCTTTATTTCGACACTTCCTCTTTGTATCCCATAGAATTCCTCAATTTTGACATTCCTAAAGAAACAGAAGAATTCAGAGTTGAAGTAGAGTTTAGAATTTATATAATCAATGATGTTGACAGAAATTTTGATGTAGAAGTGGTTATGGACTTATCGGAAAAAACGCATGAAGGAGCTAATGTAATGGCTTTCAAAAGAGATAACATAGAGATTTTTCATCAAAACAAATGGTTTACTTACAAAAATACTTTAACTTACAAAAAAGAACAGTGGGAAGCAGCGGAAAACGAATGTTATTTTAAGTTATATCTATGGAATTTATACAAATTGGAAGGATATGTTGATGATATTAAAATAAAAATGAAAGTACTTAACCAGTACAATTAATTTCAAAAAAAACGTTATTTATTCATTATTAATTAAAATTCAAACTTTATGAGCACAGCACTTATTGTAGTACTAGCAGTCATTGCATTAGTAATTATTTTTTTGATTGCATTTTATAACAAATTGGTACGATTGCGTAATAATCGTGAAAATGCGTTTGCCGATATTGACGTACAGTTGAAGCAGCGTTACGATTTAATTCCACAATTGGTGGAAACAGTAAAAGGATACGTTAAGCATGAAAGAGAAACATTAGAGCGGGTAGTTGCGCTTAGAAATCAAGCAGTTGCTGCTACTACCATTGATGATAAAATTGCTGTGGAAAATAAACTTTCAGGCGCATTAGCCGGATTAAAAGTTACTTTAGAGGCTTATCCTGACTTAAAAGCCAATCAAAACTTCCTTCATTTGCAAGAAGAAATGTCGGATATTGAGAACAAATTGGCTGCCGTACGCCGTTTCTTTAACTCAGCAACAAAAGAGTTTAACAATGCCGTACAAACGTTCCCATCGAATATCATTGCAGGTATGTTCAATTTTAAAAAAGCGGAAATGTTTGATTTAGGTGGCGACAGAGCTGTGCATGAAAAAACACCAACGGTAAATTTTAATTAAAAAATTTAAGAATTTTAAAATTTAAAGGTACAAACAAAACCTTAAATCTTTAAATCATTAAAACTTTAAACTTCATGAAATATCTCGGAATTCAAACCCAGCAAAGACGTAACAATTTTAAAAGCATGTTGTTATTGCTCATGTTTCCGGCTTTACTCATCGGATTAGTATATCTGTTCTTTGTAATTATTCATTGGCAAGATCCACAGAATCAAATTTCTGCGGGACAAGCCACGTTAGAAGCCCTACCCTTCGTTATTATTGCAACAACGATTTGGTTTATTATTGCATATTTTATTAATACAGCGATGATTAGAAATGCAACGCATGCAGTGCCGTTGGAAAGAAGGGATAACAAGCGTGTGTATAATTTGGTAGAAAATTTGTGTATGGCAAACGGAATGGATATGCCCAAAGTAAACGTAATTGAGGACAATTCATTGAATGCCTTTGCCAGTGGAATAAGCAAAAACACTTATACGGTTACACTTACAAGAGGAATAATCAATAAGTTAGATGATCAGGAATTGGAAGGTGTGATTGCACACGAACTTATGCACATAAAAAATAGAGACGTTCGTTTATTGGTTGTTTCCATTATATTTGTAGGAATTTTTACTATGATAGCGCAAATGGCAACACGTATGGCATTTTTTGGTTCCATGGGACGGAGTAATAACAACAAAAACGGTGCCGGTGCTCTTATTATGCTGCTTATTGTGGCTGTGTTGGGAGTATTGGGATATACTTTTTCATTGTTAATTCGCTTAGCCATTTCTCGCAAACGTGAATATATGGCAGATGCCGGCGCTGCACAAATGACTAAAAATCCATTGGCATTGGCATCGGCATTACGAAAAATTTCCCGTAATTCAGTAATTGAAGGCATTCAGCGTGAAGATATTGCACAACTTTACATTGAACACAAAGCACAAGGTCCGTTTTCCGGTTTGTTTGCTACCCACCCGCCTATTGAAAAAAGGATTGCGGTGTTAGAGCAATTTTAATGGTCTGAGAAAAGCAGATGTCAATGCAAAAACTAACCATTACATTTCTTTTTATACTCATTCCTCTTTTTGTTTTCTCACAAGATACCACTGCGTCAAAAAATTGGGGCTACAAAGGCTACTCCGGCGGAATGTTCATTCATTCCGGATACGTTCAAAGCAAACAGTTTTATGTTTCCGATTTACAATGTAATGTAATAGAAGAACAAGTAAAAGGAGCCACTTTCGGGCTTGGAGGAAAAATGAGCATTTACCTCAATCGCCATTTTCGTGTGGGCGGCGAAGGATATTTTAGTAGTTGTAAATATGGAACTTACAAAAACAGTTCCAGAGTTGCTTGGGGCGGCCTTACTTTAGATCTGCTTTATCCTGTAAAAAAATGGGCGCCGTTTATCGGAGTTACCTTAGGATACGGTAGCGCTTCAAATTTGATTTTTATCGAAAGACAACGACAAACTTTTAATGAAAAACCGGCGATATATTTTACCAATTCGTTTTCCATTGTTAATCCGACAATTGGAGTAGAGTTTTTTACATCGAGCAGAATAAGCCTTTTGTTTAAAATGGATTATATGCTAAATATTTCTAAAACATTTCCATCGTATCCGCAAGGCGTGCGGTTTTATCTTGGTGTGCATTTTTATCAAAAAAAGTCTGAACCATGATTTTAATAAGATTTACATGATAAACAAGATTAATAAAACATTAAATCTTTAAATTTTTAAATAAATTTCTATGAAACAACGAATTATCTTATTATTCATTCCCTTTTTCCTTTCTGCTTTCTGCTTTCTCCCTTTTGCTTTGCAGGCGCAAACAAAAGCCGACACTATTCATGTATCGCATTATAATATCAATCTGGAAATTAGAAACTTTGCACAACAAGAAATTAATGGTTATACCGATGTTAATATTGTAGCAAAAATTGCACCTATTCCGGACATCGGTCTAGATTTTTTAGCGTTAACCGTTGATTCTGTAAAAAATGGGAGTAGTTTAATTGCTTTTTCCCATCAAGGACAAAATTTAAGGATAGATTTACCATTTTCGTTTATAGGACACGAAGAAACTATTCGGATATATTACCGTGGAAAACCTGCCAGAGATCCGCAATGGGGCGGTTTTTATTTCACCTCCGATTTTGCGTACAACATGGGCGTGGGCATGGGCAGCCTCCCCCACTCTTTCGGGCGCGTTTGGTTTCCGTGTATTGATGATTTTAACGATAAATCCACTTACACTTTTAACATTATTACTGACGTTGATAAAAAAGCAATTTGCGGCGGAATATTAGTAGATTCTACAAATTTAGGCGATGCCATGCGTTGGACATGGGAATTAACCGATCCAATTCCTACCTATTTGGCTTCGGTGGCAGTGGGTAACTATCAGATTTATAAAGATACGGTGCACAGTATATCCGGCGAAGTGTTGCCTGTTGAAATTTATGCCAATTCCGATGTTATGCCAAGAGTGTCCGGATCGTTTGTAAATCTAAAAACGTTTTTTCATACTTTTGAAAAACGTTGGGGCACTTGTCGTTGGCAGCGTATAGGTTATGTTGTAGTGCCTTTCAACGGGGGAGCTATGGAGCACGCCACCAACATTGGTTATCCCCAATTCGCCGTTACCGGAACTACCGCTTACGAAAGCCTGATAGCGCACGAATTAGCACACTTTTGGTTTGGAAACCTCATTACCTGTTCCACTTCGCAAAACATGTGGATTAACGAGGGTTTTGCACGCTACGGAGAATATTTATGCTATGAAATATTAGATCCTACGTTGCAAACCTACAAAACAGAAATAAGGAAATTACACATGGATGTTTTAAAAAATGCTCACAATAAAGATGGTGGATATTTTGCATTGGATAACATACCACCCCATATAACCTATGGAACAACTACATACGATAAAGGAGGTTTGGTAGCCTACACTTTGCGTCATTATATGGGCGATGAACTGTATTTTTCTTCTATAAAGCAATTTTTGGATGAAAATAAGTACAAAAATGTAGATTCCGAGGAGTTTTTCTACAAATTATCACAAATTTCCGGTATGGATTTGCATGATTTCTTTTTGGGCTGGGTACATCAACCCGGGTTTTTAAATTTTAACATTGATTCTGTAAAACCGAAAAGCGGAAATATCTATAATGTTGCATTTAAACAAAGATTACATCATGCTCATTATTTTGCAGATAACAACAAAGTTGATGTGGAGTTTGTTTCTGCTTCCGGTGAAAGACTTCTGATAGAAAGAATACAATTTTCCGGCGAAAGTGAAATTGTGGAAGTTGAAATTCCGTTTGAGCCTGTGTTTTGGGCAGTTGACCCAAACGAAAAAATGGGCGATGCTTGCTTCGATGTTACGCAAGCGATTAGCAACACAGGAAGCCCGAATTTGAGCGGAGATCTCTATTTCAGAATTCAAGTAACTGAAGTTGCCGGAGAGTTCATACTTAGGATAGAACACAATCCCTTTGCTCCAACGCCGGCAAAAAACGAACATCCAAACCTTGTTAAAATCTCTGAGAAGCATTTTTGGCGTGTGGGTTTTTTGCAATACAATATCATGCAAGCCCAGTATTCTTTTCTTTACGATCCGCTCTACGATAAAGAGCTATTGCAGGGATATACGAGAGATAATTTAGTGCTGTTGTATAGAAAAGATGCCGCACACGATTGGCAAATGATTCCCACTGTGGTTACCGGAAACAATCAGGCGGGCAGATTGACTGCAAATTTTATATTGCCCGGTGAATATACGCTTGGCATTTGCAATAACGTAAACATTAAAGAATGGGAGAAAAATATTGAAATTTACCCCAACCCTGTAGCCAATGAGTTACAAGTTATAAGTTACGAGTTACAAATTGAGAATATTGAAATTTATGATGCCTTGGGAAGAACGAGAGGCGTCATTCCGAACGAAGCACAGCGAAGAGAGGAATCTCATGCTATAGACGTTGCACATTTATCCTCCGGTGCTTACTATCTAAAAATCACCTTCAATAACAAAACATCAACAACAAAAAAATTCATCAAATTATGATAACACTTCCTAATTATTCTTATTCGCTAAGCGAAGTACAGGCTCGCATTGAGGAGATAAAAAAGCAACCGTTGGAGAATTTTTCTTCGGAGAAAGAGGCGATCCGGTTTGCGTTGCATTGTATCGATTTAACCACTTTAGAAGGCAATGACAATACGAAGAAAATTGAATTGCTGTGCGAAAATGCCATGCGCTATCAAACAGCTGCCGTGTGTGTGTATCCTGTTTTTATACATCAGGCGAAACAGTTGCTGAAAAATACGTCCATAAAAGTAGCTTCGGTAGCCGGCGCTTTTCCTCACGGGCAGTTGCCCATAGAACTTAAAGTAGCAGAAGTGGAGTACGCAGTAGCACAAGGAGCGGATGAAATCGACATGGTAATTTCGAGAGGTTTATTTTTGGAAGAAAAATACGAAACCGTTTTTAATGAAATTGTAGCAATAAAAAAAGCATGTCAACAAGCACATCTAAAAGTAATTTTGGAAACAGGCGAACTCATTGAGCCTGACTCGGTTTACAAAGCTTCCATGCTGGCAATGCGCGCCGGAGCAGATTTTATAAAAACATCTACCGGAAAAATTGCAACAAATGCCACACCTGAGGCTTTTTTGGTGATGTTAGATGCTATTTGTCAGTTTTATAATGAAACGAAGAAAAAAATTGGTATCAAACCGGCAGGAGGAATTACAGATGTTAGTACTACATTACTGTATTTGAATTTATTAGAAAAAGCATTAAATACCAATTGGTTATCTAATACTTTTTTAAGAATTGGCGCCAGCCGTTTAGCTGTTCAATTGTATAATTTTGTAGAATTTTAGAAAAAAAACATACAGATTAATGTAAATCAAAGAAATGTGTATCTTTGCCGCCGTTTAACTTATTAATTAAAACATTGTTTAACTTATAAAAATTTAAAATCATGACAAAAGCAGAAATCGTTTCCGAAATTTCCAACAAAACAGGTCTTGAAAAACAAGCTGTTCAAACGATTGTTGAAACCTTTATGACTTCAGTAAAAGGCGCATTAGCGAAAAATGAAAACGTTTATTTGAGAGGCTTTGGTAGTTTCATCGTGAAACAAAGAGCTCAAAAAACCGCTCGCAACATTTCAAAGAAGACAACTATCGTTATCCCAGCTCATAAAATTCCGGCATTCAAACCTTGCAAAACTTTTGTGAACGCTGTTAAAAAAATTAAATAATCTATTAAAACTCAACTATTATGCCAAGTGGTAAAAAAAGAAAAAGACACAAAATGTCAACTCATAAGAGGAAAAAACGTCTAAGAAAAAACAGACATAAGAAGAAATAGTGTTTTTCTTTAACCAAAATCATGAAAACTAAATACGGCGTTACATACGCTCTATTTAGTTTTCTTTTTTTATCAAATGAAGACTGAAGAAACTCCAAAAATCTCAAAAGAATTAGTAATTACCTCCCGTGAAACGGAGGTGCAAATTGCTTTGTTGGAAGACAAAAAGCTCATGGAGATCCATCGTGAGAAAAAAATTGAAGAATGTGCGGTGGGTGACATCTATTTTGCAAGAGTAAAAAGAATAAATACCGGGCTGAATGCCGCATTTATAAATATTGGCGACGATAAAGACGCTTTTCTTCATTATTTAGATTTAGGATTGTATGCTCGTTCGTTGAATGAGTTTGTGAATCAAGTTATTCACAATCGTAAAAGAAGTATTGCCAATACTGCGGTGAAAACCGAAATAGAAAAAGCCGGAGAAATTGGCACTATTATTCAAGCTGGGCAATCTATTTTGGTTCAAGTTGCCAAAGAGCCTATCTCCACTAAAGGCGCACGGCTCACCTCTGAAATCTCTTTAGCCGGAAGGTTTTTAGTTTTGGTGCCTTTCATGAACAAAATCACGGTTTCTCAAAAAATAAAAAACGGTGAAGAACGAAACCGGCTCAGAAAAATCGTACAATCCATTTGTCCAAAGCGCTTTGGAATCATTATAAGAACAGTAGCAAAAGGCAAAAATGTAGAAGAGTTAACCGCAGATTTGAATTCGTTATTGGAAAAATGGAAATCAATTGTAGCGAAATTGCCTCAAGCCAAGCCTCCTGTTAAAATTGCTTCGGAAGAAGACAAAATGACTTCCATTATTCGCGATGTGCTGGATGATTCTTTTGAAGCCGTGCATGTGGACAATAAAGAATTGTATCAGGAAGTAAAAACGTATCTTACAGCACATATCCCTGAAAAAAAGGATATTGTAAAATTATACAAAGGACAAAAACCGCTCTTTGAGGAAATGAATATTGCTTTACAAATAAAAAGTTCATTTGGAAAGGTAGTCATTTTAAAACAAGGCGTTTATCTTGTAATTGAACACACGGAAGCGATGCATGTGATTGATGTAAACAGCGGTAACCGAATTAAAACGGGCAATTCGGAAGAAAATGCATTGCGTGTGAATTTAGATGCTGCTGTTGAAATAGCGCGTCAACTCCGGCTGAGAGACATGGGCGGCATCATTAGCATTGATTTTATTGATCTTGCCAGGTCTGCAAACAGAACGGTACTGTACAGAACTTTGCAAGAATTAATGAGGAACGATAAAGCCAAACACACCATTTTACCGGTGAATAAGTTTGGCGTAGTGCAAATTACGCGTCAGCGGGTGCGGGAAGCCACCATTATTGAAACTGCAGAGCTTTGCCCTACCTGCAATGGAACGGGAAAGATAAAATCGGCGCTCCTCATTCAAGAAGACATAGAGAATATGATTGAATACCTGATAAGCAAACAGCTTGAAAAAGGATTTTACTTGGCAGTACATCCTTTTATTCATGCATATCTTACCAAAGGATTTTTCTCAAAACAATGGCATTGGTTCTTACGTTTTCATCGTTGGATTCAGATCATAGCAAGACCTGATTTTGCTGTTGTTGAATTTAAGTTTTATAATAAAAATAACGATCAGATTATATTTGGGAATAAAGTCTAAAATATCAATTCCAAGAGTCTGCGGCTTTAGTTTTGTCATATAAATTTTGCTATTATGTCCCTCTCATCCATCTCCATCAAAAGACCCGTTTTAGCCATTGTAATGAACCTGTTTTTCGTTATTATAGGCGTTATCGGGTTCATGTACCTTGGTGTACGCGATTATCCCAGCGTGGATCCGCCGATTATTACAGTTTCAACCACATTTATTGGTGCTAGTGCCGATGTTATTGAAACACAGATTACTGAACCATTAGAATCTGCCATAAACGGTATTCCTGGCATCCGCTCCATGTCGAGCAGCAGCCGTGATGGGCGCAGTAATATCACCGTTGAATTTGAATTGGAAATTCCGATGGAAACTGCCGCCAACGATGTGCGTGACAAGGTATCCGGAGCCATGCGCATGCTGCCTAATGAGGTTGACCCGCCGGTAGTGGAAAAAGCAGATGCCGATGCACAGCCCATTTTCGGATTGAGCTTAAGCAGCGATGTATTTTCCATTATTGACGTAAGCGCTTATGCCGACGCAGACGTAAAGGAGCGCTTGCAAACCATACCGGGCGTAAGCTCAGTTCAAATTTGGGGAGAGCGAAAATTAGCCATCAGACTGCAAATGGACCCGATGTTGTTGGCAGCTTATCAACTCACTCCCAGCGATGTAAGCGCTGCAATTGCACGCGAAAACGTAGAACTGCCCTCCGGAAGAATCGAAGGCGTTAACACCGAACTGACTGTGCGTACTATGGGACGTTTGCAAACACTTGAAGATTTCAATAATCTGGTTATTTCCCAGACGAGCACTCGCGTGGTCAGATTCCGCGACATCGGTACCGCTGTAATTGATGCTGAAAATTTACGATCTATCTTAAAAAGAGACGGAAAAGTGATGGTAAACTGCATCATTATTCCGCAACCCGGCTCCAACTACATAGACATTGTTGACCGCGTAAGAGCAGCGCTGCCCGATATTGAACGCAACCTACCCGCCGGAATAGATGCAAAAATCACCTTCGACGATACCATTTATATTCGAAATGCGATTAGTGAAGTACGTCAAACTATTGTCATTGCATTTTGTTTGGTGGTGCTTATCATCTTCCTCTTTTTGCGAGATTGGCGCACCACTTTGATTCCGGTTTTAACTATTCCTATTTCACTTATTGGTACATTTTTTATTATGTACATTTTAGGCTTCTCTATCAATATTTTAACCCTATTGGCAATTGTGCTCTCCATTGCATTAGTGGTAGATGACGGGATCGTGGTGATGGAAAATATCTACCAGAAAATAGAATCGGGTTTATCGCCGGTACAAGCTTCATTTAAAGGCTCTAAAGAGATTTTTTTTGCTGTAATTTCGACCACTATTGCATTGGTAGCCGTATTTATCCCAATTGTCTTTCTACAAGGAATGACAGGACGATTATTTCGCGAATTTAGCTTGGTAATCGCCTGTGCTGTTTCTATTTCCTCGTTTGTAGCTCTTAGTTTGGCACCGATGCTATGTAGCCGTATCTTAAAGAAACGTGAAAAAGAAACATGGCTGTTTCGCGTTACGGAACCTTTTTTTGTATGGCTTAATAACACGTATCAAAAAGGTTTAACAGGCTTTCTTAAAGTACGTTGGATTGCACCCGTTTTCCTGCTCATTGCGTTGGTATATTCCGTGTTTTTATGGATAAAAATGCCTTCCGAAATGGCGCCCATTGAAGACCGTTCGTGGTTGCGCGTCTCGTCCACCGCGCCGGAAGGAACATCGTTTCAATATATGGATAATTATACCACAGAACTAAGCGAATATCTTAAAGAATCAATTCCCGAAGCAGAGATGATATTTTCAGTAATTGGTCGCGGAGGCGTTAATTCATCCTTTTCGAATGTTATTTTAAAAGATCCGAGTGAACGAAAACGCACGCAACAAGAAATTTGGGAAGAAATGGGACCGAGATTGCGTCAATTTACAGGTGCAAGAACCATTATGACGCAACGGCAAACTTTTGGAGGACGTCGTGGCGGAATGCCGGTGGAATACGTAATTCAAGCAAAAAACTTAGATGATTTAAAATTGGTATTGCCCGTTTTCATGGATAAAGTATCGCAAAGCCCAGCTTTTTCAGCTTTCGATGTAAATTTAAGATTCACAAAACCGGAGCTTACCATTCGTATTAATCGCGATAAAGCTGCCTTGCTGGGCATTTCGGTACAAGATATTTCGCGGACTTTGCAACTCACAATGAGCGAGCAACGTATTGGTTATTACGTACTCAATGGCAAGCAATACCAAATTATCAGCCAATTCCCTCAAGAGCACCGCAGCAAACCCTCCGATTTGGAAAATATTTATGTACGCAG
This sequence comes from Bacteroidota bacterium, assembly GCA_009786185.1. Lineage (GTDB taxonomy): Bacteria > Bacteroidota > Bacteroidia > Bacteroidales > WCHB1-69 > WRNX01. The sequence goes on from WQTS01000121.1 coordinate 15,645, forward strand.
CAGAAGTGGAACGCTTATTGGGTTAAACAATTTGGTGGAGCTCAGCGAAAACTCTACACCTCCACAACTTTTCCGTTATGATCGCTTTGTAGCGGCAACCGTTTCCGCCAATCCGGCAAAAGGCTACACTTTAGGGCAAGGTATTGCAGAAATGGACAGAATTGCCGCCGAAACATTAGATGATGATTTCAGAACCACTTTGTCGGGCAGTTCTAAAGATTTTGTGGAAAGTTCTTCCAGTTTATTATTCTCTTTCTTTTTAGCACTAATTTTCATCTATTTAGCACTTTCCGCTAATTTTGAAAGTTTCCGCGATCCATTCATCATCATGCTCACCGTTCCTTTAGCGTTAATGGGCGCCCTACTCTCTCTCAACGCTTTTGACCAAACCATGAACATTTTTAGCCAAATTGCTATGATCATGCTGATTGGATTGGTTACCAAAAACGGTATTTTAATTGTAGAATTTGCCAACCAGAAGAAACGTGCCGGAATCCCTTTCAAACAAGCTATTTACGACGCTGCTGTATCACGTTTTCGCCCCATATTAATGACCAGCTTATCCACTGTACTTGGTATTTTGCCTATGGCATTGGCTACCGGTGCAGGCTCCGAAAGCCGTATCGCAATGGGAGTTGCCGTGGTGGGCGGCATGTTATTCGCCACGATATTAACATTGTTTATTATTCCAGCGATTTATACTTATTTGTCTTCTAAGAAAGTGGTGGAGGTTGAAGAGGAGGAAGAGATAGCTAAATGATTATAATATTAGTGCTTTAGAATTCCTAAGCTCTCTTTAATCTTAGCAATTTCCGCTGCTTTAATTTCAACAGCCTTCTCTTGTTTCTCTAAATTATTTTTAAGTTTATCTCTATCGGAAACTAATTTTTTATATTCTTTCTCTAACTTTTCGAGCTCCTTTGTGTTAGCACTAACTTTATTAGTTCTATCAAATTCTTTCAAGTAAGTAGTTGCAAAATGAGTTAAAAAATCTATCATTTTTTGAGTTAATTCAGGGTGTGAAGTCGGAGAAACAAAGTTTTCATGCCCCAGCGAAACCAATAAATCGATGATGATATCTTTATTTTTTTTATCTCTGGGAATCACTCTCGTATAGATATCATATTTAGTATTTCCAAGATCAGTAAGAATTTGTGCGTTATATACACGAAACCCACCAGAGTTACTACCTTTCAATCCGCCTATTCTTTCAATACGCGCTTGCAATGCCGCTTGCACAATAGCGACATCATAATCATCGGTAATAGCAACAATTACTCCCGGCACTCTTGTTTTGTTGAACTCAATCATTGTGCTTTGTGCAGTTTGTGCAAAAGCAAAGGAGGTCATTACTCCTAATAAAATTAAAAAAGCAGTCTTTTTCATAATAATTTGGTTTTAGTGAATATTTTTTTTGATTTTTGCTTTACCCCAAAAACGGAGCAATAATATTTCTGTAAGAAAACACGCCAGTGCAAGAAATATAAAATAACGCCAAAGCGGTCTTCCACTCAACGTATCGGAAATGGACTGAGTCAAATTTTTGGTATACGCTGAAAGTACCACGATGTGCCCATTGGAAGTTGCGGCTATTTTTTCTAATTCTTTTTCCGAATAATATTCTAAATTCGACTCATTTCTTGGGTAATTAAAAGCTAACGTGGCATAAAGCGTTCCTCCTTTCATAACATCATAAAAACCTGCCTGTTGAATTTGCGAATGGAGGAATAACTGCGTTTCGTTGCCCATATTGCGTTGCTCCGGAATGAGTTCTATGCCGCTATTTCTCGATTTGATTACAAAAATATCTTCCGAGCCAAGTGTTCTTTGTGGAATAGTAACGGTTTCATTGCTCCCTATAAAATAAAAAAGTGTGTTTCTAAGCTGTCCCATTAGCCCTAAATTGTGTAATGGAATGAAGAAAATGGCGTTTTTATGCGCATTTCCATAAAAATCATTCAAAGCAACTGCCGATAAAACTATACGCCCTTTTCCAAAAGTATATGCTGTAAGGAATGGTGCATTGTTTTCTAAGCGCATAATATCTTCGGCGGAAACGTTTTTATTTTCAAATGAATAGTAGTGCGAAACGGTAGGCATTTCCCAATTTTCCGAATCGTTTTTTTGTAATGCGCCTTTAAAATAAATACTCTCTTTGTTAATTTTTCCTACTTTCATCTCATTAGTTTGTAACCCTTGATAATTAGGAACATTCAATGTATTAAAAAAGGCGCTCCAAAGCGGTACGTTCATTTTTTCTGCAGGAAAAACAAGCAACGTTCCACCATTTTGTACATATTTTTCCAACTCTGATGCCAATCCGGTAGAAATAGTTTCCAATTGATCTAAAATGATCAATTGCGCCGAAGCAAAAGCAGCGTAATTTATTTGATTTACATCCATACTTTCGTAATGGAACAGGGAATCGGCACCGTAAAGTGCATGTAAATATCTATTTCTATTTTTATCCTGAATAGCAATAATAGAAGCGCTCGGAGCCACTTCATACACAAAATAAAAACGATCATCAAAGGTAATCGGTGTATCATAAATTTCCACCATTCCTGCCTGAATTCCGGAATGTTGAATCGTATAGTTTAGAGTATAATCTGTATAACTATTTGGTTTAATGTCTACTGCACCCAGTGCACGTTGCTCATTATTGATATACAGTCTAACAGGCAATTTAACCACTTCTTCTTTTCCATTGTTGCTTATGCGAACTGTAAGTCCCACATTATAACCCACTTGAAATACCGGCATATCGAACCAACAACTGTCTACCGAAATATTATTCATCCCTTTGTTTCCCATAGGAATAAGAAACGACAATTGCGTGGTATCGTTTAGTAACGGCGTAAAATCAAACTGACTTTTTTGAAAATCGGAAATAAAATAGGCAATTTTTTGTGTTTTATGCGATTTTGCAGCTATATTTTTTCTGAAATGCAAAATTTGCGCTAAGGTTTTAGATTTTGGCGTAATCTCAATATCATCCAAGCGCGATAATAATTCATCTTTGGTAATAATTTGCGCTTCTTGTGCAGAAAAATCATTTGTAATAAGTACAAATTCATCATTATAAGAAAATGCTTCTACAATTTTTTTCGCAGCGTCAATGGCTTCATTTAGCAACGACGTTTGTTGCGTTTGCGCTTCCATAGAGAAAGAGTTGTCCACAAAAACAGATACAATATTTCCCGATTGCGTTTCAAACTTTTCGTTAGGCAAATAAGGCTGTGCAAAAGCAAAAGCTAATGCCACAATACCCAAAATTCTTAAAAATAAAACAATTAAGTGTTGCAATCGCGATTCTCGCTTGGTTTTAAGCAAAATATCTTGCAACATTTTTACATTGGAAAAATAGGCGGTTTTATATCTTCTAAAATTAAAAAGATGAATAAGAATGGGAATAGCGATGGCGAAAATGCCGAAAAGGAAGAAAGGATTAGTGAATTGCATTGTTATTTTTTTTGAAGCGCGAAAATAACAAATTTGTAGAGACGTGGCGCTTCACGCCTCTATGGTGCAATATTATTTTGCATTAATCTCTCCAAAAGAAAGATATCTTCCTTATGTGTAATTTTCAGATTGTTTTCCGTACCTGCCACCACAAAAATTGACTCATCCGGTAAATATTGTGCCACAACGCCACAATCATCGGTAGCTGTAAAATCTTTATTTTCAAATGCCGATTGGTATGCTTTTTGAAGAATATGTTGTTTAAAAGCCTGCGGTGTTTGCGCCTGCATCAATTGTTTCCTGTCCGGAATTTGTTGAATCAGATTATGCTCCACTTGATATATGGTATCCGTGGCGAAAATAGCAACAGTAACCGCATTATATTTTTCCAATGCACCAATCACTTCATTAATCGTTTGAATATTAATCATCGGGCGTACTGCATCATGAATGAGCAAGTTGGCTTGCGGGTAATTTTCGTAGGTTTTTACTGCCGCCCAGCTCGAATCGTGGCGTTCTTTTCCTCCTGTTATTATTTTTTGAACTTTTTTATATCCTCCGTTTAAAACTATTGCTTCCATCTCTGTTTGATGATGCCTGTTAATTACAATAGCAATTTCATCAATAGAAGGATGTTGTTCAAAAACATCCAATGTACGTTCGATAATAGTTTTTCCGCAGACTTTTAAAAACTGCTTGGGCGCTTCTGCTCCTACTCGGGTTCCTGTTCCGCCGGCTAAAATTATGACAATGTTCATAGTTTTTTCTAAATTTTCTTGCAAAATACGTAAAGTTTTTAATATAAATCAAATTTAATTAAAAATCACTTCTACGCCGTTTAACAACTTAAAAAATATATATTTGCGCCCCCAAATAAAGCGCTGTGAAAATGACAGATAAAAGAGACGAATATGTAGTAAGGCTATCCGGTGTTGATGTTGGAACTCACAAATATACAATGGTTTGTGATAAAGCGTTCTTTGAATTAACAGGGTTGAACGAGATTGAAGACGGAAGCATCAAAGTGCTGATAGAAATGGAAAAAAGTGCGACAATGTTGTCGTTTCAACTCCATTTTAAAGGCGAAATTACCGTAATTTGTGACAGATGTTTGGATTTTTTGACCTTACCGTTAGATTTTACAGATTTTTTGGTGGTCAATCTCGTCTCTCAAATTGATGAATCGTTTGAAAACGATGATAATATTTGGCAGCTTCACGAAAAAGCATATGAATTAGACCTTACACACTTTTTATATGAAACGATTGAACTTGCACTGCCTACACAATTAATTCACTCTGAAGAAAATAACTGTAACCCTGAAATGCTACAAAAACTTGCCGAATTTGCTCCAAAAGAAGAACAACAAGCTACTGAAACTGACCCGAGGTGGGACGCTCTGAAAAATTTAAAGATTTAACCTTATACCGCTCACCTCAAACCTCATACCGCAAATAAAATTAATCATTAAAATAAAATAATCATGCCGAATCCTAAAAGAAAACATTCCACACAACGTAGAGACAAAAGAAGATCGCACGATTTTATTACAGCTCCTCATTTAACTACTTGCAACCACTGTGGTGCCGCTATTCTTACACATAGAATTTGCCCAGAATGTGGTTACTATAGAGGTAAACAAGCGATTGAGGTATAGTGAAACTCGTTTTTGCGACGAACAACGCTCATAAACTAAGCGAGGTGCGTGCTATTGCGGGTGCCCGTTTTTCTATTATTAGCCTGCAAGAGCTTGGGTGTTTCAACGAAATACCTGAAACAGGGGATACCTTGACAGATAATGCTTTACAAAAAGCAAAATATATTCACGATAGATTTCATTGCAATTGTTTTGCCGACGATACCGGCTTAGAAATTGAAGCATTAGCCGGTAGACCCGGCGTCTATTCAGCGCGTTATGCAGGCGAACATTGTTCTTCTCAAGATAACATTCAGAAAGTGTTGCACGAACTGCAAGACGTTGCAAATAGAAAAGCTTGCTTTAAAACCGTAATAGCGCTCATTTTAGATGGGAAAAATTACTTTTTTGAAGGTGCAATTGAAGGAGAAATTATTGAAGATATAAAGGGAAGTCAAGGTTTTGGTTATGATCCCATTTTCAAACCTTTAGGTTACGATAAAACTTTCGCAGAAATGACCGAAGCAGAAAAAAATAGCATCAGCCATCGTGCATTGGCTACAAAAAAACTTAATGATTTTCTGCAAACATGTCATATATCGAAATAAAAGGCGCACGCGCCAACAATCTTCAAAATATAGACGTTTCTATTCCTCGAAATCAGCTTGTTGTGATTACAGGGCTTTCCGGATCTGGAAAATCTTCTCTGGCATTTGATACGTTGTACGCAGAAGGGCAACGACGTTATGTGGAGAGCTTAAGCTCTTATGCGCGGCAATTTATGGGCAAACTTTCCAAGCCGGAAGTGGAGTATATTAAGGGAATTCCGCCGGCAATTGCCATTGAACAACGTGTTATTTCGAGAAACCCACGTTCTACTGTAGGTACCACTACCGAAATTTACGAATACTTGAAATTGCTTTTTGCTCGTATCGGAAAAACGTTTTCGCCTGTGAATGGAGAAGAAGTGAAACGGGAAGATATTCAAGATGTTATACATTATATTGAAAAAGCGCCTGCGAAAAGCCGTATCTATATTTTAGCACCCTTTAAAATTGTGCCTGACCGCACACTGTTACAACAGTTGGAAATTCTTAAAATGCAGGGATTTAGCCGCATGATGCTGAATAAGAAATTGTGTGAAATTGACGAATTATTGACAAAAGGAAAGTTCGCCAAATCGGATAATTTGCAGCTTTTAATTGACCGTTTTAAATCGGAGAATATTCAAGATCAAAAGATGCGAATTGCCGATTCCATTCAAACTGCTTTTCAGGAAGGAAAAGGAGAAGCCGTTGTGCAAGTGGAGAATGGTAAAGTTACGCAACGTCATTTCAGCAATCTTTTTGAAATAGATGGAATTGCTTTTGAAGAACCAACACCTTTGTTTTTCAGTTTTAACAATCCTTACGGAGCTTGTCCGGTTTGCGGCGGAACAGGACATGTTGACGGCGTTTCACCGGAATTGACAATTCCCGATCGTTCCAAATCGTTGTTTAACGATGCGGTAGTATGTTGGCGCGGAGAAAAACTTCAGAACTTTAAACACTATTTTATTAAACACAGCGAAAAATATAACTTCCCTATTCATAGACCTATAGCAGAACTTACGGAAGAGCAATATGATTTGTTATGGAACGGAAATGCCGAAGTAATCGGTATTCTTCGTTTTTTTAAAATGTTGGAAGAGGAAGGATACAAAGTGCAAAACCGTGTACTTATAGCACGTTACAGAGGACGCACGTTGTGTCCGGAATGCAAAGGCACGCGTGTAAGAAAAGATGCCAATTATGTAAAAATTCAAGGAAAATCGATTTCCGATTTGGTGCAAATGCCTATTGAAGAGCTACATGACTTTTTTGCAAATTTCCGGTATCATTCAGAATATGAAAAACAGGTTGCCAAACAGTTGGTAAGTGAGTTGAAAAATCGCTTGCACTTTTTATTGGATGTAGGATTGGGTTATTTAACACTCAATCGTTTAAGCAAAACCTTATCGGGCGGTGAATCACAACGCATTAATTTAGCTACTTCGTTAGGTAGCAGTTTAGTAGGTTCATTGTACATTTTAGATGAACCGAGTATCGGTTTGCATCCACGTGATACGCAAAACCTAATCCGCGTACTAAAACGTTTGCGCGACATTGGCAACACCGTTGTTATAGTGGAACATGACGAAGAAATTATTCGAAATGCCGATTATATTATTGATATAGGACCTAAAGCGGGACGTTTGGGCGGAAAAGTTGTGTTTACAGGAACTTTTGATAAATTGTTGAAAGCGCCGGACAATTTAACGGCTGCCTATATTCGAGGAATGGAAGGCGAAACAAAAAACACTCTTTCCATTCCATTGCCAAAACACCGGCGAAAGTGGCGTAATTATGTAGAAGTTAAGAATGCTACAACGCACAATTTAAAGAACCTCACCGTTAAACTTCCTTTAGATATTTTTACTGTGGTAACGGGCGTGAGTGGTTCCGGAAAAAGCACATTGATTAAGGAAGTGTTGTATCCTTTATTACAAAAAAAGATGCAATATATTGCAGGGCAAGAACTAAACGACGTTTCTAATCTACATCTTTCCAAAGAAACGATCTCGGAGGTCATTTTAGTAGATCAAAATCCTATCGGGCGTTCATCAAGGTCAAATCCGGCTACCTATATCAAAGTGTATGACGATATTAGAGAGCTTTATGCACAACAACCGTTAGCCAAACAACGCAATTATAAACCGGGATTTTTCTCTTTTAACGTGCCGGGCGGGCGTTGCGAAACATGCGAAGGCGAGGGCGTAATTCATGTGGAGATGCAGTTTATGGCAGATGTGGATTTGGTGTGTACCGACTGCAACGGCAGCCGTTTTAAAGATGAAGCGTTAGACGTAAAAATCAATAACATCTCTGTTGCCGATATACTGCAAATGACTATTGATCAAGCACGTGAGTTTTTTGAAGCACTACCTGTTTCTAAAATCGTTACCAATATTATTAACAAACTTGCGCCCATGCAAGAAGTGGGTTTGGGCTATCTAAAAATGGGGCAATCCTCTTCTACCCTATCCGGCGGTGAGGCACAACGTGTAAAACTGGCATTTTACCTATGCCATGGAAATGCGCAAAAAAATCATCTTTTTATTTTTGATGAACCCACCACAGGGCTCCATTTTCACGACATTAACAGTTTGTATCATTCCTTTAACAAACTTATTGAAATTGGACACTCCATCATTGTCATTGAGCACAATCCCGAACTTATTAAATGTGCCGACTGGGTCATTGATTTAGGTCCTGAAGGCGGCGATAAAGGCGGATATCTTGTGTTTGAGGGCACCCCAGAAGAATTAGTAAAATGTGAGGATTCTTATACGGGAAAATTTTTGAAAGGAAAAGTTTAGGGCACGCAGATGACGCGGATCATCAGGATTTACGCAGATTATTAGTAGATCTACATTTTAACGATTTTTTTTGTAATCCAAGAATCGTTTCCAAATATTCTCACAAAGTAGATGCCGTTTGGCAAACCTTCAAGCGAGATAAGTGCTTCATTATCTGTAAAAATATGTGAGGATATAAGTGAACCATAAATATTCAATAACTCAATTTTTGTATCAGAAGAGGGTAATATTTGGCTTTTGACGGTTATTCGATCATACACCGGATTCGGGAAAAGTGTATAAACGTCCTTCAGCTCCATTTCATTAACCTTCAACTTACATATTTCGTTGCTCATACATATTTTTTCCGGGTTTTCGTCTTCGCATATCGTTTCAACACACCATTCAAGCATTTCTTCTAAATCTATGATTTCCGAATATAATGTATCTGTATAATTTTCTGCAACTAAAACATTGTCTTTGTAGATATTATATTTAGGATAAATTATATTTTCCGGAGCTTTCCAACTGATAGTAACCAAGCAATTTTCATTAGTTTTTACAGAAATATCTGTGATGGGTTCGCAAAAATTAAGCATATTATCAATTTTCTCTATGGCTTTTTTCATGTTAGGGAGTGGACCAATGTGTCTGTTACCGGTTTGGGGCGTTCCGGTAAAGACCAAAAGATCGCGCATCTTTTTACTTGTCATGTATCTGCCTGTTAATGAGTAATAATAAGATTGCAATACAATCACACAGGAAGCTACAATAGGAGTAGCAGAGCTTGTACCGCTAAACAGGGTATAATTTTGATTAAAATCACCCCCAATCTGCATTTCATCACCATACCCTGAAGTAAATACATCAATACCCCATCCCTGAACATCAACCCGTGAACCGTAAGTGGTAAACCAAAGCGGAGCATGTGCAAGATTCGGCGAACCGGCTCCTACAATAATGGCGCCGCTATTGCCACGTGCCATGTATTCATAATAAACCGAAGCATCTAAATTTTGATTTCCGTTGCCGGCAGCCGCAACAATAATGATTCCGGCATCGGAAGCAGCTTTGGTCAAATCCCAAACCACATTATTATACTCTGCAGGAACATATTGATCGTTCCAACCCCCTGTTTGCATCTCATAAATGATCACATCACCTTCATCGGAATCTTCAATGGATCTTTGTACAGCATATATACGATTATAGCCTGTGCTTTGCCATTCGGGAAACAGAATCATTTCACTTGCTCCGTAAGCCATTCCTGTTATTCCATAGTCGGCGTCATCGGCAATTACAATACCAAAAACTGCTGTTCCGTGTTCTCCCCAAGCATCAGGTAACTCAGGAGAAATGTCCATATTCGAGGCTATGGCTACATTTCTTTCGTTTAATGCTTCATGATCTTTGTTAACCCCATATTCCACATCACGTACCCGAATTCCTTCTCCTGTTAATCCTAACGACCACGCATGTCGCATATCAACTCCCGGATTTGGTTCTAAATAAGTTTGCAAATATTCAAAATTAGGTGTTGTGGGAGGGATATCCCAAGGGGGTGGTATGGGAGTCAAGGAAACTAATGAAGCATATTCTACGCCACCCAACAATTCAAGTTTTCCGGCAAGTTCATATAAAGTTTCATTATCATTATTAAGAGATTGTACTTTATATATCTTTTTCAACTTATAAATAGAAGCGCCTGATCTATTATTTTTGGCAGCATTATTTGCAAATTTATCTAATTTATTGTCAGATATAGTGATTCCTTTTTGTAATGTGATCACATACTCAGTTACCAATTTCTGAAATCCATCAATTTTATCTATTGCTATTTGCAATGCGTTTTCAGGATCAAGAAAATCATCGGAATAAAACGATACATACAGTTCATGTTTGTCGCTATTGGGTTGTAAGCAAAAAGAACCTTTTCTGTTTTGCGAAAAAACAACAAGGGTAGCACAAATCAAATAAAACAAAATGAAATACTTTTTCGTAGTAGGCTGCATTTATAATTAAAATGCAAAAATAGATAATAATGTTATTTTTGCACTTTAAAAAGCACAAAATGATGCTAACTAAAAATTTGAAACGCATAAACTGGAAAACACTATTCCTACTTTTGCTGTTCGCTTGGTTTGCCTTAAATATACTACAAGCTATTTTTACGGAAATCATTGATGATGAATCTTATTACGCTTTTTGGGGAGAGCATTTAGCATGGGGATACTACGACCACCCGCCACTTGTAGGTGTTATGACTCACTTATCTGCATTGTTGTTTAGCGGCAATTTATCTGTAAGGTTTTTAACAGTTCTTGCTCAAATCTTCACGCTTTGTTTAATCTGGAGGCTATGCGAAGAAAAAATGCCATCAGCCAAAAAAGTATTGTTGTTTTTTGTATTTCCCGCCACAATGATTATGTTTTCGGTCTATGGTTTCATTACCACGCCGGATGTACCGTTACTATTTTTCACCGCTTTGTTTTTGTTGATTTACCAACGTTTTCTTAAAGAAGAATCATGGACAAACACGCTTTTGCTGGGTGTAAGCATGGCAGGAATGATGTACAGCAAATATCACGCGGTGTTGATTATCGGCTTGATTGTTGTGTCAAATTTCAGATTATTAAGTCGCTACAAATTTTGGTTAGCCGGAATATTAGCGGTTGTTTTACTTATTCCTCATTTGCTTTGGCACATAAAGATGGATTTTCCGAGCTTTCAATACCATTTAAGTGCAAGAAGCAGCGGTTTTAAATGGAAATATATTTTTGAATATCTACCGAATCAATTGGTAGTTTTTAATCCGTTGGTGGTTGGCGCTATATTTTATATCCTTTTCAAGTATAAACCTCGCGATATTTTTGAAAGAGGATTATATGCTTTGATTATCGGATTTTTTACATTTTTTGCATTGATGACTTTCCGAGGGCACGTTGAGCCGCACTGGACGGTAATTTGTTCTATTCCAATGATTATTCTGTTATATCGCTACAGTCTGCAAAACAAAAAGCTGCTTCGTTTTGTTAAATATGGAATTGCGCCTTTAATGGTTTTAATTTTTATCACGCGGATTCTTTTTGCAACCGATAATAGTTTAACACAACGATTGGATTTTGCCGGAAAAACAACAAGATTTAAAGCTTTAGAAAGCATTGCAGGCGACAAACCTGTTGTGTTTACCGGCTCTTTTCAAAAACCATCGCTTTATCATTTTTTCACACGAAAAGAGACCACTGTGTTAAGTGCGGTAAACAGCCGTCAAACCCAATTTGACATTTGGCAAAAGGAACTGGATTGGCAAGGAAAACCTGTTTTTATTTGTAGCGAAGTGAGAGGTTTAACACAAGAGTATAATGTTGGCATATACAAATTTCATGGCTTTTTTTGCGATAATTTTCAATCGGTAAATCGCCTGAAAATAACTTACGAGTTAGATCAAGTTGCCTATTCTGCAGGAGATACATTGTACATTCATTTTGAAATATTTAACCCGCAACCTAATGAAATTAATTTTCGTCATCCGGAACTTCCTGTTACACTTAAAACCGTATATTTTGATAAAAACACTCCGCTGTTTCGCCATTGTGAATGGATAAATCCTGTTGAAAAACTACCGCCACATACGAGCATAAAAGGAATGTTAAAAACGGTAATTCCTGATTTACAGGGCGTTTATAAATTTGGGTTAACGCTTGATAATAAACTTTGTTTTGCTGCAAACAGCGCGTTTGTCAGACTTCAGATAAATTAATAATGTAGAGGCGGGGCGTACCCCATCTCTACTCATATTGTTTCATTACTTCGGTAGCAATTTCACAAATGGTAACATCATTTCTTCCAATGAAATACCCCCATGTTGAAAGGTATTCCTATAATAATTTACATAATGGTTGTAATTATTAGGATAAGCAAAAAAGTCTGATCCTGTAGCAAAAATAAAGCGATGCGTTACGCCTTCTTTGGGTAAGAAAATATCTTCAGGATTCTTTACTTCATATACCTGGTTTGCAGGATAATCCATAGTTCTACCTACTTTATATCGCAAGTTGGCGTTAATAAACTTATCGCCAATTACTTTTATAGGCTTGGTAATTTTTATGGTGCCGTGGTCGGTAGTAATGAAAATAGGTATTTTATTGGCAGCTAAATATTTAATCATATCCAATAAAGTTGAATTTTCAAACCAAGATTTGGTAACACTGCGGAAAGATTTTTCATTATCTGCAAGTTCGCGAATCAAGTCCACTTCCATGCGTGCATGCGAAAGCATATCTATAAAGTTGAATACAATAACATTTAATGGATTTTGCATTAGTTGATGCATGTTATCCAATACTTTTTTTCCGAAATCTACATTCAAAATTTTAGAAAATGAATATTTTACGTTTTTTCCGTAACGTTTTAAATATTCGCCCAATAAAGGTTGTTCAAATTGATTTTTTCCGCCTTCATCATTTTCATTCAGCCACATGTTGGGGTATTTTTTGGCAATTTCTCCGGGCATAAGTCCCGCAAAAAGTGCATTTCTCGAATAATGTGTTGCCGTAGGAAGAATGCTGTAATACATATCTTCCGAATCGGTGCGATAATATTCATTAATAAGTGGTTGCAACGTTTTCCATTGATCGTAGCGTAAATTGTCAATTACAAATAAAAATATGGGAGTATCTTTAATGGAAGGGAAAAGCTTTTCTTTTAAAATGGTATGAGAAAGTAGTGGTTTTTCTAAACCATTGCCCAACAGCCAATTCTGATAATTACGCATCACATGTTTGCTAAAACAAGTGTTGGCTTCCGTTTTTTGATCTGCCAAAATATCAGACACGCCGGCATCTTCAATTTTTTCTAATTCTAATTCCCAATAAACAAGCTCTTTATATAATTTTTCCCATTCTTCTAATGAAAGTTTATCGGAAATTTTCATCGAAATTTCACGAAAAGCTTGCTGATAAGCGATAGTACTCTTCTCGTTAATCAGTTTCTTGTTGTCCATATTCTTCTTTAAGCACAACAAAATTTGGTTAGGATTCACAGGCTTAATCAAATAATCGGCAATATTTCCGCCGATAGCGTCTTCCATGATGTTTTCCTCTTCACTCTTCGTAATCATCACAATAGGAAGATGTTGATTGATTGCTTTCATGCGTTTTAAAGTGTCAATTCCGCTCAATCCGGGCATGTTTTCGTCCAAGAAAACAATATCCACAACTTGGTTTTCCAAAATTTCAATAGCTTCGTTTCCACTTACCACAGGAATTACCTTGTATCCTTTGTTTTGTAGAAACATGATGTGTGGCTTCAATAAATCAATTTCATCGTCTGCCCATAAGATGGTTATATCCATAAATAAAATTTTTAAGTCAAAGTGTAAACGAACAATCTTAGATTTCATTTTATGGGTAGTATATAATTTTTTGTGAGAATATGCGAACCTTACTTGTTTACAAAATTAAAAAGTTTACAATTGTACAACAATACAGCTGTGTTTACAATTTACAACAACGCGTTTTGTTTACAAATCAAATAAACTATACACTTTACTATTGTAATTGTTCTGTCTGACTCAAAATATATTGATTTTACAGTAGATTGTTTTATTAATAAATTGATTATTAATAGATTTATATTGTTTGTTTGAATATGAATATTGGATTTTTAAGCAATAGTTTTCAACAATACTGTTGATAGCATTGAATTTTATTTATATACATAATAATCAATTGATTATATATATTATCGTACTTTTATAGTAATATTTTTATCAACAATTACAAAAGTAAAAGTATAAATTGTATTTTTGCACAATTGTAATAGCGCTGTGATTTACAGTTGTAACTAAAATAAAAATTATGGTTGAGAGAATTAAACAAATTATGGAGTATTACCAATTATCTCCTGCTGCATTTGCTGAACAGATCGGAATCAATCGTTCTAATTTAACGCATCTTTTTTCGGGAAGAAATCAGCCCAGTCTGGATTTGGCTAAAAAGATTTTGCATTACTATCCTGATATTAAGACCGAATGGCTTATTATGGGCGTAGGACAAATGTTTCGCAACAATGAAGAAAAGGAATGGGAACTGAAAGTGCAAAGCGAAAAAAGATTGCAAAGGCATCCGGAACCGGAATTATTTGATGTACCACTCACAACAAGTGTAATTGTCGGAGAATTGCCTGTAGTAGAAGAAAAAAAAATAAACGAACAAATATTCGATTCTCGTGAAGTGGAAAAAACGGAAGCTGTAACACCTCCGGTTTCTATAAATGTTCCGGAAAAGGAAGAAAAACTCCCCCACCCTGCTCCAACGGTAACTAAGATTGTGTTTTTTTATTCAGATAATAGTTTTGAGATTTTTAATCCTAATAAATAAACGAATCCAACCACAATAAAATATTCTCCAAAACCACAGGAGAAATCGTTTCTTCTATTTCGGCGTATTCACTTATAGTACCGATTTCGCAGGTTTGAAACAAATGATTTAAGTTTGGAAAACTCTCTATTTTTCGAAATGTATTTTTAGGTAAATTTTTATCAATCAATGTTAAATTGGCCTCGTAATATATTTGCAGATCCTTTTCGCCATGCAGTGCATATACAGGGCATTTTACTTTCTTGATAAATTTAACAGGCTCTATTTTCATTACGGTAAGATACCACGGGGAAGTCATGATTTGGATATTTGCCATTATACTTTGAGGCGTAAAATTATATCTCTTTTTTTGCTCTGTACTCCATTTTTTGGTGTATTCATCCATAAGCTTTCCAAGCTTGGATTTTGCTTCTTTTGTGCTTTTTTCTTTTATAATCAATTGGTTTCCTTTCTTTTGCAGCTCCAAAGTTTCTTCAATTTCTACATCCGTAAATCCTGCTGCTCTGTTTAGCTTTTCGACCTGATATAAAAGTACATCATTCATTTTTTCGCTGGGTCCTGCCAATGAAATAATAAAATCAATAGAAGAATTGTTAGCAGCGGCGATAAATGCAATTAACCCACCTTCGCTGTGGCCTAACAATCCAACAGGATGATTTTTAGTGCGTTCATCTTGTTGAAAATATTTTACAACGGTTTGAGCATTCTTTTCAAAATCAAAAGTAGTGGATTGTGCAAAAACTTTCGGCGGAAGATCGTCATAGCGGTACACGGCATAACCATTTCGCGTTAAATAATCGGCAATTACTTTAAATGGTTTATGCTCAAAAATTGTTTCATCCCTGTCGTGCCAACCTGATCCGGTGAGCAAAATAAGTGTGGCTTTAATATTGCCATCTTGGGGCAATGTTAATGTACCTTTAATATTTGGCTCCCCTTTATGATCGTTCATATCAACCTCTTCTTCTACATAAGGATACGGTGGCGCAGGTGTTTGCGGACGGCTAGGTGGCGCCACCGGCTGCGCGGGTATCAAATTCAAAGGCGTTTTTCTACCGGCTTGCAAAAATGTTCCTGAAATAAAATCTTCGCTTTGAAAAAATCCAATATAAGAAGCTCCCAAATTCATGATAGCAAGTTGTAAAGTATCATTTTGCAATAAAAATTTTGAGACTTTAATATCATATACAAACTGGTCCGGAGAGTCTAAAGTTGCGCCTGTAAGTACATCATTTTCAAATTGAAGATTAAAAACCAATTTGATGGAATCGGTTGCGATGGGTTTTAAATACCCTGCCCAAGATTGAGATACAGATTGAGAAAAAGTGGATAAAAACAAAATTGTTATACTTATTAAAAGTAAACATCGTTTGATAAAATTGTTCATGATTCTATTTTTTAGAAATAAAAATTTGGCAAAGATATATTTTTCAAAAATCCACCAATTCATAACTCAAGACCAAAAATCAAAAGAAAAATACTATTTTCGTCCCCTTGTTTTAAACCCCCATTTTTAGTCTAAATTCATAACAAAATTAATAACATTAAAAATTGAAACTATGGCATTTAAAGGAACTTTAGTGATTGACACAGAACATTGCAAAGGGTGCGGCGTTTGCGTTACCGGCTGTCCAAACAATTGTATCGCTTTATCTAAAAAAGTAAACAAAAAAGGATACAATTTCTTAGAACTAATTAACGATGACTGTATTGGGTGCGCAAATTGTGCAGTGATTTGCCCCGATGGCATCATTGAGGTGTATCGTGCAAAAGTTTGAAAATCATGAAAAAAATCATTTCATCATCTAATCATCTAATCATCTCATTATTAGTGATATTTTTCTTTGCAGCTACCAGCATTTACGCTGCACCTCTCAAAAATATTCCTATAATGGTAATGCAGCCAAATGGAGATAGGCTGAATTGCTATGCCTCCGGAGATGAATTTTATAACTATCTCCATGATAAAGATGGTTTTACCATCATTCAAAATGATGAAGGGTATTATATGTATGCTATCTATGACGAAGATAATAATATCATTCCATCGCAGTTTGTCGCAGGTAATATCAACCCTTTAACAAAGGAACTTCAAGCTAATGTCCTTATTTCTAATGAAGAATATCAGGCAAGAAGAGCTGCCTGGTTTAATTATGAAGATATTCCACGCACTAAAAATGCAGATCGAAATCACGGTACAATAAATAACTTGGTGGTTTTTATCAGATTTTCGGATGAAGGAAATATAACTTCGCCTATATCTACGTTTGAAAACATCTTTAATAACCAAACTCCGGGTTATAACTCCATGATTAATTATTTCCAAACCGCTTCTTACGGAAAATTAAATATTCCATCTCATTTTTATCCGCAACCGGAAGGAAATTCAGTGTTATCTTACCAGGATATTCACCCGAGAAGCTATTATCAACCTTACAATGCAACTACTAATCCTAACGGTTATCAAGGAGGAGATCATAGTTGGGAACGTACCGAACGAGAACACAAATTACTGAAGAGAGCCGTTGAGCATATTGCCCATATGGTTCCTTCAGATTTAATAATTAGTAATGTTAATGAAAACTATGTGGATAATATTTGTTTTATAGTAAAAGGTGTGGATGATGATTGGGCGAATTTGCTTTGGCCTCATCGTTGGGTATTATATTCGGAATATGCATATATAAATGGAAAACGTGTTTGGGACTATAACTTCATTACGGAAGCAGGATATTTTAATAATGCAGTTCTATGTCATGAAATGCAACATACGTTAAATTATCCTGATTTCTATCACTATGGACATAGCGGCTCTCCTTGCGGCACTTGGGATATTATGGAAGCAAATCCGAATCCGCCGCAACAGTCGGGTGCTTATGCGAAATGGAAATATGGCAACTGGCTGAATGAACCTACCGTAATACAACCCGGAAAGTATACGCTCAATTCTATTGGTAACGGAGTCGGTTTTGTGAGCTATAAAATTCCGACCAATGATCCGCAGCAGTTTTTTGTATTGGAATATAGAAATTCAAACGATCTCTTTGAAAATTTTTGGTATGGAGATGTGGCCGGAATGCTGGTTTATAGAATTAATACAAGATGGAATGGAAATGCACAGTATAATCATTCAACAATATTTGATGAAGTCTTTATTTTTAGGCCCAATGCCGACTATCCATTCAATGATGGCAGCTTGAATATAGCACATTTTGGTCAGGGCGGAAGAACTACATTCAACGCTACTACAGATCCAAAGCCTACTTTAACCAATGGAACCATAATAACCGATTTATCTATTACCGATATCACGGTAACCGGCAACAAGGTTTCTTTTACCTATAATAACGGCACTACGCAATTTTATGGCGTTGCTTTCCATTCCAATGGAGGCAAAGGAAATATGCTGCCACAAATGTTTGAAGCCGGTGTAGCGCAAAATCTGCGTGAAAATAGCTTTACATTTGAAGAAAGAGAGTTTTTAGGTTGGGCGCTTACATCTGATGGCGAAGTTGAGTATGAAAACAACCAATCTATTGCAATTGAAGGAAATATTGTTCTTTATGCGGTGTGGACACCTGCTCTGCCTGTTTATTACACAATTACCGCGTCGGTAATCTATACGCTTTGTTGGAATAATGGTTGCGGAACCATTGACCCTGAAGGAGAGATTGAAGTTTTAGAAAATACAAGTCAAACGTTTATTATTCAAGCTGAATCATGCAAAAATCCAAATTCCTTTATTTCACAAATTTATGTTGATGGAGCACCTGTTTATAATCCGCAAAATGAGGAAGAAAAATATCGGATAGAATATACTTTTGAAAATGTAACAGCAAATCACACTATCGAAGTTCACTTTGGTTGTCTTGGAATAAATGAAAATAAAAAAACAAACGTCTTTTTCTCTATCCAACCCAATCCTGCAACACAATATTTCGAAATTGCATTATCACCTTCTGACTTAACCTCCAGTGGAGTAACTGCTCAAATTTATGATGTTCAGGGATTGCTTTTGAAAACAGTACAACTTTATACTGAAAAAACAAAAATTGATATTTCAAACCTTACTAAAGGTTTTTATATTGTTAAAATTGGCAAAGAGGCAAAAAAATTAATCGTCAAATAATCAATAAAATTTTATGAAAGAACTAAAATTATTAAAAGGGAACGAAGCAATTGCGGAAGGTGCAATTCGCTGTGGCTGTGATGGCTATTTCGGCTATCCTATTACGCCGCAATCGGAGATACTGGAACATCTAATGCTGGAAGATCCTTACCCAAAAACCGGCATGATAGTGCTGCAAGCAGAAAGCGAAGTAGCTTCTATTAATATGGTGTATGGCGGCGCTGCCGTGGGTAAAAAAGTAATGACCACTTCCTCAAGTCCGGGCGTAAGTTTAATGCAAGAAGGTTTGTCTTATATTGCAGGCGCGGAGCTTCCCGCAGTATGCGTAAATGTAGTGCGCGGCGGTCCCGGATTGGGAACCATCCAACCTTCGCAAGCTGACTATTTTCAAACCGTAAAAGGCGGCGGACACGGTGACTATCATTTAATCACCTTAGCTCCGGCTTCCGTGCAAGAAATGTACGACTTTGTGGAACTCGGTTTCGACTTGGCGTTCAAATACAGAAATCCCGTAATGATTCTTTCCGACGGTATTATCGGTCAGGTAATGGAAAAAGTGGAAGTAGGCGAGCACAAACCACGCTGGACAGACGAGTATATTGCAAAAACTTATCCATGGGCAGCCACCGGAAAACCTAAAACAAGAGGGCATAACGTTATTACTTCCTTACATTTACAATCCACGGAACAAGAAAAATTAAACATACGTTTACAAGCAAAGTATAAAGAATGCGAAGCTAATGAAGTGCGTTACGAAACTTTCCAATGTGAAGACGCAGAATATATTTTGGTAGCCTACGGCTCATCGGCGCGTATTTGCCAGAAAGTATTGGAATTGGCTCGTGCAGAAGGCATTAAAGTTGGGCTTATTCGCCCCATCACTTTATGGCCCTTCCCCTCTAAAATCATTCACGAAATCGGCACCAAAGCCAAAGGCATTTTAAGCGTAGAAATGAGCGCCGGGCAAATGGTAGAAGATGTGAAATTGGCAGTTGAGTGCAAAGTACCCGTAAAACATTACGGACGTTTCGGCGGCATTATCCCAACCCCAAGCGAAATATTAGATGCATTAAAGAATTTTTAAAAAACAAAAAAATATGACAAGAGAAGAAATCATTAGACCCGAAAATTTAGTCTATAGAAAGACTCCGGTGCTCACGAATACCGTCATGCACTATTGTCCGGGTTGCGGACATGGATTGATTCATCGCTTGATTGCTGAAGTAATTGAGGAGATGGATATTCAAGACAAAACCATTGGTATAGCGCCGGTAGGTTGTGCCGTTTTGGCATACAATTACTTCGATGTGGATTTTATTGAAGCCGCACACGGACGTGCACCTGCAGCAGGAACTGCCGTAAAACGCCTCTATCCTAACCATTTTATTTTCACTTACCAAGGTGATGGTGACTTGGCAGCAATTGGCACCGCAGAAACGATTCACGCGTGCAACCGCGGTGAAAATATGACCATGATCTTCGTAAATAACGGAATTTATGGCATGACCGGCGGACAAATGGCGCCCACCACGTTGAAAGACATGAAAACATCCACCTCTCCTTACGGACGTGATTTGCAAACAATGGGTAATCCGTTGAAAATTACGGAACTTATTGCGCAACTTCCGGGAGCGCTTTATGTAACCAGACAAGCCGTACATACGCCTGCATTGGCACGTAAATGTAAAAAAGCAATTCGCCAAGCTTTTGAAAACCAAAAGCTAAACCAAGGCGTTTCTTTTGTAGAAATCGTTTCAAACTGTAATTCCGGCTGGAAACTTCCTGCCGTAAAAGCAAATGAGTGGTTGGAAGAAAACATGCTCCCCTACTACCCTCTCGGCGATTTAAAAAAT
>WQTS01000122.1 GCA_009786185.1 Bacteroidota bacterium
CAACTTGAAATGCGTATTTAAAATATCCTTCTTATACTTTTGTAAAACTAATATATACTAAATGCGCATGACTTTCAACTCTCAAAACTACAAATTCTTAACCGGAAAACATCAAAATCAAAACGTAATTTTTATGCACTTTCAATTCGATCTTGTGTTGAAAAATGAATTGAAAAATGTTAAACTGACTTATACTTTATAAATTCCTAATACACAGTATATTTATCCCCAAATGCCTTCCCAAAAACCACCTTTTTCCCCTCCGGAACCTGAAAATGAAGACGTATCAATTCGCCATCCCATTTATCATCTTTCGTATATATCAGAGGTTCAATAATTAGCAAAGAATCTTTTAACGTATAATGGAACGGTATTTCCTGAGCATGCCGGTAAGCATTTCTCAAATTGTTGCCGGAAGCTTCTCTGTAAATCTCAAGACCGAAATTTGCCTCATCTGTAGCGCTTTTGCCGGCAATAATGGGAAGGAAAAGTAATTTTTCGTTTGCTTTTTTATTTGCTTTATAAAAGAACAGAACCGGTTGATTGTTGGGATAATCTCTTTCATTACAAACACTTCGATGGGTTTTCTTTTTAGAAGCCCTTTTGTTGTGTTTGCATGTATAACTTTTTTTATGAATGCCCCAATGGTTCACGCGGCCTATTACCGACTCAAGCGATCCGTCGGTGTAATATGCTGAAGGAATATCTACATATAATATATCGTGGTTTATCACAGGCAGTTCCACAGATTCATGAAAAGACCTCCAATGAAAAAACGATTTGGTGTGATAAATACTCATGCCCACAAAAGTAAACAGCGCAGCAATCCATAACAAAAAGATAGTCAGTCCGATTCCTACTCTTCCTTTAATATTGAACAACATCTTAATACCGCCATAAAGTATGCCGATAAAGGGTAAAAGCAGTAAAGCCGCCAATAAACCGAAAAACCAACCGGGACGCCAACTAATGTCCACATAATGCAGCAGATCGGCAAACAACACGCTCACTACGGTTTGCCCCGATACAAAGGCAATAATAAATGCCATAAGTACACTTACCGCAATTAAAATCAGGATAATACCAAAAAATATGAGAAAAATTCTTCCTATAATACGAAAAACTTCCGTAGCCGCAGGGGCTGATTTTTCGATGGAACGCCCGGCTTCGCGCAACTCTTCTTCCACTTTTCGTTGAATGTTTTTTATATCCGGCGTTTCTCCGTGCATTTCGTGGCGTTGCTGCACCGTACGCGCTGCCGGCGTAACAATCCACAATATCACAT
Source organism: Bacteroidota bacterium (assembly GCA_009786185.1). Lineage (GTDB taxonomy): Bacteria > Bacteroidota > Bacteroidia > Bacteroidales > WCHB1-69 > WRNX01. The sequence goes on from WQTS01000122.1 coordinate 1,286, forward strand.
AGACTAACAAGGCAGTTCCGCTTGTCATTCCGAATAATGAAAAATTAAGTATCGAAAATCCGATAAAAAACACGACAAACAAAATGCGTATTAACACTACATCTATATTGAAATAAGCGGCAAGACCGCTACAAACGCCGCCAAGCACGCGGTTATCCATGTCGCGGTAAAGTTTTTTTCGTATCTCTTTTTTATTTTTTTTAGAAAAACCGACGTCGGGGTCTTGTTCACTGCTTTCCATTTCCTCCGGTTCTCCCAAAATGACAATAATCTCTTTGATAACAGTTTCCGAAATAGCTTGCTCCGGAGAACCGATACGTTCTCTTAGCAATTCGGTAATGCGCAATTCAATATCCTCCACAATCTCTTTTCCGCCATCAAATTTTTCATAATGCGCTTGCAAACGATCTAAATATTGTTTCAGTAAACGATAAGCATTTTCCTCTAAATTAAATGCTGTACCGCCAATGCTAACTTTTATGGTAGGTTTCATAATGTTTTGTTTTAAAGTTAATTATTGTTACGAATTTGCGCTATGGTGTTCACTATTTCTGTCCAAGCAACATCCAACTCTTGGAGCAATTGGCGCCCTCTTTCGGTAAGTGAATAGTATTTTCTAGGCGGTCCTTGTGGCGACTCTTCCCACCTGTAATTCAGCAATCCCTGATTTTTTTGACGGGTAAGCAAAGGATACAGCGTACCCTCCACTACAATCATGTGCGCCGCCTTCAACTCGTTGATAATGGAGGTGGCATAAGCATCATTTTTGGAAAGAATACTCAAGATGCAATATTCTAAAATGCCTTTCCGCATTTGTGCTTTTATATTATCGGTATTTATAGATTCTACGAACATAATATATTGTTTTTAAGGTTTATTTTCTTGAAAAATTGGAGATATTTTCTGCAGTAACCGCTTCTCCCCGCATTTGTAATTTTTCTGCAATAGTATGGGCTTTGGGTACCACAATCCACATGATGATATATACCCAAAAAGAGAGTCCGCCAAAGAAAAGCGCTACAAGAAAAATAACACGAACAAGCGTCAAATCAACGTCGAAATAAGCTCCCAATCCGCTACAAACGCCACCAAGCATGGTGTTATCGGGATCGCGGAAAAGGCGTTTGAACGCTTTTACCGACGGCTCAGCTCTCCTATGTTCTTCCACGCGGGGAGCGTCCTCAGGATAACCCAACTGCGAAATTACCCGATCCACCAATTTCATATCTACCACCTGATGCGATGATCTAAGATTTTCATGGAAAATTTCAGCCATTCTTGCTTCTATATCTTCCATAATTTCAGCGATATCCTGTTTGTTGGAAATCGTTGCCCGAAACGAATTCAAATAATGATCCAAGCGGGCGTACGCATCTTCTTCCACCACAAAACAAAATCCGCCAATGTTTGCTGTAATTACTTTTTTCATAATGTTTATTTTTTATAGTATTAAAATTTCCGTTTTATTCGGCACCGCAAAGAAATAAAAAATATTTAATATCTTGTATTACATAGTAGTAAATTTTTATATTTCACTGATTATCATTAAAATAATTTTCATAATGCCTTTGTAAAGAAGATGGCATTATGTTTTTGAACGCAATAATTGGAAATTTTGTTACGCTTTTTTAAAGGAAGAATACGGTATTGCACTCAAATTGGCATACTCTTGTTGCAAATATTTAAAGTAACCATAGCAAGCAATCATCGCGGCATTATCCGTAGTAAGCGCCAACGGCGGAATAGTTACCTGCATGTTGTATTTTTCAGCTAACTCTGTCATCCGTTTTCGCAACTCGGAATTGGCAGCAACGCCTCCCGACAACGCGAAATTGGTGCATTTATGTGTTTTAATCGCCTTTTCCATTTTATCCGTAAGCGATTTAATAATGTGATATTGGATAGAGGCAGCTAAGTCATTCACATTTTCTTCAATAAAATTCGGATTTTCTGCTAAACGATCTCTTACGAAATAAAGAAACGATGTTTTTAATCCACTAAAACTGAAATCTAAACCGGGAAGTCTGGCTATAGAAAAAGTAAAACGTTTAGGATCGCCTTGCTGGGCTAATCTGTCAATAACGGGTCCGCCCGGATAAGAAAGTCCCAATATTTTGGCAGATTTATCAAAAGCTTCGCCTGCGGCATCATCAATAGTTCTTCCGAGAAGTTCCATGTTAAAATAATCGTGCACCATTAACAGCAACGTATGTCCGCCGGAAACCGTTAAACACAAAAACGGAAATTCGGGCTTCGGCTGATTTGCTTCCGTATCTAAAAAGTTTGCTAATACGTGAGCCTGCAAATGATCCACAACGATTAACGGGACGTTTAAACTCAAAGCCAATCCTTTGGCAAACGAACTTCCCACTAACAATGAGCCGAGCAAGCCGGGTCCGTTCGTATAAGCAATTGCCGAAATCTGCTCTTTGCTGATTCCGGCTCTTTTCAACGCCGTATCCACCACCGGAATCATATTTTGTTGGTGTGCGCGCGATGCCAATTCCGGAACGACTCCGCCATATTCGGCATGAATTTTTTGTCCGGCAATCACGTTCGACAAAATTTTTGTGCCGCAAATTACAGCTGCTGAGGTGTCATCGCAAGAAGATTCGATGCCGAGGATGTAGGGGGGAGTGGTCATTTTCTAAGTTTCGATTTTTTGTAAATAATTGTGGTGGCAAAAGTAAGGAAATCTTTCATTCCCCAAAAAAATATATTTTTGCCCAATTAATTATTCATTACTCATGAAAAAACTCCTCTTTTTAAGTGTTTTAATTGCGCTGATCTGCTCTTTCTCTTGTCAGTCAAAAAAATACGATAATCTTCCTTCTTCCTTAGCCGAATTAAACAGGAAAATTGATAAAAGTCCCAAAAACAGCGATTTATATCAACTTCGCGCGGAATATTTTTATCGTAATAATCAGGTGGACAAAGCGTTGGCGGATATTTTGCATGCTATTAAATTAAATGATAAAAAATCTACATATTATGTTACCTTGGCAGACATCTATTTAGCTAAAAATGAGACTGATTTAGTGGAGGAAATGTTAAAAAAAGCGATCTCTATTGATGATTTGAATGAAGCCTATTTGAAATTGGCAGAGTTATACTTGTATCAATATATGTACAGGGAGTCCGATGAGATATTGGAACGGGCAATCCGCTTGCAAAATCACAATCCTAAAGCGTTTTTAACCAGAGCTATTTTGTTAAGAGAAACCGGCGACACCCTCGGTTGGTTAAGAATGATGCAACTTGTAATTGACCAAGATCCTTTCGAAGTAATTGCCTATTCGGATTTGGCGTATTATTTTCAGGAACGACTTGACCCGTTAGCGATCAGCTATTATAAGAATGCATTGGATGTATCGCCGAATGACAAAATTTTAAACTACAATTTAGGAAAACTATATCAGGATTTGGGCGCTTTGGAAATGGAAAGAGGAAAGCCATTTAAAAATATAGTTGAATTTGAGCTGGCAAAAGAGCAATATAAAAACCTTATTGCCATAGACCCAAGAAGTTATCCTGCGTATAATAATTTGGGATATATTGCTTTGGTGTATGAAGATAATTATGAAGAAGCTATTCGCTATTTTACCAAAGCCATTGAGCTTGATTCTTTGTACGATCAGGCTTGGTGCAACAGAGGTATTGCATACTTTTATTTGGAAGATTGGCAGAATGCTCGTGCGGATTTTTTGCAAAGTAGAAGAATAAACCCCTACAATGAAGGTGCTATCAAAGAGTTGAACCGCTTAGACGCCATGAGAAAATAAACTATGTTAAATCCCAATTTAGATGCTTCTAATGGACGCTTGTCGGCAGCCGAAAAAGAATTTGAACGCGCAGTTCGTCCTTCCGATTTTGCTAATTTTTTCGGTCAAGAACAAGTCATTGAAAATATCATCATCTTTGTAAAAGCGGCAAGAGCAAGAAAGGAGGCGCTGGATCACGTGTTGCTGCACGGTCCGCCCGGATTGGGAAAAACCACGCTATCGCATATTATCGCCAATGAGATGGGGGTAAACCTGAAAGTTACCTCCGGACCCGTGATAGACAAACCCGGCGAATTAGCAGGTTTGTTGACCAATTTAGAACCTCACGATGTGCTTTTTATTGACGAAATTCATCGCCTCTCTCCGGTGGTAGAAGAATATTTATATTCGGCAATGGAAGATTATAAAATTGATATTATGATTGATTCGGGTCCGAATGCCAGAAGCGTGCAAATCTCCTTAAATCCGTTTACGTTAGTGGGGGCTACTACGCGTTCGGGGTTATTAACGGCGCCTTTGCGCTCACGTTTTGGCATTAATTTGCGGCTTCATTATTATGATTCTCAAACGCTTGCGCGCATCCTTAAACGCTCCGCAGGAATTTTAGATGTTGAAATGACCGATGATGCCGGATTTGAAATTGCCCGCCGAAGCCGCGGTACTCCGCGTATTGCTAATTTGCTGTTGCGCCGCGTGCGCGATTTTGCCCAAATTAAAGGCGACGGAACCATTACCTACGATATTACCCAAGTGGCGCTTGCCGCTTTAAATGTTGATGTTCACGGGTTAGATGAAATGGATAACAAAATTTTGCAAACCATTATTGAGAAATTTAAAGGCGGACCTGTAGGGCTAACCACCATTGCCACCGCTGTGGGCGAAGATGCCGGAACTATTGAAGAAGTGTATGAACCGTTTTTAATTCAAGAAGGATTTTTAATGAGAACGCCCCGCGGACGGGAAGCCACAGAAAGTGCATACAAACATCTCGGAAAAACATTTCAATCCAATATTCATACATTGTTTTCTTAAAAGACTTAAGCTATGAAAAGATTCGCCTTTTTTATTGTAATTTTAGCTTGTTGCAGTTTTGCTGCTGCTAATCAACCCGCTACAAATAATATCGCATTGTCGAACAACGAAAATCGTCCGGTGTTTTTTGGGGTAAGTTTTGGACCTACTGTAGATTGGTTTGCGCCCACTGTTGACAGCCTAAGCAGAAATGCCGCTAAAGTTGGATTTATTGGCGGTATTAATTTTGATGTCAGCTTGAACAAACAAAGAATAATTTACTTCTCCACAGGTTTGTTATTTAGATATTTGCAAGGGGAACTTTCATTCATCAACGAATACCATTTTAACAATATTGCCGATATGAGCACCTCGTTGGTGTTGCCCGCCGTAAGAACTTATGAAACAATGTATCTCACTGTTCCTACGGGAGTAAAATTTAGGACATCGCCTTCAAAAAATTGTGCTTTTTTTGGAAAATTGGGATTCTATCATAATTTTAAAGTAGGTGGAGAGCAATTTGATAGTTTTTCATTTCAAGATCCTAACTACTCTCTTACCACTGAAAAAGTGAAAAATAGAGATGCTGCACTATTTGCTGAGTCGGTGTATGTTGGGTTGGGATTCGAATACTTATTGGGGAATAATGCCAGAGTATTTGCCAATGTAGATTATAGCTGTCAGTTTTATTATTTTAGCAACAGTGCGAAAAATGATTTTACCGGTATGCGGTTTAAATCCATGGTGCATTCGTTACATATTGTTTTTGGGTTTAAGTTTTAAAACAACGCCACTGACCCATAAGTTGCCCGAATTTTTACCGATTTTCCGGAGTTTTGATTATTGCCAAAAAAACCACTCATTTGAAGAGAATTATTGCCTGCTTCAAAAGTTGTGTGATTCCATTTTACATTCTTATCTTTAAAATCAGTATATCTTCCCGAATAATCAAACGCAAAAGATTGATTTTGTGGAATATTGAGTCTAACATTACTATGATGAGATACAATGCTAATATTTGTAAACGAAATTAAAACCTCACCAATGGTTACATTGGAATAAGACAAGTCAATGATAAATGAATATTTTAAAGAGCCCATTGTAAATGTTCCATACCTCATTTCTCCTTTTAAATTATCTACACTGTTTTGTATAGAAATCTTATCGTAGCCGGAGGTAAGGGTGAAAACTTTTACTTTATCTAATTTAATGGTGCAGTATTTAGAATCTAAATTGAGCGTACCTACTTCATTCAAATTTCCGGTACTGTACATTACGTCGAAAGAAAGACGCTCCGCATGTTTTATGTTAAAATTGCCATATTTAAGCGTGATTTTATTATTTCCAAACAAATTATCAATTTTCAGGTTTCCATACCTAATATCAATTTTGTTGTTATTTCCAAACAAGTTACCGGCATTTAGATTTCCATACATGATATTGACATCAAAGTCATTATGAGCATCTGCCAATACTACACTGCCATAACGCGAAGTTACTTCTAAGAAAATATCTTTGGGAATTTTTACCAAGAGGTTAATTTCCAATCCTTCAACTGTATTTTGTCTATTTCTATCATTTGAGTAATTGAACGTTAAACTGTAGCTTACTTTTTTTCCCGATTGTTTAGTTGTTATATTTAATCCATTCAATACTTGCTCCATAACTTTTTCCGTAGCATTTTTTACCGTAACCGTGGTGGTGAAATCAATTTCATTTTTATCCCATTCTTCGAAGGTAATTTTTGTATAATTTGTGTTAACATCTAAAATATCCTTAGATTTTACTTTAAAGTTTTTTGTAAATACTTCTGTTTGAGTGCTTATTTTTTGTTGTTTTTGCGCGAAAAGCGTGTTAGGCAGAAGGCAGAGAGAAGAAAGGAGAAAGGAAAAAAGGAGAAGGGAGAAGGGAGAAAGGAAGAAGGAAGGAACAATTTCTTTTCCTCTTTGAGGGGAAGGTGGTAGCCGGCGGCTTGTCGCCGGATGACGGAAGAGGTGGATGATGGTTGCCATGATTACTATATTAAAGTTTCACTACTTTTCCCGAGCCGGCAACACTGGGCTTAATGGTGCTTGGGTTGCCCTTGTATCTCACTTTGCCGCTTCCGGCAATGCTTGCAATAAGTGTGTCTGTAACATGTGCCTCTACATTTCCGCTTCCGGCGATATCTGCTTGCAGTTGCGCTATTTTGCAATCCAGAGCTTTTACGCTTCCGCTTCCGGCAATGCTAACGTCGGCTTTTTGAATGGTTCCATTAAGTTGCACACTGGCAGAGCCTGCAATGTCAGCCTTAAGGTTTGTTATATTTACCGAATATTTGTTTGCCAAAATTTTAGCGCTTCCAGCCAACTCAATGTTTAATTTTTTTGAAGTAAAATTAGTGCAAAAATTAACTTTAGAACCTCCTGCAATTGAAATTTTTTCAAGCTGGTCGGAAGAAACCTTTAGCAAACTTTTTGAAGGTTTCAGGTTGTGTTTATTTTTATATTCATTTTTTAATTGAATACGCAACACATCGTTCTCTGTGTAAATGTCGTAATATTCTAAAAGATTGTTATCAACGGTAAATTCCAAATTTCCTGTATTTCTACCCTGTGAATAATCTATTTCTACAAATGTTTCTACTTCAATTTTAGAAAAATTTGAAATGGGAATGGATTGGGTTGTCAGTTTGCCGTTTCCTTTAATTTCTTTGTTGCGTTGGGCAAACAATGTGTTGGGGAAAAGGAAGAAGGCAGAAAGCAGAAAGCAGAAAGCGTAACTTGTAACTCGTAATTTGTAACTTTGAAACGGAAGTGGTGTTAATTTTTTCATAATGTTATAGGTTTTATTTGTAATTGTCATATACAAACCGTCTGCATATATTGCACGGCTTCAATTTTAATGGTATATATCTGTTCTATATAGTAAAGTTGTTTTTGGATGGGCAACATCGCAAGTTCTTCTGCAGGGAGGCTGGTTTTTTGAATTTCCGCAAGCTCTTTTTGCATTTTTGTATAACATGCCATATTTCTTATTTCTTCAATTTCGGCGTCCAATTTGGTTTGGTAAAATTTGATAACCTCTTGCACTTCTTCCGTAAACGGCGATTCGGCTACGTAATCATTTTTTAGACCAACAAAAAAATAGAGTGGCAGCGCAACAAGCAACACCAAAGAAGCAGCTATGGAAATGTAGCGGATTTGTTTTCTGCGTTTTAGTTTTTTATTTTGAAGAAAAAGTTTGGCGAGGAAACGGTCTTCGTGTGCGGTAGGCGGTACGAGGTATGAGGTATGAGGTAAGCGGTGTGGGGTTTTTGAATTATTCATTTTGCTTAATATTTTTATATAGTTATTTTTAGCTTTTCAACACAGAACCACAGAGGACACAAAATTTCACAGAAAAAAACCATCTCCCACCACATACCTCATACCTCATACCGCCTACCTCATACCACCTACCACACTCCGCCTATTTCATCCCGCAACTTCTGCACTCCCCTTACATACTGCGAGCGCGCCGTGGAGGCAGTGATATTCAGCTTCTTTCCTATTTCATCGAATGGCATCTCTTCAAAAATACGCAATGTCATTACCATTCTGTAGCCGTCGGGCAGTGTGTTTAAGTGTTGCAAAGCGGTTTCTATCAATTTTTCATCGTTTTCTATATCTTGTTCTTCTTCTATTATTTCCGGAAATGCTTCGTCTTCTATAAATACGATGTTTTTCTTTTTTCTGAGTGCGTCAATAGATTGATTTATAGCGATTTTATTGAGTAGTTTTTGCATCGAATTTTTATCTCCTCTAAAAGAGCCGATATTTTGAAGTATCTTTAACATCGTGTCTTGCATAATTTCTTCGGCGTGTTCGGCATCTTTCAACAGCGCGTAACTTCGTTGAAACACTTGTTCGTAAAACATTCCGTAAAATGCCATTTGCGCCTGCGGTTGCAGTTTTTTACATTGGGCTATGATCAATTCAAATGGCATTTTACGGCGGTTATACATTTATAAAACGTAAGAATTGTAAAAATGCTGCATAAATAAAAAATAATTTTTATTATCTAAGCATTTCAGATTCCCTCGCATAGTTTGAATTTAAAAAGCCCTTTTATAAGATTTTTTGTACATTTCATCGAAAAAAAAGCACAAATTGAAGAAAAATGCAAATTTTTCTCATATTTAATGCGCTGATTAATAAGAAAATAATTTATTAGAATTAATTTCAAAATGAAAACTTTTATATTTTCGCCGCGTTAAATCAATTATAAATTTTAATCACAGAGAAAAGAATGAACACATTCCCAAGTTTTCCACATGCTACGCCCGAAAGTGTTTGGGCAGCCTTACAAGAAACCGATCGTATCTTAACCGAAAAATTTGCCAAAACCGAAAAGCTAATAGAGGAAAATGCGAAAGAAATGCGAAAGTTAGCAGGCGCTTGGTCATATAATCATGGCTCGTTTGCTGAAGAATATTTCTTTAATTCTTTTAAAAAAGGTCACTGCAACTTTTTCGGTGAAGAGTTCGACGAAATCGAAAAGAATGTTAAAGGTATAAAAAAAGAATTCAAAGATGAATACGATATTTTACTCATCAACGGGAAATCTATAGGGATTATCGAAGTTAAATACAAAGCTCACGAGAACGATGTTCCTAATGTTTTAAGAAAAGCTCAAACTTTTAGAGTTAATTTTCCTGAATATAAAAATCATCAGGTTTATTTGGGCTTGGCTACTATGGCGTTTTATCCCGAATTAGAACAGGAATGTATTCATCAAGGTATTGCCGTTATCAAGCAAGTGGGCGATGCGGTGGTAATGAATGATGCACATTTGAAAGTGTTTTGAATTACTCATACCGTAACGCCTCAATCGGCTTGATCTTCACCGCTTTGCGAGCGGGAAAATAACCGGCTAACACGCCTGCGATAATAAGAACAACGGTAGATGCCACAGCAATTCCTAAGTTAACAGTAGGATTGGCGAAAACCTGAAAATTGGCATCGCTTCCCATAGCGGCTTTGACCATCACATAATTAATAAGTTCTGTAACACCAATACCGGCAACCATACCGATATAGCCAAACAATGCAGTAATGCAAAGCGCTTCGAGCACAATTTGACGCAATATTACACCGGGCTTTGCGCCCAGCGCTTTTTGGATACCAAACTCTTTGGTGCGTTCGCGTACCGTAATCAGCATAATATTACCAACGCCCACAATGCCGGCGATGAGTGTGCCTATCCCGATAATCCACACAAAAATGGTAATGGCATTAAAAATTTGCATGGTTTGCATATATTGCTCCAACGTATTCCAAATATAGAGCGCATGACGATCTTCCGGATCAAACCCATGTTTTCTACTCATGCGTTGGCGCAAATTTTTGTTAAAAACGTCATTGGCTTCCACAGTTTCCAATCCTTTTACCGTAAAAGTGAACATGCTTAATTTTCCGGAAGGGTTAAAAATGGCCATCAATGTAGAAAACGGAATATAGAGGTGATTTGCCCAGTTCGCTCCTCTTGCTTTATAAGTACCTATCACTGTAAAAGCGATACCGTTATAAATGATTTGTTTTCCCAACGGATCTTCATGATCAAACAATACCAAAGCATCTTTATGGGCAATGACCGCCACTTTTCTTTTTTCCTTCATGTCAAGCTCATTAATAAATCTACCGGAAAGCATTTCAACATAATTAAAATCTCGATATTGAGGAACTACTGCTCTAAAATTAACTTCAACATTTCTCTTTTTGAAAGAAACTTTTGCCCAAGTACCCCATTCAGGAATAATATCTGCTACTTCTATTAAACTATTTAGCATGGCGGAATCTGTTGCATCAAATGGCACAAATTGCCACATTTGTTTACCCGCAACAGGTTTGGAGATGCTTCCTGCTTGCATGGTTATTTTATTGGTAGATTGCGTTTTAAAATTCGAGATAACCCCATTTTTTAAACCGTTTCCCGCACCCAACAAAATCATCAGCATGAAGATGCCCCATGCAATAGAGAAACCTGTCAAAAAAGTTCGCAACTTATTTCGACGCAAGGTGATTCCGATTTCTCTAAATAGTTCGATCATTTTTTATGATTTAAAAATTTATGATTTAAAGATTTAAAATTCTATGGTATAATGTAATGTTTTTTGAATTTTTAAATTTTGAATTTTTAAATTTTAAATCTTTAAATTCTAATCAATAACCCCATCCTTTATCCGTATAATTCTATCAGTGGCATCTGCTACAAATTGCTCGTGAGTTACAATAATAATCGTCATGCCGGTTTGGTTTACTTCTTTCAGCAAGTCGATTACTTCAAATGAGGTTTTGCTGTCTAAGGCACCGGTGGGTTCGTCGGCGAGAATCAGTTTGGGTTCGGTGATGAGTGCGCGGGCGATGGCTACACGCTGTTTTTGCCCGCCGCTCAGTTGGTTGGGAAAATGGTGCGACCAAGGACCTAATCCCAATTTTTCCAAATATTCCATTGCCAATTTGTTTCTCTTTTTGCGTGAAATATTTCTGTAAAAAAGAGGTAAAGCTACATTTTCTAACGCCGTTTTATAACCGATGAGGTTAAAATTTTGAAAAACAAAACCAATATACTTGTTTCGGAACTCCGCCGCTTTGGTTTCCGATAGATTTTTTATTAAGGTTTTGTCTAAATAATATTCACCTTGGTCGTAGTTATCTAAAATTCCTAAAATGTTAAGTAACGTTGATTTACCCGATCCGGAGGCGCCCATAATAGAGATCATTTCTCCATCTTCCACGTTCATAGTAACGCCTTTGAGCACATGTAACGGCGCTGCTCCGAAATAGGTTTTGTGAATATTGTTGAGTGTAATCATATGTGTGGAAAATAAACTTAATGTTATTTCACACTATTCATATATACAATAAATTCCACTATTTTGCATGAATAACCCATTTCATTGTCGTACCATGAAATTACTTTTACAAAATTGTCATTCAGCATGATACCGGCTTCTGCATCGAAAATCGAAGTTCTGGGGTCGCCAATAAAGTCGGAAGAAACCACTGCCTCTTCGGTATAGCCTAAAATGCCTTTAAGCTCGTTTTCGGAAGCGTGTTTCATAGCCGCTTTTATCTCATCGTAAGTGGTAGCTTTTTCGAGGCGGCAAGTTAAATCTACTACGGAAACATCTAAAGTAGGCACGCGGAACGACATACCGGTAAGCTTTCCTTTCAATTCGGGAATTACTTTGGTTGCGGCTCTGGCGGCGCCGGTAGAAGAGGGGATAATATTGCCCGAAGCGGCGCGACCACCTCTCCAATCTTTCGAAGAAGGTCCGTCTACTGTTTTTTGAGAAGCTGTCATGGCGTGCACCGTGGTCATTAATCCTTCAATTAAACCAAATTTTTCATGAAGAACTTTAATGATGGGAGCCAAACAATTGGTGGTACAAGAAGCATTCGATACAATAGCTTCGCCGTTGTATGTTTTGTGGTTTACTCCCATTACAAACATGGGGGTGTCATCCTTTGAGGGGGCAGACATTACCACTGTGTGTGCACCGGCATCAATGTGTTTTTGAGCGGCTTCTTTTGTTAAAAATAAACCGGTTGACTCTACGATATATTCGGCGCCCACTTCATTCCATCTTAAATTTGCAGGATCTTTTTCTGCCGTAATGCGGATCTCTTGTCCATTAACGATCAATTTTCCGTCTTTTACGGAAACATCGCCTTTAAACTGACCATGAACAGAGTCATATTTCAGCATATAAGCCATGTAATCAACATCTAATAAATCGTTAATTCCTACGATTTGCACATCGTTTCTTTGCATGGAAGCGCGGAATACCAAACGTCCAATTCTTCCAAAACCGTTGATACCAACCTTAATTTTTTTCATAATGTATTGATTTAAGTGTTAATAATTTTGTTTGTATAATTTGGCAAAGATATTATTTTTTGCAAGTGACAGATGACAAGTGACAGGTGGCGAAGATTATTTATTTTTGCGGAAATTTTTCTCCATGCAAGCTACCCAAGAAACCGAATTTGAAAAAAAACTTTTTTCCCATTCCATTTTAAAATCCGTCATTATTGTTTCCGTATTATGGGTTATTTTCCTCATCAACGATAGCTTTGGATTGCATTGGAGAGACTATGGATTGATGCCCGGAAACATACGAGGATTATCCGGCATTTTCACGATGCCGTTTTTACATGGCGATATTTCGCATTTATTTTCAAATACCGTACCTTTATTGGTGTTGCTATTTTCTATTTTTTACTTTTTCCCTAAAAAAGCGGTGTTAATTTTAATGATGACCTACTTTATGTCGGGGGTTCTTACGTGGATCATTGGCACACGAGGCGTTCATATTGGTGCAAGCGGCATTGTTTACGCGTTGGCATTTTTTTTGGTTACCATTTCTATTTTAAAACGAGAAACAAAATTAATGGCATACTCGCTCATTATCATTTTCTTATATGGAAGCATTATATGGGGCTTTTTTCCGCAATTGTTTCCTGATAAACACATCTCTTGGGAAGGACACTTAGCCGGCGCCATTACCGGAATTGTACTTGCTTTTTTTTATAGAAATGAAGGACCTGTGAAGAAGGTTTACTTTGAGGATGAAGAAGAAGAAGATGAACAGGTATAAGGTGCTATCACTAAAAACATATCTTTGCAGCGTCAAAACTTTATAATTTTACAGAGTTTCGCTGTTAACAAAATAGCCAAACTATATTCAAAATAAATGTAATAGATTGGTTATTAAATGAACTGAAATGAGTTAGAAAAGAGTATGTTAACTTAAATACGATGTTTTATTTCCCAATTTAAAAAGTTGTTTATTTAAAAAGCCCAAACGCCTTTTCGAAACATTCAGCACAATATCTTCAAGGCATACAATTCTTTTGCCCCGAATTGTATTTGTTCCTGTAATATATTTTCCATTAACGATAGTATTTCTACTAATACGAATAAAACCCATTTCGTACAAATCCTCTTCAAATGATTTAAGTGATTTTACTTCATCCACTTTTCTTTCATCGTTTAAAAATATTGTAGCTAAATGCCCATGGCACTGAATGTACATAATGCTTTCAATATGAACACATATTTTTTGATATCCTTTGGTGGTAAGTTTTTTTCCTATTTGGCTGCTGTAGTCTATTCCCATAATTTTTGTTCTGTTTAGTGTTTTTTAGGTAATAAAAAAAGCGTGATACTCAACATATCCGCTCTCTTAGGTGTTTGACGAAACCTGATTACACAAATAAGTTAAGTTCACGCTAACACGCGAACATTAAACTTATCCTTTGTAATCTAATCTTAAAATCGTCAAACTTAAAGAGAGAAAGATATAGACCTAATGTTTTTTATAACTATCTAACTGTTTTTTACTTCATTAAAATTATTTTTGATTAAAATTTGGGTGCGAAAATAGGGAAATATTATTATGAAATTATTTGCTGCTTGGGATTCCGAGCGTAGCGAAGAATCTCATACAAATTACCGTTGATTTTAATGGTTGCACAACCCCTGAAAGGGGTAAATCAATAGCGTAGGGCATCGCCCTACGGAAAATGCAATCGCCAAATCTATCAGGCTGGAAGCCTGACATCTAAATGATTACGCCCTTTCAGGGCTCTTTTAACTATTGTATCACTCTCTCGTAGGGCGATGCCCTACGCTATTGATTACAAGGCTTTCAGCCTTAACTATAGTTGTGTAATAGGAACTGAAGCCAACGGTATGGCTCTAAGGCGCAATACTTATTTTTACATTTGTACCCGCTGCTGCACGAAAACCGGATTTAATACTTATTTTTTCACCGGCTGTAATTGCAACGGTAGCTGAATTTAAAATCTCTATATCTTCGACATGTAGAACATCACAACCGGTAACTGTTGCATTCGACGTTATAGTTTGATCTGTAAAATAATTTACACAATAATTATTATTATCATTGCAAGGGGTAGCATCCAAGTATAATTCTCTTCCTGTCTGCACCTCAAAACCCGGCTTCAATTCTATAAAATCGGTGGCACGTAAAGAGATATTGCTTCCCACCGGTATGGTAGTGGCATTGCTCATAGTGATTGATTTTTTAACGGCATAATAATACGTGTTAAAGTTCGGAATTTCATTAACCACTGTATATTTATCACATTTTAACCGATACACATTTGCTTGGTCAATATACATATAATTAGGAAATTTAGTATTAGACGTTATAGGATTATCCACTTGCGAATCAGGAGCTAAGGCAATATTTATAATTATGTACATTGGGTTTTGTATGCCTATCCCTTCCATATTATTAACCATTTGCCTAACCGGTTTGCGATCTACATACCAGGTTATTTTTCTGCTATCCCATTCCAAACCGTACCAATGATAACCGGTGGAGTAATTAGAAACATGTAATCCTATTTCAGATTTGTCATCTATACCTGCCGGACATGTGAACCCCCAATGGGCTCTACTTTCAACAGTATTTGGCCTGCTGCCATAGGCTTCAAAAATATCTATTTCGTTATACCAACAATTATTCGTTGCAAAATCGTCTTTATGATACCAAAGCCAAAAAGCGGGAAAATAACCGGTAGTTCCCGGTAGTTGAGCATAGATTTCAAAATATCCATATCCATATCTTATATTAGAAACTATCTCACCTGCAGTATAACTATGTATACCTCCGTACTTACAGCTACCACTTAGAGGTATACAGGGCGGCGAATTTTGTTTTTGTGTTCGCAACACAAGTTTGTTATTCTCAATATATACATTATCATAAGTTCTAAAAGTTGTTCCTTCATTTGCTTCTCCGGCGCTATGAGCGCCATACGCTTCGTGCCAACGTTTTGTGTTAAACGTACTAAAATTATCTTCAAAAACCGGTTCCCAATTTTTATCTTGTAATGGATGTTGACCAGAGACAGGAAAAATAAACAATCCAGCCAAAACGATTATAATAATTTCTTTTTTCATTATTATTTACTTTTAAGTTTTTTGCCTTTGAAATGCGATACAGAAGAACTTCCTTGTGAATATGGGTGTCGCTGAAACATATAGAGACTGTCGCCAATAAAACTGCCTTCAATTCCAATACCTTTGCCATCATAATTAATAAATGCTCCATCACTACTTACTTCGGCTTCATACTCTCTCTCGTTTCTATTGTTAAAAAAATTAACCAAAATATTTCCTTTTGCAGTCACTGCTACGTTGACTTGATACACTATCGTACCTGATGTTTGATGCCCTGTAGGACCTGTCGAATAACTATATATTTCTTCACATTCGTAAGTTCCTACCCATTTTTTTATATAAGGTTTAGGGTATTTTTCACAAGAAACTGTTCCCAATAAAATAATTCCCAAAAAAAGAGTTAACAGCAATTTGTTTTTTATATTCCATCGTTTATGTTTAGTTTTTTTCATAATTTTTTCTTTTGTTTTTTACCTTTGTAATTAATAAACATAGTATTATTAGGAGACCAATCAGTATAACTTATGTAAAGGCTATCTTTATAAAAAGCGCCTTCAATCATAGGTCTTACACTTTCGTGGACGTTACTAAAACTTCCGTCTTTATTTACTTTTACACTTTGTCTAACCCCAACTTTGTATCCGCCGATGACTTCAAGACCCCTTTCTTCAATGTGGAGTGTAGATTCTCCTTTTGCCGTTACATCTACTATCACTTTTTCACTTTCGTAATCATCACGTTTCCTCTCACATTCGTAAGTTCCTACCCATTTTTTCAAATAAGGTTTGGGATATTTTTCACAAGAAATTGCTCCCAATAAAATAATCCCCAAAAAAAGGATTAACAGCCATCTGTTTTTTATATTCCATCGTTTGTGTTTAATTTCTTTCATAATTTTTTCTTTTGTTTTTTACCTTTAAATTCATAACCACTACTGAATGCAGGAGATGTTCTGTGATAATTATAATAGAAAATGCTGTCACCTTGTAGATTACCTTCAAATATTGGCGGCGAATAACCTCCTATAAAGTGTTCTTTAAAATATCCGTCAGAACTTACTTTTGGCTTTCTACCATCGGAACTAACACCCACTTCCGTAATAACCAAACATGAATCTCCCCAAGTTGAAACATTGACAACATACTCATTTATGGTGTCATAAGTGGTGCCTTCCAAAGAATAGGATCTCCAACTTATAGATTGCCCAATATATTTTCCTACCCATTTATCTCTATAGTCTTTCTCTTTCTTGCATGCCGTAAAAAGAACGGCTATTACTGCCAAATAATAAACATGTTGTACTTTCATATTGGTTTTATTAAGGCGCAAGACTTATTTTTACATTTGTATCTGCTGCTGCACGAAAACCGGATTTAATACTTATTTTTTCGCCGGCTGTAATTGCAACGGTAGCTGAATTTAAAATCTCTACCTCTTCGACATTTAGAATATCACAGTCCATAACCGTTGTATCAGACATTTTTCTCATTAAAGCAATAACCACTTTTGGGTGCAGTTGCAAAACCAACTTCGGTATAGGGAAGAAGTATTATGCAGTGCATTATTTACAATAAGTTTCTTTCAATTTTATCACCTCACAGTTTTCTTCATCCAACTGGATTCCGCTACAAGTATAATAAGCCGTTTTATAACCCGAATATTTATTTGGTTCCACAATCCACCCTTCTATTCTCCCGTAGTATTTGTGTTTAAAAATTGCTTTTGTAATACAAATGTTTTCTGTTTCTGGTGGCACTAAATTTACCTCGGTAAATGGATCAAATATACGACAATCTTCATACTTTTTGCAAGATATAAAAAGAGTTGTAATGCCAAAAATTATTAAAAATAGTGTTTGTTTCATAATAAAGTGCTTATAAAATTTGTAGCAAAATAATAAAAATATTTTATTGAACAATCACTTTTTTTACCGTGATGTTATTGCCCATGGATAATTTAACAAAATAGATACCTGCCGGTAAATGAGAATAATTGACATGAATTTGAAAAGTGTTACAATGTTCTATTCCGGAAATAAGTTTACCTGAAGAACTAAAGATTTGAAATGAAAAGGGTTTCATTTCTCCTATAGTCAACAATTGTATTATAAAATTTCCATCATTGGGATTTGGATATATAGTAAAATCAAATTTATCATTAGATATTTCTTGAATATTATAAGAATCTTTTGAGGGTTCAATTAAATCTTTTGAGGGTTCAATTGAGCTATTTGACTTACAATACATAACCAAAATTCTATATGAGTTTGAAATTTCATCACCAGATGAAGAAAAAGTAATATTTGCGGTATAATAGCCGGCAACTACTCCCGATGCTGACCAGACAGTAACAGAATTGCCTATAATACTGCCACTTCCAGAATAAACTAATACCCCACTATTCGATGAAATCTTTACAGTATAATGGGTGGCATTGGTAATACTAAAATTCAGACCATCATCTGCACAAGCATAATTTGTCCATGCCACCAAATTAATACCCACAGGAACCTGAACACAATCAGAGCTTTCAATTTTTGCTTGGAATTGACTTCCTGATTGAGCATGGAAACCGGGTTTTAAAATAATATTTTCTCCGGCAATGTACTTAACATTTGCACCAGACTGAATGATACTTGTTGATTCTATATCACTCGCACGAAAAGTGAACGATCCGGAAGATATAGTATTGTCTAAATTCAAATATATACCAGCATCCTTCGTGCAAGCATCAATGCCGTCTAATACAAATACTCCTGTTGAAGTGGGATCAAGAAAGCCTTTTAAACGATCGTCAATATCCCATGAAGAAAAAAGTTTGCCAAAGGTTGAAATAACTTTGTCTGCGTTTTTACAACTATATGCTTTACACTTTAGATATGAAACTGTAACAGTAAGATGTGAGGCAATAGTATGTTGTCCAATGATTCTTTTTTGAGCATTAAAAAGTGCTCCTCCTCCGTATCCTCTGGGAAAAATTCCGTGTCCATTTTCTGTAGCAATCCAATTTATTTTATAACCATTAACATCATTACAATTTGCAGTTTCAGGCACCATGCTAAAGGTTGCAATTCCTTTTCCATTACTCCCACTGTGATAAATTCCAACTCCTCCCGCACTTTGAGAATCATTTCTGTCCCATCCTGCAAAATAGGGCCTAAATGATGATAGTGGTTGTTTTGACATTTCCAATAACACATAACCTGTCTTCATATGACCTGCTAGTGTTTTTGCACCACTAATGGATTTATATGTTGAAGTAAACGTTGGGGCTTCATCAGTAAAATAAAAGATACTACTCTTATCATCATCTTGATGATAAGTAACATCAGTACTTGTTAATATATATGCTTTGCCATCATTATTTGTATTGTTTATTAATGTTCCCGTACCTGTTTTGTTACCATTTACCACTATGTAACAAACTGCTCTTTTTTCGTTTTGCCAATTATCACCTTCAGGAGAGCTATTGATACTAATATGGCAAGTTTTAGCTTTGGAGTCATACTCTTTTAGGATATTCAAAAAATCCATAAAATCATGATTAATTTTGCCAATAATTAAAGTGCCTTCATAATCAGAAATATAGGGTTCAAAGTATTCAAGAATAATTTTTTCTCCGGCTACCGGTGAAACAGCAAATACTTTAAATTCTTTATTATTATTGCTTGTATATGCGCCAATGATATGTTCATGGGTTTCATTATACATAAAAAGTTTTGCACATGGCGGCACAGCATATTCCGAAAAAATAATGTTAATAGAATATGCTCCCGGCGATCTAATAGCAAGCCTATATAAAATACCGCAATCTAATGAATCTTTTATTGCGGCTTCTTTCAAATCAATATTCACATCAAAAGGATATGCAAATTGATAATACCCTTGCACACTATCATTGTCTGCTTTCAATTCATCAATAATAGATTGATCAATATGAGGCATATTTAAAACCGGAATATCTGCTGAAAGTTCTTTCCCATTTCGATCTTCAGATAACTGAAGAGTATAAGGTAGTCCACCCTGACTAAGTTGTCCATATCCTAAATATGAAAAAGTCAAAATAAAAAAAATAAATATTATCTTTCTCATTATTTGCCTCCTTTCGCTTGCTTCAATTCATCTATTTCTTTTTGCATTTGAATAATATACAGTGTAAGTTCTTCCACTTTTTGTAAGAGTATCGCATTCATTTCGCCCAGATTGATTCCATTAGCTTCAACTTCTGCCGCAGAGGGAACGTTAGGGAGGTGTTTGTTTTCTATAATAAATTGCTCTACTTCGTTCAATGGTCGAAGTTCATAATCATTTTCAAAAACAAAATCCGGCCAACAGTCAGGTTGAAGTGAAACACGTATTTCTCTCGTACACACTAACCCATCTCCGTAAACTGTAAAAACTTCACCGAACATCCAGCTTTTTATTACAAATGCTTTATTAGAATGATGAGCGTTAATTTTTATCAGAGGTGAATAATCAGGATCCCAAAGTGCTTCCTCATCTCCTATACACAATTCTTTCGCAAATATTCTATCAGCAATATTTGCGTTTTGAGCCCACAATGATCCTTCAATATTTGCATTTTGAACACGTATATCAGCCTCCACGTCTAAATAACCATCAATATTGGCGTATGTAGCGTATAAATCGTCTACACTGAGGAGATTAATTCTAGCGTATGACGCGTATAGCTCTTCTGCATTGAGATACCTGTCAATAGTGGCATCTTGGACATTGAGATTTTCAGTAATATTTACTCTTTGTGCAGTTAGGGCATCTGCAGATAACGAGCCATTTACATCCAACTTCGCCAGTGGATTATTTGTCCCTATCCCCACGTTGCAATTATCTGCTAAAAATAAGGCATGATTTACCAAACTTTGTCCTCCCCCATGAGGCTTCCAAAAATTAAGGCCATAACCTCCCTCAACAGGATCATCAGAACTTAGATACTCAATCCCCCAAACAGGTATTGTATTGCTATTATATTCGGCGCCAAAAAGTATAGAGCCATTGGTGGAGCCGGGCGCTTTGGCAGAAGTTTTGGAAATTACTACATTACCGTCTACGATGTGCAATTTTTGCTTTGGCAATGCCGTGCCCATGCCAATATAGCCTTCAGGTGAAATCATGAAGCCACCGCCGGGTCCTTCAATAAAAAATTTGCCTTGCTCTTGTTGCCTTAGAGTAACATCTTTTGTAAAGCTGGAGAAAATGCTAAATCCGTTGTGATTAGCAAAGCCCGTTTCAGGAGTAGTTAGTTGTAGTACCTTTCTACCCAACATCGATGTGCTGCGAACGCTTGTTGAATCTCCATTTCCGTCCACAATAATAATTTCTCCACATGGCATTTCATCAAGTTGATGGTGTACGTGCAGCGGAGCTTGAGGATCTGTAAGTCCTATTCCTAAAAAAGAATGATTTTGCGATAACCGCATGCGCTCCGTGTTTCGCGTCTTAAAGATAAGAGGCTTACAATCAGTAGTGCCTAGAAAATTCAAGTTTGTAGTACCGGTATTTCCCACTGTGTTCCAAGGAACTGCTACCGGTTGAAAATCGAATTGCGCATATCCTCCAATAAAAAACGCGCCGAAAAATAAAAGAAAAATAATTTTTTTCATGTGCATAAAGTTTTATGTTTTACTAATAGCACAAAAATAAAACACTGATAGTACGAATAATAAAATGGGCGATTATTTTTTTAAACGGGCAATATAAATACTTGAACGGGCATTATTCATACACGAGGGGGCATTTTAAAAAAGTATTTTTAACAAAATTTTGGCGTTTTTATGCAATATTTGGCATAAATTTCTATAATGTTTGTCTTTTTAGAAAAACATTATACTATCACCAATTCCACCACTCTCTTCATCGCATCTTCAAGTCCATAGCAATTTTTGCCTCCGGCGGTAGCCAATACAGGTTGTCCGCCGCCGCCGCCCTCAATCAGCGGGGCAACTTCTCGTACTAATGTAACGGCGCTCAAACCCTTAGCAATCAAATCGTCGGAAAGCGCCACAATAATCGTGGGCTTATCTTCTTGGTTCGTACCAAAAACAATGACCATATGATCCGCGTGATTTCTTAAATTATTGGCTGTTCGTTTCATCACCTCCGGCAACATTTGCGACATGAAGAAAAGAACATGGTAACCATTTACTATTTTGATAGATTTTACAATATCATTTGAAAAATGCTGAATGCGTTCTTCTGCAAAAATTTCCGCTTCTTTACGAATTTTATCATTTTCTTGCACCAATTTTTGCACAGCTTGCATAATATTTGGAGATTTAAAAAATGTCTTAAGATCATCTGCCAAATGAAAGATATGATTGATGTAATCTTCTGCTTGTTTTCCTGTAACTGCCTCAATACGACGTACTCCCGAAGCAATGGCGCTTTCGGATAACAAGCGCACAAAGCCGATATTTCCCGTTGCGGAAGTGTGTGTACCGCCGCACAATTCCACCGAATCACCAAATTTTATGGTACGCACTTTGTCTTCATACTTCTCGCCAAATAATGCAATAGCACCCATTTCCATGGCTTCCTCCATCAAAATATCGCTAAAGGTGCAAAGCGGAATATTTGCTCTTACCAACTCATTTACAATAGATTCTACTTCGCGAAGTTGTGCGTCTTCCACTTTGGAAAAATGTGAAAAGTCGAAACGAAATTTGTCGCAAGAAACCATAGAGCCTTTTTGCTCCACGTGTGTTCCCAATACTTTTCGTAAAGCAAAGTGCAGTAAATGCGTAGCCGTATGATTGTTTTGTATGGCAATGCGTTTTTCCTCATTTACTTTTGCAGTAAAAACCGAAGTTAAATTATCCGGCAAAGAAAGCGCAATATGTACAACTAAATTATTCTCTTTTACTGTGTTAACGATTTCAATTTTATCATTAATATTTTCCAAAGCCCCGGTATCACCCATCTGCCCGCCCGATTCGGCATAAAACGGCGTTTTTTCTAACACAATCTGATAATAACTTTTCCCTTTCGTTTTTACATTCCTGTATTTCACTATTTTCGATTCACAAACTAAGATTTCATAACCCACAAACTCAGTTGGTTTGTCCGTTTTTATCAACTCCACCCAATCTTCCGTTTCCACCGTTGCGGCAGCACGAGAACGGTTTTTTTGCTCTTCCAAACCTTTCTGAAAGCCTTCCATATCCACAGTCATGCCTTTTTCTGAGGCTAACAGTTGGGTTAGGTCAA
Organism: Bacteroidota bacterium; assembly: GCA_009786185.1. Lineage (GTDB taxonomy): Bacteria > Bacteroidota > Bacteroidia > Bacteroidales > WCHB1-69 > WRNX01. Next base: position 24,261 of record WQTS01000122.1, read on the forward strand.
TGGGAAAACCGTAGGTGTCGAACAACTCAAATGCGAAAGCACCCTCGATTTTATTATATAAGCTACCCCGTCCGGCTTCGCCGTCCACCCCTTCAAAATTTGAAGGGGATTTTTCTCCCTTCTCCTTTCTCCTTTCTTCCATTTTTTGGCAGTAGCTTTCAAATCGCTGTATCCCACTCGCCAACGTTTTCAAAAACGAATTTTCCTCCTCGCGAATTACTCTTTCGATGAGGTTTTCTTGGGCTTTCAACTCCGGAAAAGCGTGTCCCATGTTTTTTACTAATGTGGGAACTAACTGGCAAATAAAAGGTTCGTTAAATCCTAAAAATGTATAGCCGTAACGAATAGCACGGCGCAAAATCCTACGAATTACATAGCCGGCGCCCGTATTCGACGGCAATTGTCCATCGGCGATGGCGAAACTTACTGCACGCAAATGGTCTGCTACCACGCGCAATGCAATATCGGTTTTTTCCTCTTCACCATACGTTTTATGCGATAATTGTGCAATTTTTTGAATAATCGGTTGAAAAACATCCGTATCGTAATTCGATTTTTTGCCTTGCACTGCCATGCACAAACGCTCAAAACCCATGCCGGTATCTACGTGGTTGGCGCTTAGTTTTTGCAACTCTCCGGATCCAAGGCGGTTATACTGAATAAACACCAAATTCCAGATTTCTACCACCAATGGGTTGTCTTTATTTATGAGAGACGCACCCGCGGTTTTCGTTCGTGCTTCATCATCGCGCAAGTCAATGTGCACTTCCGAGCACGGACCGCATGGACCGGTTTCACCCATTTCCCAAAAGTTATCCTTTTTGTTGCCGTACAAAATGTGCGATTCCGGCAAATGTCTTTTCCAAAATTCTAATGCTTCCAAATCGGGTTCGGTGCCATCCTTTTGATCGCCTTCAAAAACAGTGGCATACAAGCGACTTTTGTCCAACTTCATCACCTCGACTAAAAATTCCCATGCCCATTCAATCGCTTCCTTCTTAAAATAATCACCAAACGACCAATTACCGAGCATTTCAAACATGGTGTGGTGGTAGGTATCCTTTCCTACCTCCTCTAAGTCGTTATGCTTTCCCGAAACGCGCAAACATTTTTGTGTATCCACAATACGTTGATTAACAATGGGTTGATTCCCCAAAAAAATATCTTTAAACTGATTCATCCCTGCATTGGTAAACATTAACGTGGGGTCGTTTTTAATCACCATCGGCGCCGAAGGTACAATAGTATGTTGTTTTGACTTAAAAAAATCCAAAAAAGCCGAACGTATTTCGTTGCAATTCATAAAGTTATAATTTTTAGAAAATAAGGTGCAATGATATGATTTTTTTTTACTGATAGAACAACTTAATCACTTGCTCCGAATAAGTTTTAGAAACCGGCAAATCCGGCAAATTCAAATAATCTAAATCTAAAAAAATGCCCTCTTTATCTTTGCGCAATACTCTTACTTTGTTAATATTCACAATATAAGAACGATGGCATCTTACCAAAGGATAATCCGCATAGCTATCTTCAATGCTTTTCAAACTTCTTCTGAGTAAAAAACGTGCTACTTTTCCTTTGTTTTCGTAATAAATATTCACGTAATTATCAGATGATTCAATATAATAAAGATTATTAAATTTGATGGATAAGCGTAATGTTCCTTTATCATCATTAAAATGAATCAGGTTAAATTTGTCGGGTTGAATCGCGAAATAGTTTTCTTCATCAATGTATTTCGACATTTGTACCATTCGAGCCAAGTGTAACTTTTTGTCTTGCAATGATAAATACAGCCACGAAACCATGTAGGGTAAAAAGAGGATCAGCGTAATATAGAGCATGGCTTGCGGCGCAATGTCAAAGAAATCGCGGGGATCGTTCAGCCTTATTTTAACCGCTAAAGCATACAAAATAGACATAATGAGAATCTCTCCGAAAATCCAAACAGAATAAGCCAAATAAGTTAATCTAATGTTGTTTTTTAAAAGATACATCACCAACCTGCTTATACTCAATATTGTAATTCCGCATAAAACAATAATTAATGTGGTAATGAAATATTGTGTGGGTGTAAGGCTCTCTTTTGCCCAAAACTCAAAAAAATGCGCATCTTCAAATGGTTTGTAAATATTTAAAAACAATATCGAAAAGAAAAAAACAAAAACCAGCAGCAGAATGATATTTTTTTTGCTTACTAAAAAAGCCGGAATGAGTCGTTGCATATTTTTGTCTTTGTGTAGCCCCGCCGGGAATCGAACCCGAATTTAAAGTTTAGGAAACTTTCGTTCTATCCATTGAACTACAGAGCCTTTTTTTGAAGGCGCAAAAGTAATATTATTCTGATTCATTTTTTCAAACTTTTTCATAATTTTGCGTTCGAAATTAACAAATAAGGGTAATAATGAGAAAGTTAGTAGTTAAAATTTTTATTAGCAGTATAATACTGCTATTTTGTAACGTTCCGTTACAAGCACAATTCATTGTTTTTGAAGCAAAAGGAAGTGTGGAGGTAAGTAAAGATAAAAATGTCTGGAATTCGTTAAAAAAGAGAGATGTGGTAAGAGAGCCTGATTTCATAAGAATGATTGAAAACTCTTCAATGTACATCATTGATTATAAAAGCTTTGTGTATAGCTATTCAAATCCGGATACCATTACGGTGGGCGAAATTGTGAATCAAAGAAAAAAAGCATTGGATGGCATGAACGAAAAATCGGGAAATCGTAAAGCTAATGCCCGAATTAAAAATAGTTTGGGAGATAGTTCCGTGTTCTTTTATACAGATGGCGCTCTATACGAAGATGTTGTTGTGTTTTTCAAAGATATGATAACATCGAGCCAATATGATAACTCGGATTCCATTCCTGCAGGATCTGTTTTTTTCATCGCTATTAATAATGCAACCAATGAAAACATCATGGTAAATGTATATCAAGAAGATGAAAATAACGAACTAACCCCGTGTTTTCCCGAAAATATTTATTTAAACCGGTACACGACAGTGCAATTTCCGGACATTCTTTTTGGGAAGCAGGAAAATAAAAACATCAGATTTGTAGTTAATTATTCCAAACAATAATAACAAACATTAATTTTTAAGAGAAAAAAGTACAAAAGCTAATTAAAGGCATTTCTTTATTCATTTTTTGTTCAGCGTAAATAAAAAACGGTTACAAAATTCCTGTAACCGTTTGCTTTTCAGTGTGGGAGTTGACAGATTCGAACTGCCGACCCTCTGCTTGTAAGGCAGATGCTCTGAACCAGCTGAGCTAAACTCCCTCGCGTTTGGGGCGGCAAAAATATAATTTTTTTAATACGCAACAATTTTTTCATCAAAATAATTTTTTTATTAAAAAAATGAGATAAGATTTTATCTTTGCATCTCTATACTCAATAACTTTTTTATGAAACAATATCTTGATCTTCTGCAACATATTATTGATACAGGCGCTTTTAAAGATGATCGTACCGGAACGGGAACGAAAAGTGTGTTCGGATACCAAATGCGATTTGATTTGCAAGACGGTTTTCCCGTTTTAACAACAAAAAAATTGCATTTGCGCTCCATTATCTATGAATTGCTTTGGTTTTTAAAAGGCGATACCAACATTAAATATTTACACGACAACAAAGTAACGATTTGGGACGAGTGGGCAGATGCAAACGGAGATTTAGGTCCGGTATACGGAAAACAGTGGCGTTCATGGCAAACCGCCGACGGTAGAACGATAGACCAAATTTCGGAATTGATTGAGATGATTCAAAAAAATCCCGACTCGCGGCGATTGATTGTAAGCGCCTGGAATGTGGGCGATGTAGAAAAAATGAAGCTTCCGCCTTGTCACGTGCTTTTTCAATTTTATGTGAATAACGGAGAAATTTCATGCCAACTATACCAACGTAGCGCCGATGTATTTCTCGGCGTGCCGTTCAATGTGGCTTCTTACGCGCTGCTACTCATGATGGTGGCGCACGTTTGTAAACTCAAACCACGCTATTTTATCCACACTTTCGGCGATGCACATCTTTACTCCAATCATCTTGAACAAGCAAAATTACAGCTTTCACGAATGCCTAAACCATTGCCAACCATGAAAATAAATAGGGAAGTAAACTCAATTTTCGATTTTCAATTTGATGATTTTACGTTAGAAAATTATAATCCTGATCCGCATATTAAAGCTGAGGTCGCAGTATAATAAGTATAATAAATAATGCAATATTATGTTTTTAATGTGCTTAAAAATCTTAAATCTTTAAACTTTTAAATCTTTAAATCAAAAAACGAATATTTTATGAAAAAAATCTTAATCACCGGCGGTGCCGGATTTATAGGCTCACACGTTGTTCGTTTGTTCGTGAATAAATATCCGCATTACGAAATTTATAATTTGGATAAACTTACTTATGCCGGAAATTTAGAAAACTTACAAGATATTGAAGATAAGCCAAACTATCATTTTATTAAAGCCGATATTGTAGAAGGAGAAAAAATGTTGGCATTGTTCAAAGAACATCAATTCGATGGCATAATTCACTTGGCTGCCGAGTCGCATGTAGATCGTTCTATTGAAAATCCGATGGAATTTATCTATACCAACGTTGTGGGAACGGTAAATTTGCTGAACGCTGCGCGTACCATTTGGAAGGACAGTCTTGATAGTAAACGCTTTTATCACATTTCTACCGATGAAGTGTATGGCTCGCTTGGCGAGACCGGCGCTTTTACGGAAACCACTCCGTACGATCCGCACAGCCCTTACTCTGCCGCCAAAGCCTCTTCGGATCATTTTGTGCGCGCCTATCACGATACATACAAATTGCCCACAGTAATTTCTAATTGTTCAAACAATTACGGACCTAATCAGTTTCCCGAAAAATTGATCCCGCTTTTCATTCATAATATAAAAAACAGAAAAGCGCTTCCGGTTTACGGACAAGGAATTAACGTGCGCGATTGGTTGTATGTGGAAGATCATGCCGCTGCCATTGATCTCGTCTTTCATCAAGGAAAAATTGGAGCAACTTATAACATTGGCGGAAATAACGAATGGAAAAACATTGATTTGATTAAAAAATTAATCGAAATTATGGATAAAAAGTTGGGACGTACCGAAGGAGAATCGTTAGCGCTCATCACTTTCGTTACCGATCGTGCCGGGCACGACTTGCGCTACGCCATTGACGCCACCAAAATTAAGACCGAATTAGGCTGGGAGCCTAAAATAAAATTCACCGAAGGTTTTGAAGATACAGTGGATTGGTATTTGGCGAATGAAATTTGGTTGCAACGTATTACGAGCGGGGAATATCGGAAGGAGAGGTAGAAAGCGCGAAAGCAGAAGGGAGAATGGAAACGGAAGAATAATCTCCTTCAAATTTTGAAGGGGTGGCTCGCGTAGCGAGACGGGGTAGTTTATATAAAAAAACCATACAATGAAAAAAAACGTATTAATCATCGGCGCCGGACCGGCAGGAATTGAAGCCGCCATAACCCTGAAAAAATTAGGCAACGGGGTTGCGCTTCTCGAAAAAGAAAGTCAAACCAACACAAATTTACGCAATAAAATGCTGCTGTTTCCCGATTTCTCTGAAGCGGAAACATTGGTAAAAGATATGGATAAAAAACTTGTTGAAAATAACATCGCACCGCTTTTTAACACAGAGGTTGTTCATCTTGAACAAAAAGAAACCGGTTGGGTAGCCACAGACGCCAATCAAAAAACCTATTCTGCGGATGCCGTTTTGGTAGCCACAGGTTATACGCCGTTTAACGCCGCACGTAAAGAAGAGTATGGATACGGCATTTACAACGGCGTTATTACTTCATTAGACTTGGAGGAGATGTTTAAGAAAAACAATATTGCAAATGCTTTCGGAGAAAATCCGAAGAAAGTTTGTTTTTTGCAATGCGTAGGCTCGCGTGATGAAAAAACCGGGAATAATTATTGCTCAAAAATTTGCTGCATTACTGCTGTAAAACAAGCTATTGAACTAAAAAAACTTTCTCCCGAAACGGAGGTTTTCATTTTTTATATGGATTTGCGAATGTGGGGACAAGGTTACGAAGAGCTTTACCGCGAGGCGCAGGAGGAGTACGGCATCTACTTTATTCGGGGTAGAATTTCGGAAGCGGCAGCCACATTTGATGGAAAAATTCAAATAAAATCGGAAGATACTTTGATGGGATTACCTTTAAAGATGACGCCCGATTTATTGGTATTGATGGTAGGCATGGAACCGGCAAAAGGCACAAAACAATTGGCAAATTGCTGTAATTGTGAAGAAGAATACGGTTTTTTCAAAACGTTACATCCTATTTCGGCAGATCAAAAGACTCACAAGGCGAAGCTTTTTGTTGCGGGCGCTTGCAAACGTCCTATGAGTATTCCGGATGTTTTGGCGGATGCACGGGCAGCGGCGATTGAGATATCTGAACTGTAATTTTGAATTTATTGAATATCTTTTTGTTAAAACGCATATTTTATTCGCACAAATCCCAGCAATGCATGCATGTTGCCGGGATTGGAGTTGCTGAAAGAGGCAAAATATTGTGTAATAAACGATAAATCTAAATTTTCTATAATGGAATAGTCTAAAGACATACCTACATAAAATGATTGGATGTCAATAAAATACATGCTTGATAATGAACCTTTAAAAAGTGGAGTAAAAGGGTAAGAAACTTGAGCAAAAAGATTCCAATTGCAGATAGATAGGTATTTAGCCGAAAGCGGAGCAGAATAAAGTCCTATGAGTCCGCCTTCGGAAAAAGTCTTATTCACATTGTTGTATAAAAATTCAGCTTGGAGCATTAATGAATTAGAGAATACATAATCAGTGCCAATAGAAAGCGCGACAATTCCGCTTGTATCGACAAAGCTTTTGAAAGGATGAAAATACGACATTTCACCTCTGAGATTTAATCCTTTGATATCGCTTGTGATGGCGCCGCCAATAACAAGATCGCTTTCTGTTTGCATGCCGCCGATTAGTTGATAATCAATGCTTTTCCAGTTGCGGCGAAACAAATAGGCTGCGGTTACTTTGTTATCACGGTTAACAGACACTGCTAATTCCGAAGATGAGGTTGCACTATGGTAATAAGTTCCACGAAACGCATCGCAGCCCGGGCGCTCGATATAATCGAAATCGAAAAAAGAATAAGTATTGAAAATGTCATTGGGATTCCAAACGAATGTTTGTCCCCAATTAATGCGCTGCCTGCCCAACCGCAGTTTCCACTTGTTTTTTTCAAAAGTAAGAGATAGCCGGTCGAAAGACGTATTGCCTACAACGTTTTTCCATTCTTTCCAATTCCACGACAAATTAAGCCATCCAAGGTCGTGGCTAATGCTTTTAGGATCAATCAACATTTCGCTTCCGGCGATGATACGATTGCGTACTCCGACATCCACGCGCAAGTATTTGCCCATTTGGCTGCCAAAATTGAGTCTGTTGTGTACGAGCATTTGCCACCAAACCTCGCTTCCAGGATGTTGAACGATAATGGAAGGCATCCCACTAACATAACCCGAAAATTCTTGGGCGGATAATGCCGAATTACAAAGCAGTAAACAATTTAAAATTAAGAATTTAAAATTTAAAATTAATTTTCTAATATACATCATTACATTTTTAAATTTTTTAAATCTTTAAACCGTCGGTTAAAACTGACGACAATATTTTAAACACTTTTATCGCTAACCACTTTTCCGTCTTCAAGTGCAATGATGCGTCGCGCTTTGGCAACGATGCGCGGGTCGTGGGTAGAAAAAACGAAAGTAACGCCCTCCTGCTTGTTCAGCCGCTCCATGATGTCTAAGAGATTTTCGGCTGATTTGCTGTCTAAGTTGGCGGTAGGTTCATCGGCGAGCACAAATTTTGGCTTTGAGGCGAGTGCTCGCGCCACTGCCACACGTTGCTGTTGTCCGCCGGAGAGTTTTGAAGGACGGCTGTTCATCCTATCGCCCAGCCCAACGGCTTCTAAAAGTTCGGTTGCCCTTTTGTCTATTTCCTCTTTTTTTCTGCCTTGCAACTCCATTACAAAGGCTACATTTTCTTTTGCAGTTAGCACCGGAATCAGGTTGTATGCCTGAAAGACAAATCCGATGTGATGTAGTCGAAACGTCGTCATTTCTCTTTCCGTTAAAAGCGAGATGTCTTTCCCGTCCACATGCAGGCTGCCTGAGGTAGGCGTATCCAAACCGCCAATCAAATTCAACAATGTGGTTTTTCCCGAACCCGAAGGACCGACAATGGTGGTAAATTCGCCTGCGGAAATATTCAGACTTACGTGATCAACGGCAACAACTTCCTGTGCCGTGTCTTTGAAGATTTTAACCAAATCTTTTATTTCAATTATTTTTTGCATAAATATGTGGTTTTCAGTTATTAGTTTTCAGTTATTAGTTTTCAGTTTTCAGTTATTAATTTTCAATTTTCAGTTCTCAAAATTTTCATCACTGAAAACTGAAAACTATCCACTGAAAACTACTGCCGCATTGCTTCTAACGGTTTCAATTGTAATGCTTTTCTTGCGGGGTAAAGAGCAGATAGTATTCCGGCAAGTATCACTAAAACAACTATTTCCGCAAGCATTTTTATGTTGAGTATCGGATACACTACAGAGGCGAATCCGAAATCTTCAAACTGATCTTCCATGAAAAAGCTCAAGTCTATTCCGGTTTCCATCGTGGGTAGCACAACAGCAATTCCCAAAATGATACCCACGATGCCGCCCAGCAGCGTCAGGAAAACCGTTTCGAGCATAATCATGCTGAAAATTTGTCGTTTGCTCATTCCGATGGCGCCCAGCATTCCAAGTTCGCGTGTTCGTTCGAGCACCGCCATCAGCATTGTGTTGATGATACCGAATGAGAGCGCAAAGAGGAAAATTCCCAAAATGACAACTCCCATGAATTTGGTGTAGGAAAAGTACATGGAAAGCGCCGGATTCATTTGACTCCAATCCTGCACGCTCATATCCGGAAACATCTCTCTCAGTTGCGGAGCCACGATGTTGCTTGTTTCGATGTCGGGCAGAAGTACGGCGGCTTCGTGCACTGCGCCTTCGGGCAAACCGGTGTAGCTGAATATATCTGAATAACGCACAAACACATTTGCTTCATCAAATATCGCGTTTGTCGTTCTGTAGATGCCGCCCACGCGAAATGCAATGCTCTGCATATCACCATGAACATCTTGAAATGTAAAAACAATTCGCGATCTAAGCCGAACTCTCAGTCTGTCGGCTACCCGCGAGCTGATGACAATTGCCATTCGGGTATCGTCGTTCAAAAAAACGCCCATGGTGTCGGGAATCTGTTGCCAAACGTCGGTTACCAATATTTCCTCATCTTCAAATACGCCTTTTGCGGTTACGCCGATGGCGTTGTGCGGTGATGCCAACATTCCGTTGAGGTTTAAACGGAAGGCGATTTCGGCGGTAGGGGCGTTGCGCGCAACGCCCCTACGGATTTCATTTTCCACATCTTCCCTCATAAAAAACGCATTAACATCATAATTCGCCAAAAAATCCGCATTATGTATTTGCACATGCGAGTATTGTGTTTTAATGTCGCTGTTTACCGTGCCTAAAATCCATCCCTGCATAAACGACAACAAGAACGTTCCTGCAAATAATCCTATGGCTATGGCGCTGAGGATGACCCCGCTGCGAACTTTATTGCGCCATATATTTTTCCATGCTAATCTAAGTATATTCATAAGTTTTCAGTTTCTAGTTTTCAGTTTTCAGTTTTCAGTTTGTTGATAAAGGAAGTAAGCATTTTGCCTATTTCTGTTAATAAATTCATTGCTTCTATGATCTCTGTTTTATTTAAATAACCGACTTTTACACAAATTAATAATTGTGTTTCTAATTCTGCTTTCGAACCTCGCGATATAGTTAAGAATTGAATGAACTCTTTTTTTGTATGTCTATCCTGACCTTCCGCAATATTGCTTGGAATTGAAACTACTGCTCTTCGCATTTGGTCGCTTAAAGAATATATTTTCTCTTTTGGTAATTTTCTTACCAATTTATATACGACAGCTGTCAAATCCATTGCCTTTTGCCATACTAATAATCCTTGATAACTTGATTTTTCCATATTTGATTTTATTTTTTTGATTTATACTTTTTCCCCTCACTTTTGTTATTTTTCAATTTTCTGAAAACTGAAAACTGTCCACTGAAAACTATTTATTTTTACTCAAATTTAGCTTCAAAATTTTTCGTGCCGGATAAATTACCGTTAAGAAAGAGATCACAAGTATTGTAATTATTTGGTTTATGAAAATAGACGGATCAACGGCAAATGGTATTATAGGCTCCATCCCAAATTGTACAAGAGTGTTTGCCAGCTCGCCCGACAGTTGTATCGGATGTGTTGAAAACCAGTAAGCCATCGGCAGTGTTACTATAACAGCCAACATTGCTCCAATCAAACTCTTGATAAACAATTCAAAGGAAACAATTATAGCTAACCGCATTCGTGACATTCCCAACGAAATCATGACGCAAAATTCACGTATGCGTTCGTTGGTCATCATGATAACGGTTCCTAAAATGCCAAACCCTACAATCACGTACAAAATGCCCATCAATAATATAAGAAATGCCCGGTTCGATTCGCTCGTTTGTAGCAAACGTTCCATGGTGAAATGCCATGAGAGGATTTCGTAGTTTTCAGTTTTCAGTTTTCGGTTATCAGTTTGTTGGTTTTCAGAACTTTCATCACTGAAAACTGACAACTGAGAACTGACAACTCTCATCGTTTCATCTAATCGATTGTTATTTCTTATAGAGATTAATATTCCGCTGTAACCGTCGGGCATATCAATAAATTGTTGTGCCGCCGGCAATGTAACATATGCTACTGAGTTATTCATTTCGGCGGTTATCAGATTCATTATACCGCGCACAACAAACAACTGTGCGGCGCTTGCTCCTTGAAAGCCTTGCCCGATAAGCGCCAGCGTGTCGCCGACGTCTGCTCTTAAAAAATTGCTCAATCCTTCACCAATAAGAATGCCATCGTCTGTTTCCGAGAGGTATTCACCTCTTATAATACGCGATGGTAAATTTGATTTTTGCGCTTCTTTTTCAGGCGAAACACCAATAACGGCTATTCCTTTACTCGTTGTTTCGAAAGAAGCCATGGCAAAAGTTTCTACACGCGGCGATACATTTGTAATATTGTCAATTTGTTCAAGTTGGGCGAGGGTAGCTGCATCCATGAACATGAAGTTATCTATCACTTTATCCTCCCAAAATCCTTTGCCGTGTATTTGAATATGCCCCGCTTGTGTGTTTAACGTATTCTCAATCATTCTATTCCACGTTCCTGTCTCGAAACTCGAATAAATGATGCAAAAAAAGACGGCAAAAAAGACCGATGCCATGGTGATTATGGTACGGCGGCGATTACGCCAAATGTTCCTCCAGATTAGTTTCATATTTATTAGTTTTCAGTTATTAGTTTTCAGTTTTCAGATATTGATTTTCAGCTATTAGTTTTCAATCGTATAAACACTGAAAACTGATAACTGAACACTGAAAACTATTTGACTCTCTTCATGTTTTGTTGCGAGAAAAAGCTCTCGTCTATCGCTATGTCAAACTCGAATTTTACGACCGTCATCACGGTTTTTTGGTTTGGTCTGTCTGCCGGAACGACCTCCATGCGCGAAGCCAACCTGCGATTGCCATACGATTTAATGTCGTAACCGTTGATCGTATTCACCAACTCATCATCTTCATCGTAAAATTCTGATTTTATTTCTACAAAATCTTTTATCGAAATCCATGTAATTACTTTGCCCCAAACCACTGCCGCATTTTCCTTTGGCGTAAGTATCAATTTGTAGCAATCAAACTCGCGTACTTTTTCCGTCCCTACCAACCGATGGGTATAATCGTTTACCGTTGACGATTCGCGCATCAAATCATCGTTAGTAAAGTCGCTGCCCATCCACGACTGCCCCATGATCGACGACGACATTCTTATCATCCGGTTGATGCTGGGTTGCCAATTCCACAAGTCTCTTCCGCGTTTGAGGAATGCTTGTCCCCTGTCTCTTGCGGGGGCTGTGATTAATGTAAGGGAGAAATCGGTTCCCATACTCCACGCTTTAATGCCAATTTCCCGTGTCCATGTTGGGCGCACAATGGTCATCGTAATTTCGGAATAGGAATTTTTCCCGCGGCGGTTGTCGTCCGATCGTTTTATTATTTCCGTTGCGGTGAGCGTTTGCGCCTGTAGGGGCTCAAAATTTTGAGCCCCTACCACCACCAACAAAATAAAAACCGACAAAATAAATTTCAATTTTTTCATAACATTACTTTTTTATATTGTTTTATTTGAATTATATCGCTCTTTAACAAACTCCACCACTGTTTTTTTTAATATGTCAAACGCAACTACATTTTGTTGATCGCCAAACACCGAAATGATAGAATACCCTTTCATGATGACCGAAAGTAGCATTAATTCTTGTGCAGCTCGTTCGCCAAAACATTTCTGAAACAGACTCGTTATATGACCATGCAAACCGCCATACTCCGTTATTAAGTTTCCAAGATTTTGAGCTACTTTAGGTTGCACGCTAATAATGGTATAGAGTTTAAAAAAATCTCTGTTTTCCATTATATGATCAAAAGATTTTTCAACACCTGTAATAAAATCTTCCATTGTCATTTCAGAATGAATGTTATCTGTAAACGTTTGCATTCCTGAAGCCAAAATTTGATACAACAAATCATCCTTACATTTAAAATAAGAATACAACAGTCCTTTAGAGATGCCTGCATGCGTTGCAATATTCCCGATACTCGTATGCTCAAAGCCATTTTCAGCGAAAAGATGCAATGCGGAATCCATGATTAATTGCCTTTTTTCCGCACGTATTGTCATGTTTTGCTCTTTGGTTTTCGGCATAATGTTCTCTTTTTAAATTATTTTTGACTGAATGTTCAGTCAATGAAAAGGCGTTGCGAAAATAGTATTATTTTTTAATTGTGCAATGGAAAAGCTACATTTTGTTATTTTTTGGAAAAGTACTTGATTTTATTATAGAACGGGGTGGCGGCTTGGCGCAGCGGCGGCTTCCACTAAACGTTATGCGTGGCTACTACCTTTCAAATTTGCACTTCCCTTGCATG
>WQTS01000123.1 GCA_009786185.1 Bacteroidota bacterium
TTCAAAACGTCCGGGAGCGTTATGTCGGAGTACGTTATACGTTCAGTCCCAAAACTCCTTTTTGGCATGAGCCGGACAAAAACATGTGGAAAGATGAATGAGATTAAAATAGTTGTAGCCAAAAAGGAATTGATATACCAAGCGCCCGAAGCATTCGATGAGATGGCTCGCGAGCAGTTTATCCTAACCGCGGAAAAGATTATCCACACCGCCGCCGGAATAGATAACGACAACTATTATCTTGCCATGACCGGCATAGATAAAAAGGTTTGGGATAAACTGCACTTCTTTCAACGCTACAATATTAAACAGTTATTTGACTTTACCTTGCTTGTTTCACTGTCCATCAGCAAACAACTGTTGCCAAGCATTGAAATCAACGGGCAGCAATTCATCGGTTACCAGCCCGGATTTTCAAACACCACATGGGAGGAGTTTATATTTGCCGATCAGTATGTAATGAACGGCAAATATAAGGAAGCCGCCGCCTGCCTCTACCGCCCCCAACGTTCCGGCTACACAGGGGAGACAGACAGGCGTATCCTTTTTACCATTTACGGAACAAACAGCCGAATGCAATTTTTCAACAACATCCCTGAAGCCGAACTGTTGGCATTCGTTCTGAATTACAAAGCCCTACGCAAACGAAACCTTGAGGAAAAATACCCTTTTGTTTTCTCTCCCAAGGCGCAAAGCACATCACAAAATAATTCAACTTTCTCGTGGGTTGGTATTCATCGAGACCTTATGGGCGATCATTTTTATGATGAAACCAAGTTTTACGAGCTTAATGTGCACGTAATTCTTAACCGCCTAAACACTGTTATTAAAGAAAACAGGCACAGTAAAAAATAGTATATGGCTCATTCCGTCACTTCCACTATTAATGGCAAAGTTATCACCGCCGAAGAGTTTTACACCCAAACCCGAAAATGGGCGGCTATCGTGCGCAATGTTGCTAAAGCAAACGCAAGCCGTTTTAGTAAAGGCAAAACAAAGCAAAGCCACACCTACAAAACCGGAAACAAAGCAGGCAAGAGCGAACAAAAACTCCGTAACAGTATTCGATATAGCATTGCTCGCGATAGCGGCGTACCTGAAAATGTTAGCTTTAAAATACCGATACACGGAATTTTTAGAGAGTGGGCAGTGGGGTATGGGCAGCCGCGTGTTGTGGGGAAATATGTTAGCCCAAATAGTCGCGTGAAACGCACAATGGAGGATTGGGTGGATAAGCCCATTGAAAGAAATACGCAAAAAATATTCAATTTAGCTGTGGAATTTTATGGAGATTTGGTTGTGATTAGCTCGTTTGGGGCGAAAAGATGCTAAAAAATATCGTGTTTTTGCAATTTCATCTTTTTAATATTCAAAATATTGGTAAACTTATTTCATTTTTTTCGTACATTTTTTCAAGTGTGTTGGTTTTTCTCTATTTTTGGAGCGACTGAAGTTAGCAATTTTTATTTTTGACTGTAATGTGCTAATTAAGGAAAACCGACTTAAGGTACAGCACTCCAAAATGGAGGAAAAAAAATAGGCGCAATCGTTAAAAATTAGGTTTGTAATTCTGTGCAATAAGGTTGTTCCATTACTAATGTACAGCGGGTTTTAGTTAAAAAGGGGCAAAAATACGTTGTAGAGATACAACGGAGCGGATGCAGAAAAGCTAACGAGTATGCATTATATGTAAAGAAAATTACAATGAAATCATTAAAATTAACAAAATTGAACAAATTGGAAATTAACAGTATTAAAGGTGGTGCTAGTGTTGGTTCAGGCAGTTGTGCTTGTTACTGTCCTACAGCCGACGGTAATTCAACTAGCTTATGTGGTTGTAGTACAGGCAATCACAAGGCGCGTTAGTTATTCCATGATACAGGCAAGATGTCGTATTTGAATGAAATGACATCTTGTCTGTTTTAAACATAAAAGACAATGAGTTTAAATTATATTATTTTTAAAACAAAAGACAACTACTATTTATATAGTGAATATAAAAATCAAATTCTTTTACTACACCCTTTAATGTATTATTTATTATTACTCAATAAAAAAGGTATAAATTTAGAAGAATGGATAAGTACAGTTGTATCAGATATAAGTATTGATAATATAGGAACTTTTTCTCAAGAAGAAGTAATATATCAATATCACAAATTAATATTTTTAAAAGCAAATAAGTTTTTTGAAAATGTATCTCATAAATTGCTTAAGTATACAGCAAAGTATGTCAAACAGTTTGTAGCAAATACTCGAAATGTATCTTTTGAAGTAACGGATAATTGTAACCTATCTTGCGATTATTGTATTTATGGTAAATATTACAATATTTCTCGCAAAATACAAAATAAAAAAATGAACATAAATGTTGCAAAAAAGGTAATTGATTATATACTTTCTTTAAAGAACTCATCGTTTAACAGTTCATATAATCAAAAAATAGGAGTTGGCTTTTATGGCGGGGAGCCTTTGTTGAATTTTGATTTTATAGAGTATGTTGTAAGTTATTTAAAAGAACAACCAGATTATCAGCAAGAGAATATTGAGATCAGAATGACAACCAATGGTGTTTTGCTAGACAAATATATGGATTTTTTGGCAAATAACAACGTTATACTTAAAATAAGTCTTGATGGAAATACTGAAAAAAATAATTCATATCGAAAATATCATGACGGTACACTAGCTTTCAAAAAAATAATTCAGAATGTAAAACTACTTCAACAAAAACACCCTGAATATTTTAAAAAATACGTAGATCTTTTTTCTGTCTTGCATGACAAAAATTCGGTTATGGAGATTGAAAAATTAGCACAATCTTTTGAAAAATCTTATAACATTTCCGAACTGTCAACAGATTCTTTAAATTCGGCATTTCAAGAAGATTTTTGGAAAATGCACAAACCAACGCCTGTAATTGTATTGGATGAAGAAAAAGATAAACCCTCTAATCCAGATCAATTAAATTTTCATAATTTAATAGGTTTCGTTCGCGATTTTAGTGGCTATGTCAAGCATTCTTACTTAAGTTTAATGCAGCATCAGGATGTTGATGAGATAAAATTAACCCCTGCTGGTACTTGCCAAATTTTCTCAAGAATGTTTTTTATTACTGTAGATGGACTAATTTTACCTTGTGAAAGAATAGATCATCGTTACAGTATGGGTTCTGTCGATGATTCGGGAATAAATTTGGATTTTGATAAAGTTGCAAATAATTTAAATACATACTATTCTAAAGTATATGACCTATGCAAAAAGTGTATTCACAATTTTAAATGTGAACAATGTATGTTTCATTTAGGTGTTGGAACACCCAATTTTCGTTGCAATCACTTTTTGGCGAACAACGATGTTGGTTTTGCTAAATTTTTGTCGAACCATATAACTGTCTTTGAACAAAAACCTGATCTATATTTATTAACAACACAATATAAATTTATATGAGTAATAACTATTGGCTATTTATTGAACCCTATATTCATATTGAAAAATATAAAAATAACATACTTTTATACAATACTTTAAGTGGAGTAAATTTGGAGTATCAGCAAGATTCTATCTCTAATTTAATTCAACAAATTGATAATGATATGAATTTGTTAGTTATTCCGTTATCAGACAATGATTTGTTAAATTCTGAAATTCAACAATTTATTATGGATCTGAAGAAATTCTATTTTGGAGATATTATTCCTATGATAAATGGCGGAACTAAACCCATACAATTAAAACCTATTTTTAATATTCACAGAAATATTCAAACATTACAAACATCAGAAGAGATTTCGATAGGAACAAGTATAATGTTGAATTTAACACAACTAACATTATACATAAATAGTCATTGCAGTTTACATTGTCAATATTGTAGCAGTACTTATAAACAATTGTATTGCTGTACAAAATATTCTGTATCAAAATCTGAAATGTCCTTTAATATGATCACTAGTATTATAGAATCATTATCTGGAAGTTCTGTAAACAAAATAAATCTGATGGGTGGAAATGTATTTAAACATCCTTGTTTTTGCGAAATATTATCTTTAATAAATAATCATAATATTGAAATTGAACTTTATGCTCATTATAAACATTTATTGAATTATACCACTCCTAATTCTTTGCCCATTAGTGTTTTGAATGTTATTATTGATAATGAAGTAGATATGATTGCTTTAACAAATGTGATTTCATTAATTAACAATGCTCAATTTACCATAAAATACCACTTTTTTGTTACCAATGACAAGGAATACGAAAATATAATAAACAAATTGCCGACCTTAGACATAGAAAATTATATTTTTCATCCGTTGTTTAATGAACATAATTTTGATTTTTTTAAAGAGAATGTGTTTGTAAATAAAGATGATATTTGTGGTGAAAAAACATCAATTACGGACATTTACATTCGACAGGTTGCGAATCCTATTTATTTTGGGAAATTATATATTATGTGTAATGGCGATGTTTTTGCTAATTTGAATGCAAATAAAATAGGGAATTTGGAAAATCAAAGTTTAGCAGAAATAGCCAACAATGAAATGGATAAAGGAACAAGTTGGCGGCAGACAAGGGACAAAGTCAAACCATGTAAAAAATGTTTATATAAATTCATATGTCCACCAATATCCAATTATGAATATTGTTTAGGCAAGTTTGATTTGTGCACAATAACCGAATCGCATTCCGATTAAAAAAAACATTATTTCGCTAATGAAAAAAATGTTTATTATTTTAATACTATTATCAAACTGTTTTTATTACATTAAAGCACAAAATATTATATCTAGATTATCTGGAACAATTATAGATAGTGTGCAAAATACCCCTATCCCTTATGTGCAAATTTTTTTGTTTAATACAAATGATTCTATTGTTTCGGTTGCTCTGTCTAACGAAAAAGGTAATTTCTTTTTTCAGAGTATTCATTATACAAAGGACTTATATTTATTAATTCACGGCATCAATTATGAAGAAAAAAGAATAGATTTACCTTATATTGAAAATATTACTCATAGTAAATTGGATTTTGACAGCCTATTACTTCAGCCGAAGATCAATCAATTGGGATCTATTGGAATAAGCTATAAACAAGATTATATTGAACAAAAATTTGATAGGACAATTTTTAATATTTCAGAAGATAAAGCCGCTGCCGCTATAACCATACTTGACCTATTGCGTACTCTTCCGGGAGTAGTAGTGGATGAAGAAGGTAACATTAGATATAAAGGAGGAGCACCAACTATTTATGTGGATAATATTTTGATGAAATACAGATATGCCAAAATAGAAATGATACCTGTACATCAAGTAGAAAAAATTGAATTGGTAGATAACATGATGCAAACGGGAGAAGATGGAACAGGTGGAATTATCAATATTCTCTTGAAAACAATAAATAAAGATGGTTTAAGTGGTATGATTTCTATAACATCTGGAACTATTCGATTTAAATATCTTGGGGCTTCTAATTTATTTTTAAATCTAAATTATAAATATAAACGGTGTACTTTCTTTTTAAATTCTACTTTTGATTATGCTCCAAGTAACGAACTTATTTATACACAAAGCACCGTGCGTTCAAACAATGATACTGTTTTTCAAAGTTCGGACTTTAATCAATCGTTTCAACAATTTTTCACCTCAACTTATGCAGGTGTCGTTTATAATCCTACCTCAAAAACACGTCTTCAAGCCAGCACTTTTATTATATATGCACCATCAAAAGCCAGTTATGTAGATAACCTGTATAATTACAGTGTACAACGTCCGGATTCTTCATTATATCAATGGACGGATAACTCTATAAACCAAAGCACACAATTACTTACAGGATTAACGTTATCTTTTTACCATAAATTTGATACACTTGATACTTATATTAGAGGACTTATGGGTTTTACCTATGTCCACCAATTTTCAAATACTTTCTCAACCTACCACTATAACCAAATTAATTCTACATTGACAGATAGCACATATATTTTTAATAATACAAGTAACGCATATTTCAAATATCCTTGGTTAAGAGTAACATATAATCATTCTATAAATAAAAATTTAAGATTGAATTTATCTTACAGTCTTTACGTTTATGTAAATTCTACACAGAATATGCATCATGTAGACAATACCTTAATTTTGCCGCAAAGTCAATTTGCCCACTATATTAATCATAGCCATTCCGTGCCACTCAGAATAGGAGGAAAAATAAATAAATGGACACTTGATGGGGGCATTAATTTCATCGCAGACTGTTATGATGGTACATATCTCCGGTATCAACTCGATGATCAAGACACCTCATTTTTTTTTAAAAAGAATTATATTAAAGTACTACCCTCTTTATTAGTAGGTTACAATTTTAATAATAATTCTATGATTAAACTCTCTTTTGATAAAAGAGCTAATATGCCTTATTTTCGATTATTAACAGACTATATTGATAAAAAAAATCCATACCAGTGGTATTCTGGCAATTCAAAACTGAAACCCGTTGATGTTTATTCATTCTATTTTTCGTACAATTATAACAAGGAAAAATTTAATTTATCAACAGAATGTTTTTTTAATTATACCAACAATCAATTTGTAACGATTGCAATACCTATTTCTTCGCTGATTTCTTTAAATAGACCTGAAAATCTATATCAACAAACAAACCTTGGTATAGATGCGTCTTTATGGTTTTCTGTTAAAAGCATTATTAATTTTTCTTTGTCCGGAAATTTGTTTCATAATTTGTTTAATATTGATACACTCAACAATTTGGTAAAACAATATAATTTATCTGAAAATGATTATAAGCGAAGACAGCTTGGTTATTATGCAAAATTTAGTACGGAAATGAATTTTAAAGGTTTTAATATGATGTTATATATTAGTTATTATGGAAAAGAGATAACATTCAACGGCTATAAAAATGGATATATGAGTTCTTCTTTTAATATCAGCAAGAAATTTTTAGATAATAAACTGAGAGTTACTCTTGGTTTGAATCGTATTTTTGACGACTTATTACCCCATAAATCTTTTTCAGATATGTTTGGCATTACAAGCCGAGTTACTTCAAGGGGTACGTATTACGAACGATATTATTATTTGACATTACAATACAATATAGGACAAGGAGAACGTGGAACGAAAAATTTAAAATAAACGGGTGATGGAACAATTGAATTTATGTAATGTAAAGCAATAAGCAAAATGTCTCGAAAATTTCCTTTTTATCAACAACCCGATACCATGGACTGCGGTGCTACTTGTTTGGCAATGGTCGCCAAACATTACGGTAAGACCTATACCATACAAAAGTTGCGAGAAATGTGCTCCGTCACCCGTGCAGGCGTAAGCCTCTTGGGTATCAGCGATGCAGCGGAAAAACTAGGATTTAAAACCGTCGGCGTAAAGCTGAATTTTGAAAAATTGGCAAAAGATGTGCCATTACCGTGTATTGTGCATTGGCGACAAGAGCATTTTGTTGTTGTTTATAAAACCAAACTTAGAAAGGGGAAATCGACATCGGAGAATAGTCTTCCAGAAGGAATTGTTTATGTTGCTGACCCCGGACATGGATTAATTCAATTTACCGTTCAAGAGTTTTGCAACAGTTGGCTCAGTACGAAAAAAGACGGTGAAGAAGAAGGAATAGCATTATTATTAGAACCAACACCGGCATTTTACGAACAAGAAGACGAAAAAAGCGACAGAACAAAATTCTCGTACATTTTTCGTTATCTAAAACCTTATCGAAAATATATCATTCAACTTTTTCTAGGCTTGTTGTTGGGTTCGTTGTTGCAACTTATATTCCCATTTTTAACACAAAGCATAGTAGATTATGGTATTAGTAACCAAAATTTAAGTTTTGTTACATTAATCTTAATTGCTCAGTTAGTTTTATTCACAAGTCAAACCGTTGTCGAATTTATCCGAAGCTGGATACTGCTACACATTACAGCAAGGATAAATATTTCAATGATTTCAGATTTTTTGATTAAACTGATGAAACTGCCTATCCGTTTTTTCGATATTAAGATGATAGGAGATATTATGCAGCGAATTAATGATAATTCCAGAATACAGAATTTTCTTACATCAAGCAGCATCAATACGTTGTTTTCATTTTTCAATCTCATTATATTTTCCATTGTTTTAGGATTGTATAACTTAAAAATACTTGGCATTTTCTTATTAGCAAGTGTATTATATGTACTTTGGATTGTCATCTTCCTAAAAAGACGTAAAGAATTGGACTACAAACGCTTTGCGCAAGCATCAGCAGAACAAAGTAATCTTTACCAACTCATTACCGGCATGCAGGAAATAAAACTAAATAACAGTGAAAAACAAAAGCGCTGGGAATGGGAAAATATTCAAATAAAGCTGTTTAACGTCAGCATCAAAGGCTTGGCATTGAGTCAGTACCAACAGGCAGGAGCGTTTTTTATAGACCAAACAAAAAACATTGTCATCTCATTTTTTGCTGCCCAAGCGGTAATTAACGGCAATATGACTTTGGGTATGATGATGGCAGTGCAATACATCATTGGACAGCTCAATGCACCTATTGGACAACTCATCGGATTTGTGCAATCGGCGCAAGATGCCAAAATCAGTTTAGAGCGTTTGGGTGAAATCCACAACCGCGAAGATGAAGAAAACCCCAACGCAAGCAAAATTATGTTGCTTCCACAAAATAGGACTGTCTCTGTACAAAACCTCACTTTCCAATATGATGGACAGTATAGTGAAACTGTTTTGGATAATGTTAATTTAGAAATTCCAAGTGGAAAAGTAACTGCCATTGTGGGCATGAGCGGTAGCGGTAAAACCACATTAGTAAAACTGTTGTTGGGTTTTTATCTACCTGTTAAGGGTGAAATTAAAATTGGCGAATATAACTTGCAAAATATCAACGCACATGTATGGCGTGGGCACTGCGGCGCAGTAATGCAAGACGGCTACATTTTTTCCGATACCATTGCCCGCAATATTGCCGTAGGCGATGAAATAGTAGATACCAACCGTTTGCTTCATGCCGCCAAAGTTGCCAACATTCAAGAAATGGTAGAAGGCTTACCATTGGGCTACAACACCAAAATAGGGCAAGAGGGACAAGGCATCAGTCAAGGGCAACGGCAACGGATTTTAATTGCACGCGCTGTTTATAAAAATCCGGAATATATCTTTTTCGATGAAGCTACCAACGCTTTGGACGCCAACAATGAAAAGGTGATTATGGAAAATCTTGATGAGTTTTTTGAAGGTAAAACAGTAGTAGTTGTTGCCCACAGGCTAAGTACAGTAAAAAACGCCGATAACATTGTGGTGTTGGAAAAAGGAAAAATAGTGGAACAAGGCACACATAAAGAACTTACAAAACTAAAAGGAATTTATTATGAGTTGGTGAAAAATCAATTAGAATTGGGAAATTGATATGGAAGAAGAAAAAGAAATAAAGCAAGAGAGCATCCAAAAGGAGATTGAGCTCAAAAGTCCTGCCGTGCAGGAGGTTTTGGGTCGTCCGCCCCGTTGGATTATTCGTTGGGGGATTAGCATAATATTCATTGTCATAGCAGGCTTGGTTGTCGGTAGTTATTTCTTCAAATATCCTGATATTATTGAGGCACGCATAGTAGTAACCACAGAAAATCTTCCGGCAGGGCTTATGGCAAAAAACAGCGGCAGGATAGATACTATTTTTGTATCTGAAAAGCAGTTGGTAAAAAAGGGTGATTTTATTGCCCTCATTGAAAACCCTGTCCGGTTTCAAGATGTGATAGAGTTAAAAACAGCGTTGCAGGATTTTAACTCCCAATACATTAATTCTACAACCCATGACTCGCTTTTTGGTTTCCGCTTTCTGTTTTCCGCTCAATTGGGCGAAATTCAACCCGCTTACGAACATTTTGTAAAAAGCTATCGCGATTATCTCTTCTTTTTAGAAACGCAGTTTAATACTAAAAAAATTGCCGCTATTGAAAGACAGATTGCGCAATACAGAAAAATTGTTGATAAAACTAAAACGCAAATTCGTTTTGCAGCAAGTCAGTTGCAGAGCAACGAGAAATTGTATGCCATAGATTCTGTGCTATTTGCAAAAGGCGCTATTTCTGTTGCGGAGTTCGAGCGAGCACGAGGCGTTTACTTGCAACAACTTCAATCTTTTGAGAGTACCAAAATGTCTTTAGAAAACCTGTTATTGTCCATTGCACAATTGGAACAATCCATTTTTGAGCTACAACAACAGGATTTGGAACAAAAAACACAATTACAACTAAACCTTAGTAGCAGTTTTAATCAGTTACAAACACAATTAGCGCAATGGGAGCAAAGCTATTTATTAATCAGCCCAATAGATGGTTTTTCCACTATGACCAAATATTGGCAGCACAACCAAAACATTGTTGCCGGCGAAGTGCTGGCAACGATAGTACCACAATATAAAACCAAAATTATCGGGAAAATAGAGTTGCCCCCACGTGGCGCCGGAAAAGTAAAAGAAGGGCAATTCGTAAACGTAAAATTCGACAATTATCCTTATATGGAATATGGCATGATGAAAGTACAAATTGCTCATATTTCGTTAGTTCCCATAAATAGAGATAATCAAAAATATTTCGTATTGGAAGTAGTCTTCCCCGATTCGTTAGTTACCAATTATGGTAAAACGTTAGAGTTTAGCCAAGAAATGACCGGTACTGCCGAAATCATCACAGAGGATTTGCGGTTGTTAGATAGATTTTTAAATCCTATAAAATCAGTAATTAAGAGGTAGGAACTCTTACCTTTTGTCCTATTCCCTTTCTTTTCCCCACCTTACCTTTGCTGTAAACACTTAAGTTTATGGCAAAACGCACCCACCGCATCAATATCTACATCAACGGCAAGGAGCTGACAAGAGAGTGGGAACGGTTTAAAAAAGAGATAGATAAGCTCAAAGAAGAAGACCGGTTATTGTATGTTCTGTTGGACATACTATCGCCCTTGCGTCCTTTACGTTCATTATAAACGTAATCCATGAATTTAGCAACAAGCGCATGAGTAACCATAGAAGAATAAATATTGGGGGATACTTTTTCCAGCCACTCACCAAAAATACTCACAAACGAAGAATAAGACCTATATGTGGCTGCCCGGATATTGCGCTTTACTTCTTCTAAATATTTCTCCGTAACCTCTTTTAAAGGTATGTATAAGCGCGAATCCTCTCCCATAAAATAAGGATTCCAACCGGTGGACAGTTTCATGTTGAGCGCAACAATAATATTATTGATGTGCCTTCTGGCTTCCATTTTTGATGGATAACGCTTTGGTAGCCTTTGTAATCTTATCATCTTTCTAGATAAAATTTGCGTTTGTGGATTTTCCACATAGTACTCAATAATCCATCCGGATTTGTTGGTTTTTAAAGTTGCCGGCAAGTAATTTGCAGCAGAATTAGCAGTTGATACTGCTAAGCGGGGTGATTGTACTGGCATTTTTTTTTTAGATTTGTGAGATATCTAAAAAAAGTTATTTGTTGCGATACTGTTACGATTTAAACATAATAGCCAACAGTCTGCTTTTGCAAACTATTGGCTATTAATGCCTTTCGAGGTTTTGAGCGGAAGACGGGGCTCGAACCCGCCACCTAAAGCTTGGAAGGCTTTCGCTCTACCAAATGAGCTACTTCCGCAATTTACAAGAGTGGGGAGAGAAGGATTCGAACCTCCGAAGGTATCACCAACAGATTTACAGTCTGCCCCATTTAGCCACTCTGGAATCTCCCCATTATGTTGAGCCGGTGGACGGATTCGAACCGCCGACCAGCTGATTACAAATCAGCTGCTCTGGCCAACTGAGCTACACCGGCAAAGTACAAAAAGTCAAAGTACGTGTCCCGTTTGGGGCGGCAAAAATAGTTTTTTTTTTGTTACTTCGGAAAACAACAATTATTTTTTCAAACAATTCAATACCGCGGATGAAATTGCGCAATAGCGCTCCGAATATAATCCGTATCTAAATGTGTATAAATCTCTGTAGTTGTAATACTTACATGTCCTAACATTTCCTGTACAGCGCGTAAGTCAGCACCGCCCTCAATTAAATGGGTGGCAAAAGAATGGCGAAAAGTATGCGGACTTATGTTTTTCTGTATTCCGCCAAGTTGCGCAAATTCTTTAACCATTATAAAAATCATAATACGCGTTAATTTACTTCCTCTACAGTTAAGAAACAGCATATCTTCCATCCCTTTTTTTATTTTTAGCTTTGAACGACCTCCGTCAACATAGTGCATCACTGCTTTTTGCGCCGTCTCTCCAATGGGAACAAGCCGCTCTTTATTTCCTTTCCCAATAATTCGAATAAAATTATCGCGGAAGAATAATTGAGATAGTTTTAGATCAATCAATTCACTCACGCGCAAACCACATCCATACAACACTTCTACAATGGCTTTGTTACGATGTCCTTCCGGCTTACTAAGGTCAATAGTTGCAATAATCGACTCAATTTCTTTAACCGAAAGCACTTCAGGTAAAGTTCTTCCAATTTTAGGCGCTTCCAACAATTCCGTAGGATTATGCTCAATTATTTTTTCATATTGCAAAAAACGATAAAACGCCTTTAAAGAAGAAACTGCTCGCGCTTGTGAACTGGCTTTCGCCTTTTTTTTAAAAAGTTGCTGTAAATAGTTTTGAAAATCTACTAAAGTTGCCTCTTTTAGCAGTTGTTCATCAAGTTTTTCATCATTCTGAGAAAGAGAATGAGCAAACTTTTCAATATCAGACAAATATGCTTCCACTGTTTTGGGAGAAAGCGATTTTTCTAAACGCAAGTAAGATTGAAACAGCGGAAGGTATAACATTAAAGAAGGTAGCACTAAAAAGTAAAACCTACTTTTACTTCAACACCTCCAAAATATTCATTATTCCACGATTTCATGAAAAGGCCCGAAGTAAAAGAAAGCGCTCTAACTTTAAACCCTGCTGCCATAGTAGCGTATAGCCCCGGTGTAACTCTTTGTTTTGAATACCCATACCACATATCATACAAATAAACGCCATTTTCATCATAGTATGGTTCGTACCAATTAGTCCAATCTTGCCAAAAACTGACTCTTAGACCAATTCCAACATTTACAAGCGGTTTAAGCTTTTTCTTTCCGGGAAAATAATGACGATAGTTGACAAAAAAGGGAACGCTCTGTTGCGATCGAAAATCTGCCTCGTAGCCTACTCCAATACCAATTAAATCCTGCGTCTTGTTAAAACGAATACCATTAATAAAAACACCTGTAAATCCGAACGTTCCACCACCAAAAAAACCATATTCGTTAATGAATGAGTAAGAGATCCGCTTTTCAGCGCTCTCATTTGTTTGAACTTCCTGTTGTCCATAACTCAATATGGGCATTGCCATAAAGGCGGCTGCAAAAATGACTAATAAGAAATTTTTCATAGGGTTTGAAATTTTTAATGTAATCTTAACGCTGTGGCATTCAATTTATTTTATCAACTTCTTATATCTAATTCGCTTCGGTTCCACATAGCCCAACCGTTTCTTTTTATTTTCCTCATATTCGGTATAATTTCCTTCAAAGAAATACACTTGCGAGTCGCCTTCAAATGCCAAAATATGGGTGCAAACTCTGTCTAAAAACCAGCGGTCGTGCGAAATAATTACAGCGCAACCGGCAAAGTTTTCCAATCCTTCTTCCAAAGCGCGTAAGGTGTTCACATCAATATCGTTAGTAGGTTCGTCCAATAACAACACATTAGCCTCCGATTTGAGCGTAAGCGCCAAATGCAAACGATTGCGCTCGCCGCCCGAAAGCACGCCTGATTTCTTATTTTGGTCTTGTCCACCAAAATTAAAACGGGAAATATAGGCACGCGAATTAATAAGGCGTCCGCCCATCATCATCTGCTCGTTTCCTTCCGAAACCACTTCCCATACGGTTTTTTCCGGATCAATTTCCACGTGTTGCTGGTCAACGTAGCCTACTTTCACGGTTTCACCCACTTTAAATTCGCCGGAGTCGGGTTGTTCTATACCCATAATTAAGCGGAATAATGTGGTTTTTCCTGCACCGTTTGGTCCAATAATACCTACAATACCGTTAGGAGGAAGTGAGAAGTTTAAGTCTTCAAACAGTAGTTTGTCGCCGAAGGCTTTTGAAACGTGCACCACATCAATTACATTCGTTCCTAAACGTGGTCCGTTCGGAATAAAAATTTGCAACTTTTCTTCACGTTCTTTTACATCTTCATTCAACAATTTATCGTACGCATTCAAACGCGCTTTTCCTTTCGAGTGGCGTGCTTTGGGCGACATGCGCACCCATTCCAACTCACGTTCCAACGTCTTCATTCGTTTAGATTCCTGTTTTTCTTCCTGTGCCAAACGTTGTGTTTTTTGCTCTAACCACGAAGAATAGTTGCCCTGCCAAGGAATGCCTTCTCCCCTATCCAATTCTAAAATCCAGCCGGCTACATTGTCTAAGAAATAGCGGTCGTGGGTAACGGCAATCACTGTACCTTTATATTGTTGCAGGTGCATTTCCAGCCACTCTACCGATTCGGCATCCAAGTGGTTGGTTGGCTCATCCAACAACAAAATATCGGGTTCGGAAAGCAGCAGTCGGCACAATGCCACACGGCGACGCTCGCCGCCCGACAAGTTTTTTACCGGTGTATCCGGATCGGGGCAGCGCAGGGCATCCATAGCACGCTCCAATTTGTTGTCCAATTCCCAGGCATCGTATTGATCAATCAGCTCCGTCAATTCACCCTGGCGATCAATAAGTTTTGCCATTTCATCATCGGTCATCTCTTCCATAAACTTCATATTCACCGCTTCATATTCGGCTAAAATATCCACCACTTTTTGCACACCCTGTTTCACCACATCAATTACGGTAAGTGAGTCATCCATTTCTGGTTCTTGCGCTAAATAACCCACCGTATAGCCGGGTGAAAACACAACTTCTCCTTGATATGATTTATCCACGCCGGCTATAATCTTTAGAAGTGAGGATTTTCCGGAGCCGTTCAATCCCAACACGCCAATTTTTGCGCCATAATAAAAGGAGAGGTAAATATTTTTTAATACTTGTTTTTGAGGCGGATAGATTTTACTCACATTCACCATGGAGAAGATAATTTTTTTGTCGTCGCTCATAAGAAATTTAAAGATTTAAGGTTTAAAAATTTAAGGATGCAAAAGTATTCAAAAAAAGATAATAATGCTTCGACTCTCTTTTTCATCTGAAATCTACGAGTAATTCATAGTTTAATTATGTTCGCTATATAATTTTTTTATATTTTTGCAGTCATTAAACATTATTTTTATTAAAAATTATTATCCATGGAAAAGAAAATTTTACTTTTTATCGCAAGCATATTGTTAAGTATGGCAAGCGTCTTTGCAGAATTTGATATTACTTTATCCTCAAATCCACCCCAGGGTGGCTTTGTTTCGGGTGGTGGAAACTACACTCATGGAGAAACAATAACCATATTTGCTATTCCCGATAGCCTTTGTTACACTTTTATAAATTGGTCTGAAGACGGTGTCATTGTTACTACTAGTCCATTTTACACATTTCCTGTAACTCAATCGCGCAATTTGGTTGCTAATTTTGTTGAGACGGGAGGATCTCACACCATTACAGTAATGGCAAATCCTGCTCATGCCGGTACAATTCTTGGCACCGGTGCTTACTCTTGCGGAACAATTGTTACCATGTGTGTAACCCCATACGATGGTTACCAATTTATAAACTGGACAGAAAACGGCATTGTGGTTTCTACCGACCATTGTTATACATTTCCGGTATTTTATCCTCGTAATTTAATTGCTAATTTTGCGCTTGCAACATACAATGTTACTGTAACAACAGAACCATCCGGATGCGGCGAAGTTACCGGAGGTGGAGCAAATCTTCCTTACGGAACAAGCGTTGCCCTATGCGCAACACCCAGCATTTGTTGTGATTTTTTATACTGGGCTGAAAATGGGGTTATAATTTCTGTTGATCATTGTTATGCATTTCCCGTAACCCGACATTGCAATTTAATTGCACATTTTGCAGTGAAAACCTATGATGTTATTATTTCATCAAACCTACCGGAAGGAGGTACCATTTCCGGTGGCGGTAATAACATTCTTTGCGGAGATTCAACTTTCGTATGGGCAGTTCCTAATCCCGACTACGAATTTGTAAATTGGACAGAAGACGATATTGAAATTTCTAATACTGCTTTGCATGCGTTTCCCGTACTCCGATCGCACAATTTGGTTGCTAATTTCGAGAAATCAAAAACAATGGTTGCTGTTACTGAAACCATAGGAACCTCTGCTATCAAAATCTATCCTAATCCAACAAGTGGTGAGTTGAAAGTTGTGAGTAGTGAATTGAAAGTAGAAAACATTGAAATATACGATGCTTTTGGGAAAAAAGTAGGAGTAACTCGTGCAATTGCTCCTGAAACTGCTATAGATATTTCGCACTTATCGGCGGGAGTTTATTTTGTGAAAGTAATTACCGATGCCGGAGAGGTGGTTCAGAAAGTGGTGAAAGAATAGCATTACATTTTCCCCACCACAATTGTAGTAAACATTTCCGGCACAAGATATTGTTTCGCTAATGTTTGTATTGTTTGCGACGTAATGGCATGTATTGTGTCTATCATTTGCTGCATTTCATTTTCATTCAATTGAAAATCATTCCAATAAGCATATCTCTTTTGGTAAGAAACAGAACCATCCACTTCGCGAAGGAGTTCGCCCAACATATATGTTTTCACTAACGACAGTTCTTCTTCGCTCACCAATTTGTTTTGCAGCAACATCATTTCATTAAAACACTCGTTAATAGCGGCTTTTGTTTTCTCTACTACTACATCGGCTTCAATATAAAAAACAGATTCGTTTTCATAAAAGAGGCTGCTACAAAAAACGCCGTAGGTATAACCGTTCTCTTCACGAAGATTCTGCATGAGACGCGAGCCAAAATAACCTCCATATAATGTACTTAATATCTCGAAGTTACGTCGGTCTTCATGGGTGTAACCTATACTTTTTTTGCATAGGATGAAAGAGGATTGCAGGGCGTTTTCGCGGGTTTCGATGATGAATTTTGAATTTTGAATTTGATATAAACTACCCCGTCCGGCTTCGCGGTCCACCCTTTCAAAATTTGAAGGGGATTTTTCTCCTTTCTCCTTTCTCCTTTCTGCCTTCTGCATCATCTCATCACCGCATCGTCTTATCATCTCATCATCTAAGTTTCCTGTTGCAAAAATCCTAATATTATTTTCCGTAAATGTTTGCTGATGATATTGTTGTAATTGATCTATTGTTAATGCCTCAATGTGTTCTTTAGTTAAAATAGTTCCAATTGGAGTTTCGGATGGAAACATTTCGGCAAACATGAGTTGCGAGGCACGATAGTTGAATTTCGCCGTGTTGTATTCTAAATCTTTAATTTTTGATTCTTTAAAACGTTGTAAATCATCGTTTTTAAAACACGGATTGAATATTGTTTCCCAAAGGATAGGCAACACTTTGTCTATATTTCTTTTTGGAATAATCCATTGAATGGCAATGCATTGAGTATGAATATGGGTTTTCCATGAAGTGCCATGGCAAGCTAAAAAGTCATCCATTTCGGTGGCAGACAATTTTGCATTACTTTCTTTTAGAAGCTGATAAGAAGCATGTGCCAAAAATTTTACCGGCTCATAAAGTGCACCTGCTTTCACTTTAGTGATAATATGGATCAAGTCTAAGTTGGGATTTTGAAAAAGATAAAACGGGATTTCTTTTGAAATTATATGGTTTTGAGGAGTTTGTAACGAAATAGAAGTTATTTCATGAATAACAGGCGGCGTTTTTCGATTAAGTTCAATTTTTTTGAGAAGCCCCAATTTCTTTCCTTCTTCTAACATCATATTGTAAGCGGCGCCAAACTCGTTGGGAATAATTCCGTCTAAAATAGCCTCGCGGATGGCATCTTTAATTATGCCTACTTCGCGGCAAGGCTGCAGCTGAAAAGCTTGCATAATCAGCTCACCATCAATGGGAGGCTGCCAATTGCGCAGGCGGTCTTTTTCTTCAATTTCTTTGAGCTTTACGCGCACGTTTGCAAAATTTTCCATGCAACGTTTTATCTTTTCCGGATTTTTTGAAGTAACATCGGCTTCGCAAAGCAACATGAGGTCGTCAACATCGTCGCCGGCATCAAACAGTAAGCGTCGTACGGCGGAATCGGTAATTTCGTCTTCTACTAAAGCTATAGGACGTAGATGCAGCGCTACCATTTTTTGAACATAGCGCATTTTTTCGTTGGTGGGCATTTTTAGATCATTGAAAATGCGTTTCACCATTTTAGAGCCAATGTATTCGTGCCCGTGGAACGACCACCCCACTTTTTCATCGTATTTTTTTGTAACCGGCTTGGCAATATCGTGCAACAAGGCACCCCATAACAACCATAGATTTGGCGAAACCATCGCAATTTTATCTACCACTTGTAATGTGTGTAAGTAATTGTCTTTGTGTCCTTTTCCATCCATTATCTCTGCACCTTTTAGAGCGGATAATTCCGGAAGAAACTGCGCTAACAGTCCGGTTTCCTCACATAATTGAATGCCTACCGAAGGTTTTTTGGAGAGCAATATTTTATTAAACTCATCAATAATCCTTTCTTTTGATATGATTTCTAAGCGATGCGCGTTGCGTTTTATAGCTGCCCATGTTTTTGGCTCAATAGTAAAACCCAATTGCGAGGCAAATCGCACGGCGCGCATCATACGTAATGGATCATCGGAAAAAGTAATGTCAGGATCTAACGGTGTGCGCAGAATTTTTGCCTGAAGATCGTCAAATCCGTTGAACAGATCTACCAATTCGCCATTTTTTTCGCCGGAGATTCCGATTGCCATGGCATTTATTGTAAAATCGCGGCGCGAAAGATCATCCTCTAAGGTTCCGTTTTCCACAGTAGGTTTGCGGGAATTTCGGTCATAAGACTCTTTTCTTGCACCTACAAATTCAATAGCTGCGCCTTCAAAAACAAACTGCGCTGTACCAAAATTTTTAAAGACATTCACTTCCAACGTAGACGAAATCTCTTTGGCCACCGCTTGCGCTAATTCTATACCGCTTCCCAACACCAGAATATCAATATCTTTTGAAAAACGGTTTAAAAACAGGTCGCGCACCACGCCACCCACCGCAAAAGCAGCCAGCTTCTTTTCCTCTGCTACTTTTTTAACAATTTTATAGATAGGATGTTGTGAGTTTAAAATATCATTTTTCATCTTTCTCTATTCCACTACCGAATCACCCAATTTACATTATAAACATCCGGCTGTTGGTTCTCTCCGAAAGCCACTCCTACCCTTCGCCAAGCGTTGATGCGTTGCGATTCCAAATCTATGCCATCTTGATATACTTTCATTACAAAATGCCAATCATCCAATACTTTATCTTTTATTTCTTTGTATAACATTTGCGCCTCGCTGTAGCAATACGCGTCAGGATAGATATAACTCAAATATTCCCCCGCTTTTTGCGCTCCCGATGCGTCTTGCCCTGCTGCCCATGCACTTTTGGCATGCGCCAAGTAAATATTGCATAAATGATCTATATACTGTTGGTAAATACCTTCTGCTACAACCAAAGCTCTTGAATAACAATCAGGAACAGCTTCCGGAATAGAGGTCAACAAATAAATGGCTTCTTCATATTTTTTTTGGTTTGCCAAACTTTGAGCTTTGTTAATAATGTTATCACATTGTGTTACATAATAATCAATAATTTTTTTCTTCCCGTTTTCTACAAACGCTCTTACTTGCGGAGCGTTGGCACTTATGTTTTTCACAGCTTCAATGTAAGCTTTTGTTTCATTGGTGCCTACGCCTTTGCAGCTAATGCTTGTGCTTGCAAAAATCTTTTGATCAAAATAGTCTCCAATGTAAAGCGTAACCTCCATGTTTTGGGCAATTTGCTGCGGAGGTCCCGGCACAATATCTTTCGTCATGAGCGCAGGAACCGCAGTGATAAAAAACCTGCCAAAACCCTCTTTTGCCGATATGCCGTTAGCAGTGGCTATTTGTATTAATTTGTTGGATAACACAACTTTTGCAGCATCCGAAAGTCCGTCTATCTCTTCCGGAATCATCACAGACAATGCAATAGCAGAAGGCTCATTTTTAGTTTGTGCCTGTAACAAAGCAGGACATATGACCATGGCAACTATTGTTGCGAATATTATTACTTTTTTCATTTTTTCTATTTTATTAGTTTATAAATGATTTGCATTTTATTTCTCGCCAATAACCAAAACTGCATTGCCCAATCCTCTGGTCATCACCTTGGAATTAATATTGTATTTTGTGCGCAAATGACGTGACAGTTCTCTTACAAAAAATTCGGTATCCATAGCTGCGCCGTTAGGTCTGAAAAGCGGAACTCTAACTTGTTCAAAATAGATAAAATTATGCGAGCCGTCGGTCTTATTATACCTGCCGGATACGGTATTTTCAGCCATCCACTCATCAATAATTTCTGCCAACTCGTAACCGTTAAATTCGGTTTCCAAATCAATTCCCGAACCATCATCAAACACTCTGATGTCTATTCGCACTTCTCTTCCGTTGGTTAAGAGATCATCGAAATGGTTTTGTAAACGTGCGTTAAAATTATCAAGATGAGACAGTATCGCTTCTTCCAATAGCACCGGAATTTCGGTAGAGAAAGAAGGTGCACCCGTGCCTGTTGCGCCGGCAATCTGCTTATCGGTATAAGCATCTAATCCTTGTAAATTAAAAGTGATCGATTTTTTGGGACCTGTCGTGTTCACCGTCCATGTTAACTGTAAGATAATGTCGGCTTTAGCTATTCTCTTAAGCCTGTCTAACGGGCTTTCCGCCAACTCTGCTCCCGATTTGCTGGTCGTCATGTTATCTTCTGCCGCACGTTGCTCTATTGATTTTAGTGTTGACTCTAAATTTTTCAAGGGAAATCCTCTGTCTGCCATTAAATTATTGATGGTAGAGATCACCAATAACAAGTTGGCGTCCGTTTGCAATGCTTTTTTATAATCAGGAATTTTTTGGATGGTTCCCATGTTGTCGAAAGTCATCATATATCCATTTTGATTGCACCAAACATCGCTGGGCACTATCATAATGGTAGGTTTTTTTGCTTGTCCGAATGAAGTCATAGCCACAAGGAAAGCGCAAGTTAATAGTAATAATTTTCTCATGTTTTGCGGTTTTAAAATGTTATTTTTGATTATTTTTTTTAAAATCCTGACGATAATTCTTTGATGATACCGGCAGTTTCAAGATCTTTTCTTAATTGATCTTTCGCCACGGAAATAATGGCGCTTACTTTATATTCTTTTCCTACTTTTATTGTTTCTCTGGCACTATTTCCCGAGGCATTTATATATTTCAAATATTCACCGCCATCGCGAAAGAAGTGTCTAAAAAATTCAGCTTGCTCCTGCTCTACACCGGGATTTGCTATAGGTCTTTGAGCCTGGCGGCAAGCGTTAGAAGCGGGAAATCCTTTAAAAAGAATCCCATGCACTGCATTTTTCTTTGCCTGATCGAATGCCACGAACGGTTTTTTTGAATAACTCCATACTTTTACCACATAGGTTCCGGCAGTGCCAACGCCCGCGCACTCAATTTCATAACGAAAAATGTGTGTATCCTTATCCGCCTTTTTCTTGGCTTTTTTATTTTGGGAAAAACCCGTTACAGTACATAAAGCAATGATAATTAGCAAAATAAATTTCATCTTTTTCATAAGCCATAAGATTTTGTTTATAATTAATTTTTGTTTATTTGATTTCGCGTATCAACATACCGGGATAAAAATCGCTGCCGCTCACTTTTTTAAACTCAGTATAAGCAAGATGCGCTGTGGCAGATTTTTCTTCTGCTGCCATATAGCGGTTATCCCAAATTTTACCCACAGGCTTAATAACGCCCACTCTTTTGTATTGCGTTCTGCCATCTTTATCCATACTTTGCTCCAATACTTCAAATTTAGAACCTGAGGTAACGCCCTCTTTCATCCCAATTTTAGCTTTAACAGTTTTAGCAACAGAAAATATCGGTGTTTTTACCCTAAATTCTTCATGCGTTCGCTGCAATTCCGCAATAGATTTGTCAATGGCTCGAGTGCAAACTTTACGAATCATTTGTTCGGGACTTTCTAAGTTTACGCCTTCTATAGAAGTTTTACCGCTATTTACCGATTGTTTACCAATGTATTTCAATCTAAACAACTGATTATTATTCTCAAACGCTTTTTTCCTTTGAGGATCGGAATCGTTTTCCGTCATATAATATGATTGGTATAAAGTTCCCGCTACCTCATCATTCCATTCCAAGCGGTACAAGTAGGAAGTTACCGTTACTTTAAAACCCTTAATCGTCGACACCAAATCACCAATGTCGTTACCCAAGCTCCTAAAAACAGTGTCTTTTGCAACTTCACTTGCAACAGCGCCTACCAATTTAAAAATGTCTCCGGCAATTTTGGCGCCGGTGCTTTTGTCCACATATTTAATATCGTTAACAATTAAAAACGTATTTCCGATCAGCTCTTCGCCGGCATCTGCCAATTGCCCTACACCTCTTACCGTTTGCTTGGCAAGTTCCACGTCAAAATAAGTGGCGTCGTAATTTCCGCGCGAAGCGATCAGATGCATATCAAAATATCCGGTTTCGGGGTCTCGATCGAACCATTTTGACATCATTCTACGAGCCAATGCGTTTCTAACAATAAAATCATTAATATTATCTAATTTTTCTTGTTTCTTTTCATCAGAAGAGACTACTTTTACACTCAAATCATGATTGTTAAATTTTTCAGGAATAGGAATAGAGAAAAAAACTTCCGTAATATCTTTATGAAACTTTTGCGAAGGATGCGCTATCAACATGGAGTAAAGCGAACTACGTCTGTAATTCGACGTTTCCTCCTGCAATTGGGCGTAGGCGCTGAAAATGAAAGAAATTAGTAAAATTGTAATGATATATTTTTTCATAATAACGTCATTTTTAAGTTAATTGGATTAAAAATCCCACATATCTTCAGGTATTGTATCTTTCACCTTGTATTTATCTTGCGGACGGTTTTTATGCAGCAAATACTGTTTCACATGTCGCTTAGTGAGAGGTTTTTGTCCATACCGGGCATAAACATCAACTGCTTCCCGGTAGGAATCTGCAATAAGTGGTACTACGATATTGCCTTTTTTGTCTATGCTGCCCCATTTTCCATATCGATCTTTAACATAGGCTACGCCATTCTCAAAATAAGTGGTACCTGTATAATCTGTTTTCAAAACAGTTTCATTTTTTGCATTGATCCAGTTTACTTTTCCGTTTTCAAGAATGGCTGCCAAGCCTTCGTTAAAATCGAGTACTTGTTTATGTTTCAAGGGGATTATCTCTTCGCCTTGCATATTCACCCATCCCCAAGAATCTCCGGATGAAACCAATATTAAATTTTCATCATTAAAATTTCGAATTGCATGATATTTTAAAGGTGTTATCAATTTGCCGTCATTATTCATAATACCCCAATTACCGCTTTGTATGCCTCCTTCATTATCTTTTGCACCATCTTTGGTAACGATGATATATCCTTTATTTTTGGGAGAAATAATAACATTCAAATACTCAAATCCTGTAATTTGTTCTCCTTTGGTATTAATAATCGCCCATTTTCCGTCTTTTTTTATGGCTGAACGTCCGTGGGCAAACCGGGCTATACAATGTTCGTAAATCGGTTCAACTATCTCATTTCCGGCTGTATTAATATAGCCGAAAAGAAATTTGTTTTTTTCTTTTACAACAACGGCAGCACATCCATCTGAAAACGGATACGCATTTGCATACTTCAAAGGAATTATTTGATCTCCTTTGTTATTCACATATCCATATTTGTTTTTCAATTTTACCCACGCCAAGCCATCGGTGAAGCCATTTTGAATAGCCTCATATTTTATATCAATAACCGGATTTCCCTGTATATCAATATATCCCCATTTTTTCCCTTTTCTCACGCACGCTATGTCATCTGAAAAATCGCCTGCGTAATCGAATTGTGGCTTAATGATAAACTCTCCGTTCACATTGGCGTAACCGTATTTACCTTTATTATTTGCTTTCGGAGCCAATTGCGCATAAATGGGCAAGCTTACAGCCCAGGCAAATAACACGAAGATTAAAGTAATTTTTTTGACCGAACTTATTTTTTCAAATAGTTTATTCATTTTCTTTTTGGTTAACAAATATCTTGCAAAAATAGAAAAAATATTACAGTGTAGTATTTTTGAGAAAAAAAAGGATAAGGCATAGTGGTATCAAAAAAAATATATTTTTGCCGCCTCAAATGAACAACTGACCAATAGTGTAATGGTAGCACTCCAGGTTTTGGTTCTGTCAGTCTTGGTTCGAATCCAGGTTGGTCAACTCAACACTCACTCTCACTACTACCGGTGGGAGTTTTTTTTAGAAGAAAGTGAAAGTGGGGTCGAAAGCCCTTCTTTTTTTTAGATAAATAAACATTGTAATATAACAAACAAAAGAACGTCATGGAAGAAAGTTTAAACTTATTGGAAACCTTAGCCGAGTTTAAAGATTTTAAAAACATTGAAAGAGAATCGTTGATGCGAATATTGGAAGATATTTTCCGCTCAGCGCTTACTAAGAAATATGGAGCAGACGCTAACTTTGAAGTGATTGTAAACGTAGACCGCGGTGAATTGGAAATTCAACGTTATAGAGAAATTGTAGAAGATGGACATGTGAAGAACGAATTTACTCAAATTGCACTTTCCGAAGCTATTAAAATTGAACCCGACTTTGAAGTGGGGGAAGAGGTAATGGAAAATGTGCGTTTTTCCGACTTTGCGCGCCGCGAAATCCAAGCATTACGCCAAAATTTGATTACCAAAGTAATGGAGTATGAAAAAGATCTCATCTATAAAAAATATGAGCATAAAATCGGGGAACTCGTTTCCGGCGAAGTAAGTCAAGTGTGGAAAAAAGAGATTTTAGTCATGGATGAAGAAGGTGTAGAACTTATTCTTCCTAAAAACGAGCAAATTGCCGCCGACAAATACAAAAAAGGCGATAACCTTTCTGCCATAGTGCTTCGCGTGGATATTAAAGGATCTTCCCCGCAAATTATCATTTCGAGAACTTCACCGTTATTTTTGGAAAGATTAATGGAAACAGAAATCCCTGAAGTGTACGACGGTCTCATCACTATTAAAAATGTAGTGCGCGCACCCGGTGAACGTGCAAAAGTATTAGTAGAATCTTTCGACGATAGAATTGACCCTGTGGGCGCCTGTGTAGGCGTAAAAGGTAGCCGTATCCACAGCATCTTCCACGAGTTACGCAAAGAAAGCATTGACGTTATCAATTATACCGGCAACACGCAACTATTGATTAGCCGGGCGCTCAGTCCCGCTAAAATCTCTTACATTGAAATTGATGAAGAAAACAAAACCGCAAATGTATACATGAAACCCGACCAGGTTTCGTTAGCCATTGGAAAAGGCGGATATAACATCAAATTGGCAAGCAAATTGGCGGGCTACGAAATCGACGTTTTCAGAGATGATATTAAAGAAGAGGAAGATGTGGATTTGAGCGAGTTTACCGACGAATTCGACCAATGGGTAATTGATGCGTTTAAAGCCATTGGCTGCGACACCGCTACCAGTGTGCTTAAATTAAGCCGTGAAGAATTGATTCAACGCACCGACCTTGAAGAAGAAACTGTAGATGATGTGATTGCGTCAATTAAAAAAGAATTGGATATAGATTAAATGATGGATAATTTAAAATTTAAAGATTTAAAAATCTAAAGCTGCACACCTATAGACCTATAAACATTAAATTCTTAAATTTTCAAACCAAACAATCAAATACACAAATATAATAATATGTCTGACGAAAAGAAAATACCACGCTTAGGAAAAGCCGCCGGAGAGTTTAACGTGGGGTTATGTTCAATCGTTTCTTTATTAAAAAAGCATAATATTGAAATCGTTGACAATCCGAACACAAAACTCACTCCGGAGATGTATGAGATTCTTATAAAAGAATTTCAGAGTGAAAAAATGGTAAAAGAAGAATCTAAGAAATTAGAAATCGGCACTTTCTCAAAGTCAAAAACAGAAACCGAAGAAGTTAAACATCCGGAAGAAGAACCGCAAGTTGCACCTCCTGTTAACATAAAACCTCCTGTAGAAGAAAAACCTGTAGAGAAGATCAATGTTACGATTCAAGTGCCAAAAGTAGTAGGAAAAATTGATTTGGAACCTAAAAAAGTAGTTAAAAAAACTACGCCCCCCGATGTAATTGAACCTAAAGTTGAAAAAATACCGGTGAAACCCATTGTTTCCGAAGAAAAAATAGAGCAAAAACCGGAACATATTAAAACCGTTGTTGAGGATATTTCAAAAAACATCGTTGTTAAAGGAACTATTGATTTGGCTGCCTTTGAAGAGAAAAAAACGAGAAAAGAGAAAGGGAAAAAAGAGCAAAAACAAGACAAAAACGCACAAGATAAAGGAAAAACGCAAGTAAAAGAAACTGTTAGAGAAGAACCTAAAGAGGAAATAATCACTAAGATTGTTGAAGATACGATTACTGCCCCTGAACAGCCTGCAGTAACAGTGCAAAAACCTGCAATTGAACACATTGAAACCAAACACATCAAAGTTGATGCACCTGTAGTGTTGGGCAAAATTAATTTGGAAGCCTTTAAACCGAAAGAGCAAACGAAGAAAGAACAAGAGCAAGCGAAAGATAAGTCTAACATTGAGAAAAAACGCAAACGGAAACGGATCAAACAGCATACCGGAAAACAGGATGATGATAAACAAAAACAAGCAGTAGCAAAGGTAGAAATATCCGATGAAGATATTCAACGCCAAATAAAAGAAACCATGCAACGCTTGGAGCCGCTTGGCAAATCTAAAACCTCTAAACGAAAAAGGGAAAAACGTGCACAGTTTCAGTCAGATATGCAGGAAAGCGAAATGCAAGAAATGCAAAATCAAAAGAAACTGAAAGTTACGGAATTTATCACAGCGAATGATTTGGCAATATTGATGAATGTTCCTGTAAATCAGATCATTTCTACTTGTATGAGTGTTGGACTTTTCGTTTCTATCAATCAAAGATTAGATGCGGAAACGATTGCACTATTAACAGAGGAGTTTGGTTTTGAAGTAGAATTTGTGAGCGCCGATATTGAAGAAGTAACTAAAACAGAAGAAGAAGACAACCCCGAAGATTTGGTTTCGCGCCATCCTATTATTACGGTTATGGGGCACGTGGACCATGGTAAAACATCGTTGCTCGACTATATTCGTAAAGCTAACGTTATAGCCGGAGAGGCTGGCGGAATAACACAGCATATTGGAGCTTACTTGGTTAGCCTTCCGGATGGAAGAAAAATCACATTTTTGGATACTCCCGGACACGAAGCATTTACTGCCATGCGTGCTCGCGGAGCAAAAGTTACCGACGTATCTATCATTGTGATTGCTGCCGATGACTCGGTGATGCCTCAAACAGTAGAAGCCATCAATCACGCACAGGCTGCCGGAGTTCCTATGGTGTTCGCTATCACTAAGATAGACAAGGGCAATGCCGCTCCTGAAAAAATTAGAGAAGCCTTAGCTAATTTGAATATTTTAGTAGAAGATTGGGGAGGAAAATATCAATGTCAAGAGATTAACTCCAAACAAGGACTCAACATAGATACACTGCTTGAGAAAGTGCTTCTTGAAGCCGAGCTATTGGATTTGAAAGCCAATCCCAATAAACCCGGAAGCGGAACCGTTTTAGAGTCTTCTTTAGACAAAGGAAAGGGATATGTGGCTAAAGTATTGATTCAAAACGGAACTATCAAAATTGGAGATCCTATCTTAGCCGGTAATTATTTCGGCAAAGTGAAAGCGATGTTTAATGAACGCAATCAATCGCTAAAAGAAGCAGGGCCGGCAACACCGGTATTATTGCTTGGACTTAACGGTGCACCGCAAGCCGGCGATATTTTGAAAGTGTGTGCCTCCGAATATGATGCTCGGATTGCCGCTACAAAACGTGCACAATTGGCGCGTGAAATGGGGCTTCGTACACAAAAACATATTACTTTGGACGAAATCGGAAGAAGAATTGCGATTGGAGATTTCAAAGAGTTAAATATCATTGTAAAAGGAGACGTGGATGGTTCTGTAGAAGCTCTATCCGACTCATTATTAAAACTTTCCACCGAACAAGTACAAGTAAATGTAATTCACAAATCGGTGGGCGCCGTTACGGAAAGCGACGTATTGTTAGCCTCTGCATCTAATGCCATTATTATTGCATTCCAGGTGAGACCTTCGCCCGGCGCTAGAAAATTAGCTGAGCAAGAGCAAATTGACATTCGCATTTATTCAATTATTTATTCTGCTATTAACGAAATCAAAGACGCCATTGCAGGGATGCACACGCCGGAAATTCGTGAGAAAATATTATGCAACCTTGAAGTACGTGAAGTGTTTAAGATCACAAAAGTTGGAAATATTGCAGGATGTATGTCACTTGACGGGAAATTACAACGCAATACAAAAGTCCGCTTAATTCGCGATGGTATTGTAATTTATTCCGGAAAATTAGGCTCCTTGAAACGTTTTAAAGACGATGTAAAAGAAGTAGTTGCAGGTCAAGACTGCGGACTAAATATTGAAAATTTCAACGATATTAAAGTGGGCGACATTATCGAAGGTTACGAAGAATACGAAGTAAAAGTTACCTTGTAAATTTATGATTCAATCCGACCAAATTAAAGAGATTCAAGCCAGACTCAGCGAGCTAAGGAGGTGTCTTTGACGTTGATGTCAAGTTAGATGAGATCAAGGCAAAAGAAAAAATTACCCATGAAAATGATTTTTGGGACGACCCGAAATCTGCGGAGAAACTACTGAAAGAGATTAGTTTAATTAAATCTTGGGTACAAGAATATGAACTCGCCGCTATTAAAGTAGATGATTTAATGGTATTGTACGATTTTTTTGTAGCAGAAGAAGCCACGGAGCAAGATGTAAATGAGGCTTCTAAAGCTGCATTCCAAACCATTGAAAAATTGGAATTTCGGAATATGATGCGTGAAGAGGAAGACCCCATGAGTGTAATTTTAACCGTCAATTCCGGTGCAGGCGGCACGGAAAGTTGCGATTGGGCAGAGATGCTGCTTCGCATGTACATACGCTGGGGAGAACGTAACAAATATGCTATAAGATTGTTAGACAGACAAGAAGGCGATGTTGCCGGCATCAAATCTGCCACCATAGAATTGGATGGAGCTTACGGATACGGCTATTTAAAAAGCGAGAACGGCGTACACCGTTTAGTACGTCTATCGCCTTTCGATTCGGCAAATAAGCGACACACTTCTTTTGCCTCCGTTTACGCCTATCCTGTAATTAACGATGATATTGTAATTGAAGTGAACCCTGCGGATATTTCGTGGGATACTTACCGTTCCAGCGGACCGGGCGGACAGAACGTAAACAAAGTAGAAACGGCGGTACGACTGCACCATCACCCTTCCGGAATTATTGTGGAATGCCAAGAGACACGTTCGCAACTTCAAAATCGCGAAAAAGCGATGCAGATGTTAAAATCGCAACTATACCAACGTGAAATGGAGAAAAAACGCGAAAAGCTCTCCGAAATTGAAAGCACTAAAAAACGGATTGAATGGGGTTCGCAAATTCGCAGCTACGTAATGCACCCTTATAAAATGGTGAAGGATTTGCGCACACGATTTGAAACCTCCAACGTTAATGCGGTTATGGATGGGGAGTTGGATGATTTTATTAAGGCGTATTTAATGGAGAATTAATACATGAAAAATGAATACATCAAAAAACGAAAAACGAAAATTTAAAATTGCAGTAATAGGTGCTACGGGATTAGTAGGCTCTATTATGCTTAAAGTTTTAGAAGAAAGAAACTTAACGGATAATGAAATTATTGTAACGGCATCGGAAAGATCAATAGGTAAAAAGCTTACAGTAGCCGGAAAAGAACATACCATTGTTTCAGTGGAAGATGCAATTGCAGCCGCGCCCGATTTTGCGCTGTTTTCTGCCGGAAGCGGCGCCTCGCTAAAATATGCGCCTCTGTTTGCTAAAAATGGCACCATTGTTATTGACAACTCTTCCGCATGGCGCAATTTCGACGAAATTCCCTTAGTAGTGCCGCAAATTAACGGCGAGGTGATCAAACCTACAGATAAAATCATTGCAAACCCTAATTGCTCTACCATTCAAATGGTGATGGCGTTGGCGCCGTTACATCAAAA
This sequence comes from Bacteroidota bacterium, assembly GCA_009786185.1. Classification (GTDB taxonomy): domain Bacteria; phylum Bacteroidota; class Bacteroidia; order Bacteroidales; family WCHB1-69; genus WRNX01. The sequence goes on from WQTS01000123.1 coordinate 30,412, forward strand.
ATACGGATTAAAACGGATAGTAGTTTCCACTTACCAATCGGTTTCGGGAACCGGCGTACAGGCTGTAAATCAACTCATGCAAGAGCGTGCCGGTGAACCATGCGGAAAAGCATATCCGCATCAAATTGACTTGAATCTTTTTCCGCATGGCGGAGCTTTTGAACCCAACGGCTACACCACCGAAGAGATGAAGTTGGTACACGAAACGCGCAAAATTCTACGCGCTCCGCAAATACAAATTACGGCAACCGTAGTGCGCGTGCCTGTAATTGGCGGCCACTCCGAAGCCATTAACGCAGAATTTGAAAAAGAGTTTGAAATAGATGAAGTTATACGTTTGTTAAATGAATTTAACGGCATTAAAGTCATTGACAACCCTACTCAAAACGAATACCCCATGCCCTTAACCGCACACGAAAAAGATGAAGTTTTTGTAGGACGCATCCGCCGCGACGAATCACAGCCTAAAACGCTTAATTTGTGGTGCGTAGCGGATAACCTTCGCAAAGGCGCTGCTACTAATGCGGTGGAAATTATGGAGTGGCTGATGGAATAATTATACTACGCCCCATCAATAACCCGCAACAGCTTCCCATTTACCCCAATCGGCGCCCTGTTTCTTAAATTACTCAACACAATAAAAATGTATTGGTCGCTGGGACGATACACCATGTTGTTTTGAAATCCACGCCACAAGCCGCCGTGGTAAATTAAATATCCGGTAGGTCCATCTGCTTCAATGCGTAATCCATAGCCGTAATATTCTGAAGGCTTCCCTTTTAAAAGTTTGTTTTGAGGCTGTGTGGCTTGCTCCACTACATCTTTTGGAAGTATTTTATGATCAATAAAAAATGCTTTCATCCAATGGTAAATTTCATTTACATTAGAATATATGCCTTTATCGCCGATAACGCCGTTTTGAAAATGAAACGGACGCTCGCTCAAATTGGCTAAATGCCCTTTGGTATAATTAGTTTTGTTATCTAATTCTGTGGCAAAACAGGCAAATTGCAATCCTACAGGTTCGAAAATATTTTTTCTAACATATTGTTCAAACGGAGTTTCTGTTATTTTTTCAACAATTAATGCCAATAAAGCGTAATTGGTATTAATGTATTTGAATCGGGCGCCGGGTGCAGATAAAATCTTAGGCCTTTCTTGTTCTAAATAACTGTATAGCTGAGCATTGCTTAGAGGTTCATGCTCGTCAAAATCTTTTTCAGGAAAGTCCATGTACTCCGGCAGCCCTGAAGTGTGCGTTAGTAAATGATGTATGGTAATATTCTCATAGGGAAATTCAGGCAGAAACGTTGTAACATCTTCATCCAAGGTTAATTTCTTTGCTTCATTTAATTGCAATATGGCAACCGCCGTAAACTGTTTGGAAATGGAAGCCAGCTCGAAAAGCGTTTCATGATCAATCGCATTTTCAGGTATCTTTTTTGCCAAACGCTTAAAACCGACCTCCTTTTTATAAAAAACTTGGTCGCCGAAAGCTAAAAGCACGCTGCCATTCAAAACTTCGCACAAACTGTCCAATTCAGCTTCAAGCGCACGAAATTTGAAAGTTTTATTGGCTTCTTGAAACAGATTATTTATTTCAATAGTAGAAAGTTTCGATAGAGATTGCTTTGGTTTTTCAACCGGAGTGTAGATTCCTAAAAGGATGATTTGCAGGAAGATGAATAGTTTGAGCATGGTTGAAGTATTTTTTTTAATAATTTTGACGAAGCCAGGGGTTTCACTGATTGTCTGTTATAATTTTCAATTCCCTAAAAACTTCTTTTGTTAATTCGATTCTCACTTGACCAAATGTATTCAAATCGGTGTCTTTATTTGGGGCAACATTTGTCGCAAAGATATATACACTATTTTCTGTTTCTATATAGCCGACAAACCATGTTACACTTTCATCTTGTCGAATAGCCCAACCTGTCTTTCCACTGATTTTATAATTGTTCGTCGTTTCATACAACATCATTTCTTTTGTCAGTTTCATAGCACTTTCGCTAATCGGTAATTGCAGATTGTATAGTTTTTGAAGAAAATGAACTTGTTGATACTGTGTTATGCTTGATTTCCCTTCCAACCAAAATCTATCAAGGTTTTCGTCATTTATGTCTAAATTACCATAATTGAAAAGTTGTGTATAATATTTCATTTTTTCAATTCCAATTCGTCGCGCTATCTCTTGGTAAACAGAAACAGCCGATACCCGAAACGCTTCTTTAATGGTCATATCTTTTTCCCAATTCGGAAAAGTTCTTTTTTCGCCATTCCATGTAAAAATAGTTTCTGTTGTTGCAATACCACTTTCAAGTGCAATCAGTGTATTCGGGATTTTAAATGTCGAAGCGGGGCAAAAAGCGATATTACATCTCTCTAAGTTATATCCCATGTAAGCATTTTCATTCTGATGATAAATCAAAATAGAACCGTCAACTTTGTATTTATCAAATACCTTTTTCAGTTCGGAGAGTTCTTTCGGTTGGTTTGAATAACAACTTACTACAAAACTAATTATTACTATTATCAGTCCTGCTTTTTTGTTCATTTTTTTGATTTCTAAATGCTTTTTGTATTTTCTTTATGCAACTTGTTATATATTTCAATGTCTGTAAATAAGTTTCCGTTCAATAATTCACCATCTCGCTCTTTCGAGTTCAAATTCATATTTATACTTTTCTGCGTTAACAGTGGAAGTTTTTGAGAGAATTAATTTATGTCCATCAAACTTGTATTTATACTCACCTTTAAGGAACCAATGATCGAAACCTTCAATCGGATGAGGAAGCATTCCTTCCGGAACATGATAGTATGTTAATTCAAATATGATTTTATTATCTTTAATTGTAAAATTTCCATAACCACTATCAAACAAAGGATCATCATTAGCAAATCCTTGATAAGTGTATTTCCCATTGCCTAATTCAATTGTTGGCGTACTACTCCACGACTGATTATGAGTAAGATTTTTCCATGTATAAGTTCCAATGTAAGTGCCTCCTATTTTATTGATATCTGTTACTTTACTGCAATTTGTGAGTACAATTACGCAAATCAAAGCGAGAATATTTGTTAAAACCTTTTTTTTCATTATTAAATCCCTAATTCGTGTCGGGCGCAACTTTTATATTTTGCTTAACGTTCAATTACATTTTTCATTGTTTGCTACGCGCTGGCTGTCACTTGTAGTTAGCATGGTAGCATATTGCCACAGGCGGGGTTTCCAATTTGTATAGAGTTATTTAATTTCAATTTTTTCTTCTGAGATAATGAAAGTATAACGATAATCTCTCACTTGGCTATTTCTCATAGTATGCTTACTCCATTCTTCTACTTTATAGTCCCATATTGAGTTTTCCGAAAATATGTTTTCAAAATAACCTACCACTGAATTATGTGTGAATTTGATTATTGTATAAAACTCGCATTTACGCACACAACCTCGTGTTGTATAACCGTAATAAGCGTTATTCATAGGATATTTGTAGGCAATTTCGTCTAAAATGGAATAGTCAAGGGTAAGTTGTCAATTATTTTATCATCGCCTTTGTCAAGCTGTCCGGGAATATTCAAAATGCCTTTGTGTGGTTTAATTCCAGTGATTTTTTCTATTTCTTCGGCTTGTAAAGTAGCCAATACACCACCAACCATTAAGCCAACTGGTTTCTTTTCGGATTCTATTTTATCCATTTGTAACCAGTCTTCGTAATTTCGTAAAATTCAAAACTTTTCCGTTTTTTCCTTTCAGAGTAATAATTTCATCATCTATCATTTCGGAAAGACTTCTGGATAAAGATGGACGGGCAACTCCGAAATATTCTGCCAATGCTGTTTGGCTCATATCCAAGGAAAAATCCATGTTCTCGGTTCTTGCCAAAATATACTTTGCCAATTTTCCTTTGATGGTTTTTGTCGAAAGAAATTTTAAACGTTCAGACAAAAAATGTGCGCGATTGGAGTTAAATTTCATAAATCCTTGCAAAAACATTTCATTACAGGCAAGTTGTTTCATAATTGATTCTTTGGAAATAACAATTATTTCACAATCTTCAAGCGCCACTACATCAACGGGAAAGTGATTGTTTTCAGCAAATAAAAATGCAGGAGCCAAGGGATTGGGAGCATTAATGGTTTCGATATTCAAAACAGTTCCTGCATCTGAAATCATTTCTGCTTTTACGCTTCCCTTTAATAAGATATATAAAGCCTTAACAATATCTCCCTGCTGAGCAATCCATTCTCCTTTTTTGAAATATTTAGCTTTGAATTTCAACTCATTAAGAAAATCGTCCCGCTCATTGACAGGTATATTCCCGCATATCGGACATAAAATCAAATTGTCAATATCCATATAATTATTTTTTGCAAAGATACATTTTTTTACACTTGTAACAAATGTTACACTATTTTCGATTTTAAACTTCTATTTTTGCAGAAATTTATTAATCTATAAGAAATGAATAGAACAAGAATAAAAATAGACGAAAATCGCTGCACAGGTTGCGGCGCTTGTGTGGCAGGTTGCCACGGTGGGGCTTTGCAGATTATTGACGGTAAAGCACGAATAACCAACGAAGATTATTGCGACGGATTGGGTATTTGTATCGGAACTTGCCCCGTTGGTGCGATAGAATTGGAAGAATGCGAGGTTGAGCCGCAAAAGGAAATGTCTTGTTGTAATGTTTCGTTTGAGGTGCAGCAATTTCCGATACAGTTGCGTTTGGTAAATCCGAATGCAAGTTTTCTAAAAAATTCGGATTTGGTATTGGCAGCAGACTGTACGGCATTTGTTTACAGCAATTTCCATCTGCAATTTATGAAAAACAACAGCATAGTGATTGCCTGTCCAAAACTTGACAATGCAGCAGAATATTATGTTGAAAAGTTGACTTCAATGATTGATAATTCATTTATCAATACATTGACAGTCATTTTGATGGAAGTGCCTTGTTGCGGAGGATTATTACATATTGCAAAGCAAGCACAAGTTAATGCAATTCGGAAAATACCAATCAAAAAAGTTGTAATCGGAACAAAAGGAAATCTTCAAAGTGAAGAATGGATATAGTTAAATTAATTGTTTAATTTTTTAAAAATAGTAAAAATGTTTTGTTATCAATGTCAAGAAGCAGCCGCAGGTAAAGGCTGTACAGTAAAAGGGGTTTGCGGAAAAACCGATGATGTGGCGAATCTACAGGATTTGCTGATTTACCTGATGAAAGGGGTATCTGCACTCTCTGTTCGCCTGCACGAAACGGGCGAGGAAATGCCCGAAGTCAACAAATTTATTACCGACGGTCTTTTTATGACCATTACCAATGCCAATTTCGACAAACAACGCTTTGTGAAAAAGATTGAGAAAGCGTTTCGTTTGTGTGAAAAACTGAGAAACAGGCTTGCCGAATTGGGGGTGTTGTATATTCCAAACCATTGTAAATGTTTGGATTGGAAAACCAAAACGATTGAGAAAATGGAAGAAAAAGCGAAATTAGTCGGTATTTTTTCCACACAAAACGAGGATATACGCTCGTTGCGCGAGTTATTGACCTACGGCATCAAAGGTTTGGCTGCCTACGCCGAACACGCCGCCAATCTGGGTTATGAAGATACTGAACTTTACGCTTTTATGCAGGAAGGTTTGGTTGCTACACTAAACGATAATCTCTCTGGCGACGAACTCACAGGTTTGGTGTTGAAATGCGGAAGTATGGGCGTGAAAGTGATGGCTTTGTTGGATAAGGCGAATACGTCCACCTACGGTAATCCCGAAATTACGAAAGTAAATATCGGCGTTCAGAACAATCCTGCAATTCTAATTTCGGGACACGACCTTCGCGATTTGCACGATTTATTGGAACAAACCGAAGGCACAGGCGTTGACGTTTATACGCACAGCGAAATGCTTCCAGCGCACTGCTATCCCACATTCAAAAAGTACAGCCATTTTGTTGGAAACTACGGCAATGCGTGGTGGAAACAGACAGAAGAATTTGAGAAATTCAACGGAGTAATATTGTTTACGACCAACTGCTTGGTTCCTCCGCGTTCCAACGCAACGTATTCAGACAGAGTTTATACCACCGGCTCGGCAGGATTTGCAGGTTTTCCGCACATCGCAGATCGCATAAACGGACAACCCAAAAATTTTTCCCAACTGATTGAACATGCCAAAAAATGCAACGCCCCCACCGAAATCGAAAAAGGCGAAATAATGGGTGGTTTTGCTCACGCTCAGGTACTTGCATTGGCTGATAAGGTGGTAGATGCCGTAAAATCGGGCGCTATCCGCAAGTTTTTCGTTATGGCGGGCTGCGATGGTCGCATGAAAAGTCGTGACTATTACACACAATTTGCGGAAAAATTACCTCACGATACCGTCATTCTCACAGCAGGCTGCGCCAAATATCGTTACAACAAATTGCCTTTGGGCGATATTGGCGGAATACCGAGAGTTTTGGATGCCGGTCAGTGCAACGACAGTTATTCATTGGTAGTAATCGCCTTGAAATTGAAAGAGATATTCGGGCTGAATGATGTAAACGACTTGCCCATTGCCTATAACATCGCCTGGTACGAACAAAAGGCGGTCATCGTGTTGTTGGCGCTGTTGTCTCTGGGCGTGAAAAACATTCATTTGGGAAGTACGTTGCCCGCATTTCTATCGCCAAACGTAGCGAAAGTGCTTGTGGAAAACTTTGGCATTGCAGGAATTACTACGGTAGATGAGGATTTGAAGTTGTTTTTAGGGTAAATCCATCAATGAGTAATTTTAAAAGACTGTTCATTTTCTGGACAGCCTTTTTTCATTCAAGTATTCTTGTGTGTTTTTCGGTTTTTTTCAAATAATTCACACTATCGTATCTGCTACATCTCTCCGCATGACAGATAACGTGGTGGCGGCTTGGCGCAGTGGCGGGCTACATACACTTGCCACGAGCCACTTAACTTGCTGTTTCTCAACACCTATTCAACGGGGTACACCCGCCATTGTGCCAAACCGCTCGTTGCCTGCTGTAGCATGCCATTCCCCCTTTTTCCTTTCAGCC
>WQTS01000124.1 GCA_009786185.1 Bacteroidota bacterium
TCCTGCCGGTGATGGACAAAGATTATCGTTTAGAGCTTCTACCAATGCTATATGGTATCAATATTATACCGTATCGTTTACCGAACCTTGGGTAGGGGGCAGAAAACCCAACTCCTTAACCGCAGCGTTAAGCTATCAAATTCAAACCAACGGCTATAAAAGAGCGGATCCACGGCACGCTTTTATTAAAATTTTCGGATTCTCCGTATCTTACGGACAAAAACTAAAATGGCCGGATGACTACTTCCAAATGTCGCATACGTTCTTATACCAGCGTTACAATGTGCACAATTACGGTTCAATTTTTATATTCTCTAACGGATATTCAAACAATCTGAGTTATATTTTTACCATTGGGCGAAACTCTGTAGATGCGCCTATTTATCCGCGTCAAGGTTCTGAGATCATGTTTTCTGCGCAGTTTACGCCTCCGTATTCGCTTTTCTCGAATATAGATTATGCAAATGCCACTCCACAAGAAAAATACAGGTGGTTAGAGTTGCATAAATGGAAATTCAGCACTTCATGGTTCACCCGTTTAGTGGAGAATTTAGTGCTCAATGTGCGCTTCAGATCGGGGTTTATGGGAGCTTACAACAGAGACATCGGTATTTCTCCGTTTGAGCGTTTCTATTTGGGTGGCGACGGATTGTCGAACTATGCCTTAGACGGAAGAGAAGTGATTGGTATGCGTGGTTACGCTAACGAATCACTAACTCCTCATATGCTTGGATCTCCGATAGGCGCTGCCATCTATAATAAATTCACTGCCGAATTGCGCTATCCCATTACATTGAACCCAAGCGCTACCATCTATTTGTTGACTTTTGCTGAAGCTGGAAACAGTTGGTTAGACAAACGCCAGTACTCACCATTCAAACTCTACAAATCTGCAGGGGTTGGTATTCGCGTTTTCTTGCCGATGTTCGGATTGCTCGGCTTTGACTGGGGTTATGGCTTTGACGAAGTTCCGCACAGACCCGGCGCCAATAGAAGTCACTTCCATATCTCCATCAACTCATCTATTGATTAATACAAAATGTCAAAATTATTATAATAATCAATTAAAAAATACGTTACAAACCAAAAATTGCGCCTTATGAAAAAAAATCTTTTATTAATCATTTTAGCTATCAGTTTGTCGTTATCGGCATTCGCTCAACAACAAAGAAACGGATACATTGATTCCGAATATATTTTGAATAACATTCCTGAGTACAAAGAAGCTCAAAAAGAATTGGACAGACTTGCTGTAAATTGGCAGAGAGATATTGAAAAAAGATTCGCTTCTATTGATTCAATGTATAAGCAATATCAAGTAGAGGCAATTACTTTGCCGGAAAACCTTAAACAGAAAAGAGAAGAAGCTATTATTAAAGCAGAGCAAGATGCAAAAGAATTGCAGAAAAAACGTTTTGGAAAAGATGGCGACTTGTTTAAAAAAAGAGAAGAGTTGGTAAAACCCATTCAGGATAGAGTTTTTAATGCTATAGAAGCTATTGCAAAAGACAGAGGTTATGCGTTTGTTTTTGATGTAGCAGGCTCAATGACAATTGTATATGCCGACCCGAAATGGGATTTGAATGATATGGTGATGCAACGTTTGGGAATAACAGTGAGAGATTAATTTTAATACAATATAAATAATGAAAAAGATTACGTTAATTTTAGTAGCATTGGTGGTTTGCATGACTTCCACGTTTGCGCAAAAGTATGGACATGTAAATTCGAATGAAATCATGCAAGTAATGCCCGGAATAGATTCCGTTCAAATAAAGTTGATGGATTTTCATAATAGCTTGCAGGTTATTTATGAAAATATGTTCAATGAGTTTCAAACAAAGAAAGACAGATTCGATAAAGAAGCCGGCACGATGTCATCTGCTGTTAGAAAACTAAGAGAAGATGAACTTATCGCTCTTCAAAACAGAATACAGGAGTTTGAAATGAATGTTCAACAAGACATTGAAGAAGAAAAATTCCGCTTAATTGCTCCTTTTCAAGAAAAAGTGCAAAATGCTATTAATGATGTAGCAAAAGAACACAAATACAACTACATTTTCGATACTCAAATCTTGCTTTATTATGATGGTGGAGATGATGTAACGCCGTTAGTAAGGAAGAAGTTGGGGATAAAGTAGAGTTTAAAGATTTAAAATTTAAAGTTATGAATATATTGAAAATCAAGAAAATTGCTTTCTGCTTTCTGCTTTCCGCCTTCTGCTTCCATGGGTTCGCGCAATCCAAATTCGGACACGTAGACTATGGTGAAATTATGAAAAGCATGCCCGGCATTGACTCCATTCAAAATGTAATTGTAAATTACAATGCTGATTTACAGTCTATCGGAGAGCAAATGGTAAGAGAGTTTCAAGAGAAACAGGCTGCATTTGAGCAATTGGCAAATACCCCCGGCACTTCACCGGCAATATTAAAAATAAGACAGGAAGAGCTGCAATCTATGATAAAACGTATTCAAGAGTTTGCGCAATCTATGGAAATGGATGTTCAAGATAAACAATTAGAATTATTGGAACCTTTTCAAACTAAATTAATAGACGCGATTAAAAAAGTAGCTAAAGCTAACCACTATAGTTATGTTTTTGACATTTCTACGCTATTGTTTTCCTCGCCAAGCGATGATTTGACTAACAAAGTTAAAGCGGAGTTGGGGATAAAATAGTAAAATCCTTCCAAAAATCCTTTCGCCATAATTTGCGAAAAGACGAAAAAAGCAGTTTTTTAAGAGAAAACTGCTTTTTTATTAAAATTTTATTTTGAGGAACTATTAATTATTTTTTAATCTTCCCTCTTGACAAATGCGTTTTTGAGTTGTATATTTGCGCGACTAATTATTACTCATTAAACTCATCCTGAGATGGCCACTCTAAAATCGTTATATGCTGAAAATAAAATAAATAAAGCAAAGAATTTTCTTAAACGAAGATTCGCCGTAGGCGATGAACTTTTAATAACCCCGAGCAAGTTTACGCAGCTCGGGGTAAGAAGACATAATGAACGAAATGGGAACTACGTGGTAGTTCAACAAAAAACATCTTACTAACTAAAACCTTACACTATGTCAGCTTATCGCCAAATACTTTATCACATTATTTTTCGCACTAGAAGTAGCGAAAAAACTATCAATTTGACTCATTTAGATAAATTAAAAAACTATATTTGGGGAGTAATAACAAATAAAAAGTGTGTATTGTTCCGAATTAATTGTATGGAAGATCATGTTCATATCCTTTCCGATCTTCATCTGTCTGTTGCATCAGCAGACTATATTAAGGATATTAAAGTAGCATCGACAAGGTGGATAAAATCATCAGGATTTTTCCCGAATTTTAGAGGCTGGGGGATAAAATACTGTGCATTAACTTATTCGTATAAGGAACGCGATATTCTGATCAATTATATCAAAAATCAGCAGGAACATCACAGAAAAGAGAGTTTTCAGGATGAAATCAATCGTCTTTTTCAGAAGCATGGTATTGAAATGGATGAAAAATGGTTTTGGGAAGATAGTTGAACTACTACGTAGTTCTGTGTTGATTTGTTCCATCGTTTTACCCCGAGTTGCGTAAACTTGCTCGGGGTTATCAAAAGTTTATCGCCTACGGCGAATAAGAACTCAATATTCTTACATACTACTTCAATAAAAAGTAATAGCATTTCAAAATAAAATATTTAACCAAAAAAACTTAAAAACTAATCAAAATGCCTTTCACCATCCGCTTTCTGCTACTAAGGTTGCCTTTTAAAAATAAGGTTTTCCTTTCTCCTTTTTCCTTTCTCCTTTTCTACCTTCTCCATCTCATTGCCTTTTCACAACAGGAGTCGTCCCTCCGCTACTGCATCGCCTTCTACAACGTTGAAAATCTTTTCGATCCGGAAAAAGATCCTGATAAAAACGATGAGGCTTTTACGCCTACCGGGTTTTATCGTTGGACGTATAAGCGTTTTTATAAAAAACTGAATGATATCGCCAAGGTGTTTTTGGCGATGAATGCTTGGGAGCCGCCGGATATTATTGGCTTGGCGGAAATTGAAAACGCAAATGTGCTGAAGAAACTCTGTTACACTACAGGATTAAAAGCATACCGTTACCGCTACGTGCATTACGATTCGCCGGATGCGCGCGGAATAGATGTGGCGCTACTCTATCGAAAAGATAGAATACAAATTATAGAAAGTTATCCCGTTCCGGTTGTTTTTCCGTTTGAGCCAACTGCAAAAAACAGAGATATTTTGTATGCCAAAGCGCTTATGGCAAAAGAAGACACATTACATTTGTTTGTAAACCACTGGACATCGCGGTTTGGCGGACATGGCGCCACCATCCCCAAACGCAACTATTATGCGCAAGTATTGAGAAAGCAAGTAGACTCGCTGCTATTCATAAATAGCAACGCATACATTATTATTATGGGAGATTTTAATGATTATCCTACTGATGAAAGCATGCTAACCTATTTACAAGCAAAAAAATATGAAAATGAAACAACGGAAGGAACTTTATTTAATTTAATGTTTCCTTTATTAGGAAAAAACAGAGGAACGCATAAATCGCAGGAATTTTGGGGATGCTTAGACCAGTTTATCGTATCGAAATCATTATTAAATAATGAAAACAAGTGGCAAGTAGAAAATAGAGAAGCCATTATTTTTGATGCGCCTTTTTTGTTAACGGTGGATGAAAAGTATGGTGGCGTAAAAACATTTCGTACTTATATGGGACCGAAATATTTGGGTGGGTATTCGGATCATTTGCCGGTGAAAATTATACTGCGGTGAGAAATATGGTGAAAGGGAGGAGGAGAAAGGAGAAGGGAGAAAGGAGAAGGGAGAAAGGAGGGGGATTTTTAGGAATGGTTAATTTGAAAAATATGAATATTAAAAACAAAAAGGCAATGATCAATAATTTTGAAGATTTGGAGATTTGGAAAGAAGGAATGCGCATAAGCGTGAAAACTTATGAAATATTGAAAAATTGTAAAGATTATGGACTGAAAGACCAAATGCAAAGAGCTGCGGTTTCTATTCCCTCTAATATTGCAGAAGGATTTGAACGACAGACGAATAAAGAGTTCATCCAATTTTTGTATATAGCTAAAGGTTCATGTGGAGAATTGCGCACACAGTTTTATTTGGCAAGTAAATTGAAAATCATTGAAAATGAAAACCTCGCAATACTAATATACAAACTAAAACAATTATCTTCAATGATTTCCACCCTTATTAAAATCCGAAAAACCAACTTCAAATAAACACCTCCTTTCTCCTTTCTCCTTTCTCCTTTCTCCTTTCTCCTTTTTTTCCAAAAAAAATTAACACCCAATAGTTGATATTTGAAAAAATGTATTTTTGCAGGCTCATTGTATTATAATGTGTAAAAACTATGACGTATAAAATTAAACCAAATAATTTATTAACCAACATTTATTTATTATGAAAAAATTTATCTTTTTCTTAGCTTTCATCTTCATGGCGAGTGTGGGCTACTTGGGTGCACAAAATCTTGTGCTCCAAAATCAAGAAACTTTGGGAAAAGTAGAAATTGCACCAGAGCAAACTCCTTCAAAAGCGGATTTTACCTTAAAGTACTATGTCGGCACTACTTTTGCCGGATTGGGTAACGCCTCTTTTGGTGTAGGTAGTTTTTATTCGCATGGCTGTATCTCTTTTACTGCTCCACAAATGTGCAACTACGCAGGAGGTACTTTGACCCAAATCAATTTTTACTTCCCATCTGCAGCACAAAATGCCAGTTTGGTACCCAGTAGTGGTAAGGTTTGGATAAAGAATACACTTTCAGGCGCTATTGTTTATGAGCAAACAGGTGTTACAGTTACGCCGGGCGCATGGAATAACGTTCCTCTTAATACTCCATATCCGCTAACCTTAGGCAATGGGTTGGTGATTGGTTTTTCAGTAATGCACACTACCACTTCAGGTACTACTAACGAAATTCGCCCCATGCCTCTTACAACAACAGGAGACTCTTACAAACAGGGCGGAGCAAATTACATTATTGGAGCCACCGTTCCGAATACTCATGGCGCAGGAGCAACATGGAATGTTTTTACAACAGCCGGAAATTTGGGTATTGAAGGACTCGTTACCGGAGCACCTGCAGCACCTACCATCGACCTTTGCGCTTCATCTATAGCCGGTAACCCACTCAAATGGGTTGGAAATCCTACGACATATACGGTTACTGTTTTCAATAGCGGTACCACTTCTCAAAATAATTATACCGTTCAATTACTTGATGCTGCCAATAATGTTATTGGAACAACAGCAGTTACTACAGCTGTAGCCGCAGGCGCTTTTGCTAATGTTAATGTGACCTATACACCCACAGCAGCAGGTAATTTAACCGTGAAAGGTAAAGTTGTACTTACCGGCGACCAATCTGCTTGTAACGATGTTTGTGAACCGATAACCCAAAAGGTGTATGCATTTCAACCTATGGCGTATTGCGATAACAGCGCTATAACCGGTATTGGTTATGCTCCCGCTGTTCCACATCAGGCTGCCATAACATATACAAGCGCCAATATGACTCCCTTTGCGGGAAAGAACTTAACGGCTATTGAAGTTGCTTTTGGCGTACCGGCTGCAACCATAACAGGCGCTAAAGTTTGGATTCGCAGTTCGTTAACCGGAGCAAATTTATACGAGCAAGACTTTACGCCTGTGGATGGATGGAATACGGTAGTACTAAACACACCTTATCCTTTAACAACCGCTCAAATATATATTGGTTGGTCAGCTACATCATCAGTGAATTTTATTATTGGAGCTACAGTCAATACTCCGGTAGTTGCTGCGGGCGGACATATACAAGGAGGGACTAATAACTGGTCAAACTATAACGCGCAGACGCCTCCTATGCAAAATAATAACGCTATTATTGGCGTAGTGAATGAAGCTTCCGCCACCGTCACTATTACCACCAACGTAAATCCAACCGGCGCCGGCACAGTTACCGGCGGTGGTGCGTATGCTATTGGCGCTCCGGTTACTTTAACCGCAAGCGCTAATGCCGGATATACTTTCGTGAATTGGACACCCGGAAACTCTACTGCCAATCCACTTACTTTTAACGCTTCGGTAGATGCTACCTATACGGCTAATTTCATGATAGGTGAACCCGGCGATTGCAATCCCGCAACAAATTTTGCAGTGGCTTATTCTGCAAACTGTATGACCGCCAGCTTAACTTGGGAAGCCCCGATTAGCAAAGGCAAAAGCGGCGTTCAGGGATTTACTCCGTTAGTTACTCCGGACACTCCGAGTAGAGATATATCGGCTAAGTCAGCAACTACCAGAGCTATTAGAACTGAAGGTGCTGCGCAGAAAAGAGGTTTCCAAATGCCGAGCCTGAGAGGGCCAAATACAATAGCTTATGCTATTGACTGTTTCCCAGGAAACAATAATCCCGCAACATTACCATTGAACAATCCCGGAGGACTTAGCTATATTGGCGGCGCTTTACCGGAATTACCGGGTGGTGGCGACTGGATTGACGGCGAATGGTATTGCATAGCCCCCAATTCTCAAGCTATCTACAAAATAAATCCTGTAACGGGAGCCCATACTATAGTGGCAAATCATAACGTTCCTACGGCATTAGCGATGTGTAAACATCCGGATGGCACAGTTTATGTTAATGCTGATGGTGGTGCGTTTTATACTGTTAATCTTGCAACAGGAGCCACTACATTTGCATTCCAAGCAAATCAGGGTAGCGGATTATTATCTTGCTTTGCTATTACCAATGACGGTCGTTTTATTCAATTAGATTTGGCAAATAATAATATTGTTGAGGTTAATCCTAATACAGGCGCAGTAACCACGTTAATATCTTTCGGCTTCAATGTCAACTTTATTCAAGATATGGCAATTGATCGTGAGGCAAATACAATATATTGGGCTGCTTATGTATTTAACGGCTGGTTTGGATGGGGAGAACTCCACCGTATTAACTTAGATGATAATACACTAACTTACTTGGGTGATTTTGCAAATGACGCAGAAATAGTTGGCTTTGCAATACCCACCGAAAGTAATCCGAACTTGGCAAAAGCTCCTACCAATGTAACGGTTACTCCTATTGGAACGAGTTTAAATGGTACACTTTCTTGGACTAATCCAACAGAAACCTTGGGTGGCGCTCCATTAACTATTACCAAAATGGTAATTGACCGTAATGGACAACCCTATACAGAAATTACAACTGCTGCTCCGGGTCAAAATATGACATTGCCGGTTACTGTTGATAATGCGGGACAGCATAGTTTCACAGTTTATGCAGTTACTTCAGAAGGCAATGGCGGAAAAGCCAGCGCATCCGGAATATTCGGCAATGTGTGCCAAGCGCAAGTTGTTATTATAGACAGAGAGTACGGCGATTCTTTTAGCTGGACATTAATCGACGATGAATCCGGTGCGCTTTTAGCAGGCGGCGGACAACAAGTAACAGGAAGCAATGTATCAATGGGAACATTTCCTGCGTTACTTACAGGAAGCGCTACATTTAGCTTGTGGCAACACGGTACTTATACTGATAACGGCGTTACTTTAGTTATTAATGTAGATGGAGAAGAAGTATATAGTTTATCAATATATAACATTCCTTCCGGATTTTCTGTCACCGAAGACGTGTTCTGCGGCGGCAATACCTATAATGTTTACCGCGACAACGTTCTTCTTACTACTACTAAAAGAACATATTACGATGATATCCATTACGATTCTTCTAACCCATACACATGGGAAGTAAGAGTAGTGTGCGAAGACGGCAACGAATCCGTACCGGTTAGTGCATCTATGCCGGCTTGCGGAAATACTTGCGATAATAACCCCGCACAAGATTTGGCAGTTGAATATGATGAGGATTGTACAGTGGCTATATTAACATGGAATGAACCCGATGCAAAAAAATCGGGCTCTGTAACAATAGCTCCGCCATATTATGTTCCGGGCGATGTTCCGGCGAAAAGAAGAGAAGGATATAGCGCTACACGTAGCAAAACAACAAACGCTCCGTTTGCACCGGTTGAAGAAACCGCAAGCAAAGCCGTATGGGATCTGTTGTGGCATTTTAGAGTTGGTGAGGTTCAAGGTGATGGCGGTAACTTCTCCCCATTTATGTGGGAAGACAAATTGTATGTTTCAAAATGGAATGCTAACATACATGGTTTGGGTAATGTGAGCAGATTTGTCAAAAATGGAAGCAATTGGGTGTATGATGGAAACATAAATATATCGGGCTTAACAAATATGTGGGGTCTTAATATTGAAGGTTTCTGTACCGATGGCGAATTTATTTACGGAGCCACCGGCGGAAGCATTATCTGGAAAATTGATCCGGCTACTTGGACCGCTACTAACTTTGTTAACGTAAGCGGACAATATATTGATGCGGTTGCTTACGATGTAGATGATGACTGTTTCTGGATTGCGGAGTTTGAAACTAATACAGTACGTAAAGTAAGTAAAGCAGGAACTATATTGAAAACGTTAAACTCTCCCAATCTTATTACCGATATTGCATGGGAAAACACTTCTGATGGAACACCCTATTTATGGATGTTAAGTGGTGATAATTTGAACTTACATCGTTGGAACTTAACTACCGATGCATATCAAGCCAATGCCAAAACAACGAGCGATGTACCCGGCTTAAGTTCCGTGGCTACTGCCGGCGCAGGTTTATTTACCGGATTAGATATAACTACCGGTAAAATGGTTATGATAGGCATTTGTGAAGGTAGCAGCCTAGATCCTATATTCTGTTATGAATTAGGCGATGGCGGAGAGATGTGCGAAACCATATCGGATCTTGCGGTTACCGTTTCAGGTTATACTGTGGATCTAACATGGACAGCTGCTCCGGGTGCGCCAACAGGTTATCAGGTAATTCGTAACGGAGCTATTTTAAACACCGTTACTGCAACTTCTTATACAAACAACTATGTGCCGGATGGCATATACACTTATGGCGTTAAAGCATTATTTGCAGAAGATTGCTTCCCGAAAACCGTTAACCATGCACCTATTATTGTTGGCGATATGTGCATCGTAGAAGTTGTGATTACAGATGTGGTATGGGGCGATGGTTATAGCTGGACATTAACCGATGACAATTCCGGTGCGATTTTAATGGGTGGCGGACGCCAAGCTCCGGGAGGAAACAATGTAGCTACCGGAACATATACATTAGTAATTACAAATAATGCTACCTTTACAATATGGCACCACCAGTATAGCGATAATGGCGTTAGTTTATATGTTAATTTCAATGGAACAGAAATCCTTGAAGTAACACAGTATGGTATTTCTGCCGGATTTTTCCATACTGTGGGTATAGGATGCGACATAAAGCACTATAATGTATATCGCGACAATTCTAGAATTGCTGAAAACATAACCTCTACGTTCTTTATGGATCATACCTACGATCCCGATGCAGCACACACCTGGGCAGTAAAAGTAGCTTGCCAAGGCGGCGAAACCGAACCGGTTACTGCATTTATGGGAGCTTGTAACGGAGATTGCCCCGGAATTACCAACTTGCAAGGAGAATACACGCTATACTGTGATATGGTACTTACATGGGATGCACCCGTAGGAAAACGAGCGCCTAAAGCTGTTTATGTGGCTCCTGAATACATACACGTTGAAGCAACTGAAGCAGAATTAGCACAAGAAGGAGCTAAGCATGAACAAGAAATGCTAGACGTTAATACTATTGAAGATGGCGCTCCCGAACTTGGCAGTACCATCGTTAAAGCCGGCGGATGTGATAATATTATTATAGGAACCGCTACTACTTCTGCGGGAGAGCTACCTGTAAGAACCTACTGGAACTTCTCTTATACGCAACAAATTTTTGATGAAGCGGACTTAGAACCCGGTTTAATTACGGAAATCTCTTTCCAATATATAGATAATACTGTAAGGCCTCTAACTAATCAAGAAATTCGTTTAGGCCATACTACCAAGAGCACTTTTGCAAACGCCACCGATTATGTAGCGTGGAGTAGTTTAACAGAAGTTTTCACGGGAACGATCACTTATAACAATTCAAATGAATGGTTTACCATCGTCTTAGATGAACCTTTCTTATATGAAGGCGGAAATCTTGTATTAGCTTATTTGCATACCCACGGTGCCAACCATGGTAGCGCTTCGACTTTCCGTTATCATACCACCACGGGGAACAAATCGTTGCACCATTATCATGACTCCGGCGGTCCTATAAATCCGAATAACCCACAAGGAGTACTACAAGGAGTACAAGCCAGACGTAGTAATACAAAATTCACGGTTTGTCCGGCAGTTGCTCCCGGCGCTTATAACATCTACCGTGACGGCGAACTTATTGGTTCAAACGTAAAGGAAACTACTTTTACCGATGTTTCAATTCCGGATCCTACCGTACCTTATACATGGGCTGTTGAAGTTATTTGTGCAGAAGGCGGCTTCTCCAAACCTGTTAAAATGACGAAAGAGGCATGTGCGTGCGACACACCACCTGTCACTAACTTAGAAGGCGAATTTGATAAAGATTGTAGCATTTTCTTAACGTGGGATGCACCGAGCAAATCTATCAAAAGCACTACTACTCCCGAACTTGTAATACCCGTTTACAAAAACATGGAACCTTCTTGCCCTGTAAAAGAGGCTGAGAGGATAGCAATGGAAGAAAAAACAGTTTTCACTGCTTCTGCTGCAAGAACAAATCCGAATGTAGCTATTGGTCATCAAGAGTTTCCCAAAGGACTCGGTAGTGATGTTATCATTAATGTTGGCTCTGGAGGAACTTGCTACAAAGGTACAGTAGCCAATCCTTTCGGATCTCAAATCGGCTCTTCAGGTAGATCTATTCAAGCTTCAGAGTATATCAACGGCGTACTTTATGCTGCAGGCTGGGCTGCCGGCGCTCCGCAATTTGGTACTATAAACCAATCAACCGGCGCATGGACTCCTATTAAAACCGGTTTTGCTTGTGATGCCGTTAGCTTATGCTGGAATCCGGTTACTAATTTAGTATATGTAACCCCATGGACAAATACTGATTCTGATGGCCCTGTTTTCGGAACCGTTAATCTTGCCACAGGAGATGTTACCACTATTACCACATTCCCATTAAATGCAAGTCATGTGAATACTTTCTTTATGGCAATTGACAACGATGGCGTTGCTTATGCTATACGTAATATGACCAATCAATTTGGTACGATTAATTTAGCGACAGGTGCATTTACCCAAATAGCTACATTGGGTGGAGGTGTAACGCAGGTTAACTACATTCAACCTTTGTTTGTTGATCGCGAAACCAACGAACTTTATTGGATAGCACAAACAAACTTGTCGAGCACAACTTATTTTAGAATTAATAAAGCAACAGGTGCACTTACACAAATAACTACCGGGACTCTTAACCCAAGCGCAGGAAGCAGTATTACTGAAGCAATGATTGGAGATCCTTGCCCTGCTATTACCAATCTTACTGCTACTCAAGGTTCGGGACAAAGTGTAAATCTGACTTGGACAGCTGCTTCAGGAGCTACCAGTTATGAAGTATCTTGCGATGGAACTCTTTTAGCAACCGTAACTACCACTTCTTACACGCACGCATCCGCTGCCACGGGTTCGCGTAATTATTGCGTAAAAGCAATTTATCCTCCGGCAGCAGATTGTATTCCGCAAAGCGTATGTCAATCTGTAATGGTTAGCGAAGACTTGGGCGGTTGTGCAGGCGTACCCGTTATTTTAGGAACGACCAACATTCAGGCGGGTCCTGTGAATACCCTTTGGGAGCACGGCTATACTCAAGTTATTTACACCGCCGACGAAATTGGAGATCCGGGTATGATTGAAGCTATTGCCTATAATTGGACGTTAGCAGCTGACAGAATGTACCCCATAACTGTTTGGATAGGACATACTACCAAAAATGAATTTACAGGCGCTACTGCTGCAGATTTTGTTCCGCTTTCCGAAATGCAACAAGTATTTAACGGCAACATGACTTTTAGCAGCGCTAATCTATGGTCGAATATTGATTTAAACGATGCGTTTGAGTATCAAGGCGGAAATATTGTAGTAGCGGTACTTCAAAATTCAAATACTTATACACCAGGTCAAAATGGCTTCACAACAGGAAGCCTTAACTCCACCAACAAGTATATTAATACTTATAGTATAGGTACACCTATTAATCCTAATAACATTACCACATCTATTGCGAGAATAAGCACTCGTCCTAACATCAGATTTAAAATGTGTGCGGGCGTTACTTACAACGTGTATTTCGGTAATGAACTCCTTACTCCAACACCTATTACTGTAACTAATTTTCATCACTCAGGCTTTGATAATACCGTAGAAAACACATGGTGTATTAAAGTGGTATGTGAAGAAGGCAGCGAATCGTTACCGGTTTGCATAACTAAAGATCCATGTATTCCATGTCAGCCGGCAGAAAACTTAACTGCTGTTTATAACGATGATTGTTGTGCGCTTTTAGAATGGGAGGCTCCGTTATTCAAAGTCAAAACTACTTCTCCGGTAGTGATAACACAACAAGTAAATGAATTTGACAGAACTGCTAAAGGTCAAATTATTAATAATACTCCTTCGGAAAATACAAAGATTACTGTATCTCCTGCACCTAAAGGCATGGTGAATGTTACGTTAGTAGCTTACGATGTTTGGGACGATGGAACCGGTTTCCAATTATTATTGGATAATACCGGTACACAATATGGGGTTACCATCCCTGCAACAGGGGCTGCTGTAGGATCTTTCGGAGGTACTACCTGTGCTGTTCCTGCAACCTTGTATGATGTGTTCTCACATAAAAATCCTGTAGCTGCTAATCCTTCATGTACATCTACCAATATCGTTTGGAACGGAAGCACTACAATTCAAATTCCTGCCGGTACTTACGATTGGGGTATTGCTAACCCGACTCCTGGCAGCAGAATTTGGCGCGTAGGCGCAGGTGGTGGGGCAGCAACTTCAGGCGCTCGTCAAGCTTATGTTTTCCAAGATGGTTTAGATTACACTTTCCACGTGCAGCTATTCCCATCAGGTAATGACGGAGTTGTTATTACTACTGAGCAAGCCGTTGGTGGTAGTTATGTATACAACATCTATCGTGATGACGTACTTATTGCAGCAAATCATTCAGAAACTACTTACATGGACTGCGGCTTCGATCCGTTCGTAGAATATACATGGACGGTTACCCAAGCTTGCCAGCAAGCAGAATTTGGTGAGTCAGATCCTATTTCTGTTTCGTTGTTAGCGTGTGCTTGTCATCCTCCGCAAAACTTTAACGCTCAATACACATCATCCGAATGTGAAGGCGTTATACTAAGCTGGGATCTTCCTATAAAACCGATCAAAACAAAAGCTAATCCTATCGCTCCTGTATTTGAAGAGTTTGTTACAGACGCTCATGTTACCTATACTGAAAAAGCAGACAAAGGAAATGAAATCCCTGCGGGTAACATGGTTAGAAAAGCTACCACTCCGATTATTGTGAAAGAAAACATTGTAATAGGTGATATTCCACGTGCTCCAAAAGGCATGGTGAACGTTACTTTAGCAGCTAATGATGTGTGGGGCGATATGACCGGTTACCAATTATTGTTAGACCAAACCGCTACACAATATGGTAATACGATACCTACTACCGGACCGCTTACAACTACTTGTAATCCACCGTCAACACTCTATAATGTATTTTCACATTTGATACCCACCAATGCTGTTCCTACGTGTACATCTCCTGTGGTAGCTGTGGGTTCTGTTACGATTCAAATCCCTGCAGGTACTTATGATTGGTGTATTGCTAATCCTGATCCGGGTTGGGGAAGAATATGGATTGCAGGCGATGGCGGCGGTCCACAAACTATAGGACGTCGTGATAATTATGTATTTGAAGAAGGATTGGATTACTTATTTACTATGCAGTATTGGGCAACTACCGATGGTGATGGTGTTGTTATCACTACCGAAGCCGCCGGCGAACCTTGCGCTGCTCTTACCAATTTGAATGTAGCTGTTGTTAACAATAATAATGTAGCCTTAACGTGGACGGCAGCGCCCGGAACACCCACAGGTTATGAAATACGCTTCAACAATGCGCTCTTAGCAACCGTTACCGGCACGTCTTACACGCACACTAATGTGAATGCAGGAACGCACAACTATTGCGTGCGAGCGATGTTTGCCGGAGATTGTGTTCCACAAAGCGTATGTCAATCGGTTACCGTTAATGAATATTTCGGCAACTGCGAAGCGATAGTTATCGGAACCGGTACAACCGCAGTAAACACGTTACCGCTAAATACTTTCTGGCACCGCTCTTACACACAACAAATCTTCGAAGAATCTGAGATTGGCGAACCGGGTCTCATTACTAATATTGCATTCAACTATATTAAATCTCCGCCCAATACTTATGCACACACCAACCAAACTATCTATTTAGCACACACTACAAAGAATACGTTCGCGAGCACTACAGACTGGGTTCCGTTTAGCGAATTTACCCAAGTGTTTACCGGTACCATTACCTATAACAATGAAGCTCCGTGGTTCAATATTCAATTGGATGAGCCTTTTGAATATGAGGGTGGTAATCTTGTATTAGTATATCTTAATAATCATGGTGGTTATCTAAACAGCACGAATACTTTCCATGTTCATGCTACAAGCGGCGCTAAAGCAATTCATTTCAGAGCAGATGATATTCCGCCTATCAATCCGGCGGCGCCTCCAACAGCATCAGGAACCTTATCGCAACGCAACAACGTTAGATTTGTGGTATGTCCAAACATCGGACTGTACAACATCTACCGTGATGGTAATCCTATCCAATTAAATTGGCCGGAGCTTACTTATACTGACTATGCTGTTGATGGTATGAATCCTTTCGAGTATCATTGTTGGACAATTACAGCAGTGTGTACCGGTGACGGACTCAGCGAATCTGCACCAGTTGGAGCCTGCTTAGTGGCATGTAAAGACACCACCGAATATCTCGTATTTGGCGTGGTAGCTGCTGCTGATGGCAACTTCATTACCGGAGCTGCATTAAATTTAGAGAATATGCACTTAGACTACAATACTCAATCGGTAGAACTTGGTAGATTTGAGTTTGACCCAACCAATGGAGTTTATAAAACTACTTATACTCTAACCATAACAAAACCTGGATACCAAATTCACACTCAAGAAGTTGTAGTTATTGGTCATACCAACTTAGGTACTATTATCTTGTACGACATACCTTATCCGCCAACCGGCGTAGTAGCTGAAATACTTGACGAGAACTCTTCGATAGTTGAATGGCAACTACCTGCAACTTTACCGTTATCTGTTGGAGGTATCATAGGTTACAAAGTATGGCGCTTCTTAGAAGCTGATCAAGATAACCCAAGCAAATGGCACATCTTGACGAACAACCCGATCAATGCCATGTCGCACACTGACTTTGGTTGGGCAGGACTTGCTGCAGGAACCTATATGTACGCAGTAGCCACTTGCTACCACGGCAATGTAGTATCTGAACCCGAATTCTCTAATACAATAGAAAAGAAAATCTTTGTACCTTTCACTATTGCTATTACAACCAATTCGGGAGACAGCCCTATTGGCGCTTATGTTATGCTAACCCACACTAATGGTACTAGCTATACAGCAACGGCTACAGAAAACAGTGTACTGTTCCCTGAAGTAGAAACCGGAGACTATGAATTATTGATAACCTTAGAAAGATTCTATGACTATACTGCCGAGTTCACTATTGACATCACGGGAGCGCATCATGCTCTATTAATAGAGATCCTTACTGCGCCTATCATAATTGGTGTTGATACTATAGCTTGCAAAGCGCTCTTTACATGGGATGCCGGTAAAAACGGCAACTCGAAGAGTTTCAAGGGATATAATGTTTATTTAGATGGAGCGCTTCAAGCTACCGGAATCCAAGAAACCGAATATTTATTCGAGTTACCAACCGGTACTTACACTGCAGGAGTTCAAGCCATCTATTCCTCAGGTAACTCTGAAATCAGCGAAACAGAATTCACTATTGATTGCGTAGGTATTGTAGATTACGAAATGGATTACAACATCTATCCTAATCCGGCTACCGACAAAATCATTGTAGAGCGTGCTAATTCTAACCATGCTACTATTGAGATATACAGCGCAACCGGTGCACATATTAACAAATATGAAACGATCGAAGCGAAGTTTGAAATCAATGTAGTTACACTTTCTGCCGGAACTTACTTCATTAAAGTAACCGAAGGAGACAGAACAAGCACGAAAAGTTTTGTTAAAAACTAGTCATTAACGTTCGGCGGCGGTAACTGCCGCCGAATTATAAACGCAAGAGGCTGCCCAAAAGGACAGCCTCTTTTTTTGAATATGTTTTTTCCTATTTTTGTCGAACATTAATGAAAAAATGAAATACTACATTATAGCCGGCGAAGCTTCAGGCGATTTGTTAGGCTCTTATTTGATGAAATCCATTAAAAAATTAGATGCAAACGCTGATTTTCGTTGCTGGGGCGGCGATTTGATGGAAGCACAAGGCGGTGAAATCATCAAACATTACAAAGACCTCGCTTTTATGGGCTTTTGGGAAGTTCTCAAAAATTTGCGCACTATTCTTATAAATATTAAAGTTTGTAAAATAGACATTCTTCTTTATGAACCTGATGTGCTTATTCTGATTGATTACCCCGGATTTAATATGCGTATTGCAAAATTTGCTAAAGAACAAAATATCAGAGTAGTATATTATGTATCTCCGCAAATTTGGGCATGGAAAAAAAAGCGCATGCATAAAATTAAACGCGATGTAGATACACTGATTACAATTTTGCCTTTTGAAAAAGATTTTTACGCCAAATATAATTATGAAGCGCATTATGTAGGACATCCTTTGTTGGATGTAGTAACCAACGAAATGAAAAATGATGATTGGCAGGATTTTAAAGCAAATTATAATTTGGATGACCGTCCGGTGATCGCAATTTTACCCGGAAGTCGCCGCCAAGAGCTTAAAAAAATGTTGCCCGTTATGGTGCAAATGGTAAAACAATTTCCTGAATATCAATTTGTAATGTCGAAAGTAAAGTGGCAACCGCTTTCATTATACCAATCTTATATAAAAGACAAACAAATAGCTCTAGTAGAAGGAAATACCTATTCATTGCTACATCATGCAAAAGCGGCTATGGTAACCTCCGGCACCGCAACCTTGGAAACCGCGTTGTGGAATGTGCCGCAAGTAGTGTGTTATAAAGGCAGTTTTATTTCGTATCTCATTGCTAGAATAGTTGTGGGCAAACACTTGAAATATATTTCATTAGTGAATCTTATTTTAGACAAACCTGCCGTAACCGAACTGATTCAACATGATTATAATCCGAAAAAATTAAAAACAGAACTTGAAAAAATTGTTCATAATCACCAAATCATTAATACAATGAAAAGCGACTATGAGCAATTGCGACATATTTTGGGCGATGCCGGCGCCTCCGATAATGCTGCCAAATTAATTGTAAAACATGAAATTAGATAAAATTAACACCGTTTATTTTTTGGGAATTGGCGGCATAGGTATGAGCGCCTTAGCTCGTTTTTTTATGCTCCAAGGAAAACAAGTGTATGGCTATGATCTTACCTCAACAGAAATTACTTCGCAATTAATAGCAGAAGGCGCTCATATTCAATTTGATGAAGATGTAAGTAAAATACCGCCACAAGTAGATGTTGTAATTTATACGCCGGCGGTTCCTAAAGAACATGCAGCTTATCAATATTTTATTGCAAATAAAACGCCTTTGCTAAAACGTTCCGAAATTTTGGGAATCATTTGCAACGATTATCCTACCATTGCAGTTGCCGGAACACACGGAAAAACGACGACGACGGCGATGATTACGCAATTACTTGCACAAAAAGGAGAAAGGAGAAAGGAGAAGGGAGAAAAATCCCCTTCAAATTTTGAAGGGGTATCCGACGAAGTCGGACGGGGTAGTTTATATGAAAACAAAATCCTCAGTTTCATCGGCGGCATCGCCAAAAACTTCAACAGCAATTTGGTTTGTGAACCCGATTTCGATACCGTAATCGTAGAAGCCGATGAGTTTGACCGGTCGTTTTTAACCTTGCATCCACAAGTGGCAATCATCACCTCCATAGACGCTGACCATTTAGATGTTTATGGCGCTCATGAACATTTGAAAACTTCCTTTCAATTATTTGCAAATCAAATACAACCGAATGGCACGTTGGTTATTTATGATGAAATAGCAGATGAAATTGAACATTCTTATAAAGTTAGATATGGCTTTTCAGATAAGGCAGAATATAGGATTTCAAATATCCAATATTATCCAGCAAAAACCACATTCGATTTAATATATAAACCACCCCGTCCGGCTGCGCCGGACACCCCTTCAAAATTTGAAGGGGATATTCTTCCGCATACCACATACCGCATACCGTTCATTCTGAACATTTCCGGTAAACACAACGTACTTAACGCCGTTGCTGCGATAGCTGCATGTATTGAATTTTCGTTGTGGAAAGATAAAAATGCCGACATTTCGCATTTATTGGAAATATTTATTGAAAAATTAACTGAATTTTCCGGCGTAAGACGTCGCTTTGATATTCGCATTCAACATGATGACTTGGTGTATATTGATGATTACGCGCATCATCCGGAAGAGATTAAGGCGTTTTTGGATGCTGTTAAAAAAAGTTATCCTACAAAGAAAATCACCGGTATTTTTCAACCGCATTTATATTCAAGAACAAGAGACTTTGTTCATGAATTTGCAGAAGCGTTAGAGGTTTTAGATGAAATAATTTTATTGGATATTTATCCGGCGCGAGAAAAGCCGATTGAAGGAATTACTTCCGGTTATCTATTGTCATTAATAAAAAATGAGAATAAAAAACTCCTCAAAAAAGAGGAGCTTGTATCTTATTTTCAAAGCAATAAGCCGGAGGTTTTGCTCACGATGGGCGCTGGGGATATTGATAAATTAGTGCCGGTTTTAGAATCTTCTTTGCTATTGGCTTTCAGCCATTTATTCTATGAGCATCAATAATTTCATCTATTAATCTGTTATTTGCAAAGTTCGGTAAGGTAACTTTCAAATTCGGATTTTCCTCCATAGCGCGTTTAATAGCAAAAATAGCTTCATCATTGCGTGCCCATGCGCGGCGCGAAATACCGTTATTCACATCCCAAAAGAGCATGTTTTTCAGTCTTCTTCCGGCGTCTTCCGAGCCGTCTAACACCATGCCGAACCCACCGTTAATCACTTCGCCCCAGCCCACGCCGCCGCCGTTGTGAATGGACACCCATGTGGCGCCGCGAAACGAATCGCCTATTACATTGTGAATGGCCATATCGGCGGTAAAAGCGGAACCGTCGTAAATGTTAGAGGTCTCTCTAAATGGAGAATCTGTACCGGATACATCGTGATGGTCACGGCCTAATACGACCGGCGCACTGATTTTTCCTTCTTTAATTGCCTGATTGAAAGCCGCGGCAATGTTAATGCGTCCTTCCGCATCGGCGTATAAAATGCGGGCTTGCGAACCTACTACTAATCTGTTTTCCTTTGCACCTTTAATCCAAGTAATATTATCTTGCATTTGTTGCTTGATTTCTTGCGGTGAATTTTCGCTCATCTTTTGTAACACTTCCATCGCAATTTTGTCGGTCATATCCAAATCTTCCGGTTTTCCGGAGGTGCACACCCAGCGGAAAGGACCAAAACCGTAATCGAAGCACATCGGTCCCATAATATCTTGGACATAAGAAGGATATTTGAATTTGCCGTCCGGTTTTAAAATATCGGCGCCGGCACGGCTCGATTCCAATAAAAACGCATTACCATAATCAAAGAAATACATCCCCTTTTCAGCCAATTTATTAACAGCTGCTACATGACGACGTAGCGATTCCTGCACGGCAGTATGGAATTTTTCAGGCTCCCCTGCCATCATTTTATTAGACTCCTCAAATGAATATCCCACAGGATAGTAGCCGCCTGCCCACGGATTGTGAAGCGAGGTTTGGTCGGAACCTAAATCTACATGGATATTGTGTTTTGCACAATATTCCCATAAATCCACAATATTTCCGGCATAAGCAAACGAGCGCGCTATTTTCTTGGCTTGTGCTTCTTTTACTTTTGTAAACAGTTCATCTAAATTATCATACACTTCGTCTACCCAGCCTTGTTCGTGGCGTTTGTACGTAGCGGCAGCATTTACCTCTGCCGTTATAGACACCACGCCGGCAATATTTCCGGCTTTGGGCTGTGCGCCCGACATGCCACCTAATCCGGCGGTAATGAACAATTTACCGGCAATTTCGCCCTGCAACATACGACTTGCATTAAGTACTGTAATCGTTGTTCCGTGTACAATACCTTGCGGCCCGATGTACATGTAGGAACCGGCAGTCATTTGCCCATATTGCGTTACACCGAGTGCATTGAAACGTTCCCAATCGTCCGGTTTTGAGTAATTTGGAATCATCATTCCGTTGGTAACCACCACGCGTGGAGCATCTTTGTGCGATGGGAACAAGCCCATTGGATGTCCGGAGTAGAGTACTAATGTCTGTTCTTCAGTCATCGTTGCCAAATATTGCATCGTAAGCAGATATTGCGCCCAGTTTTGGAATACTGCGCCATTTCCGCCGTACGTAATCAGCTCGTGCGGATGTTGCGCCACCGCGTAATCCAAGTTGTTTTGAATCATCAACATAATCGCTGCAGCTTGTTGTGTTTTTGCTGGATATTCGTCAATGGGACGTGCATACATTTTATACTCGGGGCGAAAACGATACATGTAAATCCTGCCGTAATCGTGCAATTCTTTGGCAAATTCGGACGCCAAAACGGCGTGCCATTCGGGTTTAAAATAGCGCAATGCGTTGTGCAGCGCTAATTTTTTTTCCTCTTGGGTTAAAATGTCCTTGCGTTTGGGGGCGTGGCTTACTGTGGTGTCATAGGGTTTTGGTGCGGGTAGCTCCGATGGGATACCTTGTGAGATTTGTTGTTTAAAGTTCATGTTATCTTTTAATTATTGTCATATTTCCTATTTTTTTCCTATTTTCACTATTTCATCACCCGCTTTCAAGAAATAAACTCCCGCCGGTAAATGCGAAATGTCAATTTGATTAGACAAAGTGATGGAATAAAAAGATGATACTTTTTTGCCGTAAACATCAAAAATAGCAATGTCTCCCATTTGCAATTCGTAATTGATAATTCGTAATTCACCCATTGTTGGGTTAGGGTAAGCTTTGATTTTGAATAGTTCTTCTGTAGTTTTCATAAGTTTTGCAGGGCTTGCATGAAACTCAGCTATTACTTTAGCAGGATAATTCGGATGCGAGGCTATGGCATCATTTGTTATGGTTATTGTGTAATAGCCTGTATTGTTAAATGTAATAACACCATCTGTTATAGTATAATCGTCCAAAGGAGCAAGCAAGCCGTTTTTTTCTACTATAAAATCGGTAGGGGCACTATCAAACTCGCTCTGTTCCCAATAATCAACCGGTTCTCCAATACTAATTGTTTGTGGCGCTAATCTTTGCGTTCCTAAAACCCCATTCAAAGGATTGTTTATCATTTTAGAAATTTTATACAAATCGGAAAGCGGAAGTTGATTATTGAAACACCATATCTCTGTTAAAACTCTACTACTACTTATGTCTAAACTACTTAATTGATTGTTGGAACAATACAAGTATTTTAAAGATGGATTGTTATTTACGTTTAGATTGTTTAGCTGATTATATTTGCAAGACAGTAGTATTAAAGCCCGATTGTTACTCACGTCTAAACTGCTTAATTGATTGTCGTTACAATCTAACACCGCTAAAAGCGTATTCTTATTTAAGTCCAAGCTACTCAACTGATTATTATAACAATATAAATACCTTAAAGACGTATTGTTATTTAAATTTAAACTGTTTAGCTGATTATTATCGCAAGATAGTCGTATTAAGGCTTTATTGTTACTTATGTCTAAGCTACTTAACTGATTATTATTACAATATAATTCTTTTAAAGCTGTATTGTTTTCTATATTTAAATCACTTAGCTGATTCCATCTGCAATATAATTCTGTTAAAGCAACATTATTACTTGCGTCTAAACTGATTAACCGGTTATGTGAACATTCTAAGTATGTTAAAGCGGTATTGTTGCCTATGTATAAATTGCTTAATTGATTATTTTTACAATCGAAATAATATAAAGCCGTATTGTTACTGAGATCTAAATTGCTTAACTGATTGTTGCTACAAACCAATCTTATTAATGCAGTATTATTACTTATATCTAAGCTACTTAGCTGATTATTATTACAGTCTAAGTATGCTAAAGCTTTATTGTTACTAATATCTAAATTACTTAACTGATTATTATTACAATATAAAAATCTTAAAGCCGTATTGTTACTAACATCTAAAGTGCTTATTTGATTATTATTACAATATAAATCTGTTAAAGACGGTGCTTTACTTACATCTAAAGTGCTTATCTGAGCATCAGGACATCTAAAAGATTGAAAAACACTACCGGCGCTTCTTCCTATAACGGTTACTGTATAATTATCAGTATTAGCATAAGAATGATATGGGCGGTCAGTAGTTTGAATTGTGCCATCTCCCCAATGAACGATAAATCCATTGTAACCACTAACTCTAAGAGAGAAAAATTTATGAGCGCCACCCTGCCAAGTAAAAGTGATGGTGTCATTAGCTATTGTGTTAAAACTACATACAAAAAAGCATGCTAGTAAAATTAAAGATTTGAATTTTGTTTGATTTTTCATTTTTTAAACTTTAAGGTAAAACTAAACGGATACCATAAGTGGCGTGGCGACTATCAGGAGACATTGGAATTCGATAGGAAACACGATATGTATGCTCGCCATTACTGTATCCGCCGTTACGCAGTACGCGATGTGAGCCTGTAGCAGGTCCTGTAGGATTCGTCTGAGGAGCATCTGTATAATCTTCATACCAATCACTACACCATTCTCTTACATTTCCACTCATGTCGTAAATTCCCAATTCGTTTGGCGCTTTTGTACCCACAGGGTACGTAGTATTACTGTGCCCCCAACTTACTTCATTGAGGTTATTACTGCCACTGTATTTATATCCTTGGCTTTTATTGCCTCCGCGTGCTGCGTATTCCCATTCCGCATCTGTGGGTAAACGGTAATTTTTGCCTGTTATGTGGTTTAATTTTTGAATAAACTCTTGTGCATCATACCAACTAATTTGTTCTACGGGCAGATTATCTCCTTTAAAATGACTGGGATTATTACCCATAATAGATTCCCATTGTTTTTGGGTAATTTGGTATTTGGCTATTTGAAAACTGCTTACCGTAACTTGGTGTGCAGGGAGTTCTTGGTGTTCCTCCCAAACATGCCCACATTCACCATCGGTACAACCCATAATAAATGTTCCGCCTTCTACAAATACCATTTCCGGTTCTACGTAATAAGGCTTGGTTACTGTTATTTCACAAGTTGCGGTATGGTTGCCTTCTTGAGTGGTAACGGTAATAATGGCTGTGCCGGCGGCTTTTGCAGTTACTTTGCCATTATCTAAAGTAACCACGTCAGGATTACTATTTTCCCAACCGAAGGCTTTGTTGTCGGCGTCTTCCGGAAAAACGGTAGCTATCAAAGTTGCCGTTTCAGTAACAATAAGCGATAAGGTGGTTGGAGTAAGGGTTATGCCGGTAACCGGAATCAAGGAATTAACCACTGTTACTATACAGGCTGCTCTATAGTTTCCGTCTTGTGTAGTAACTGTAATTATTGCCCTACCCTCAGCTTTTGCTAAGACTTCACCATTATTATTCACAATAGCCACATTGTGGTTGTTACTTACCCAGCTTACAACTTTATTTGCAGCATCTTCGGGAAAAACAGTTGCCGTTAGGGTCGCCGTTTCATCGATGAGGAGGGTTAAGGTAATGGGATGAA
This sequence comes from Bacteroidota bacterium, assembly GCA_009786185.1. Lineage (GTDB taxonomy): Bacteria > Bacteroidota > Bacteroidia > Bacteroidales > WCHB1-69 > WRNX01. The sequence continues at coordinate 25,099 of WQTS01000124.1, forward strand.
GCGTTATGCCGATAACCTGCTTATCTTTTTTACAAGCAACTACAATGGCTGCTAACAATACTATTATTGCAATGAATTTTAAAAAAAATCTATTCATAAATATTTAATTATTTGAGTTCTTCCTTATTTTTAGATTTTGTGAATTGTTATTCATTTTAAAAAATGAATTTTAGCGGGCAAATATAACATTTTTTATTTTTGCAGACAAATTAAAAAATTATGACCAAACATCTTATTCTTGGATATATATTACTCATATCCTTTTCGTTATCCGCACAAACACACACATCATCCATTTTCGATCCCGACCTAAAAATCGCCAATCAAATAAAGACGGAAGCATTGAAAAACTCAAAGGTGGATGAATATCTCTATTTGTTGTGTGATAAAGCCGGACCCAAACTCACCGGTTCCTCGGGAATGCTGCGGACGAACACGATTGCCATGTTAGAAATGCAGCAATCAGGACTTGAAAACGTGCGCATCGAAAAAGCGAGAACTTGGGAGCGCGGCGGCTGGGAACTCAAAAAAGCCTATATGGCAATGACCGTGCCTTATTACATGCACTTTTACCCTGCGCCGGTGGCTTGGACAGGTGGCACAAACGGGCTTTTATCCGGAAAAGTTCATTATTTCTCTGCTACTACCCACGAAGAATTGGAGCAGCTGAAAGGATTTTATACCGGAAAAATTGTGCTCATGCCTGATGTCATGCAATATCAAATCAACTTTAACCCGCTTGCGACAATTTATACCGAGCAACAGTTAAAAGAGATGGAATATCAACCCATTAGTACACCAAAAAAACGGGTAGGAATGCCTACGAAAAACGTATTTTTAACGTATCAAGATGTTTTGGATTTTTTAAGAAATGAAAAAGCAGCGGTAATTATTCATGAAAACGGCGATTTTAACGTGCCTGTAATCACGTTCTTCTCTTATAAAATGGGCGATGAAATTTCTCCTTGCGAAATCAATGTTACCTCCGAACATCACGGCTTAATGCAACGTTTAATTGAAAACGGAGAAGAAGTAAAATTAGAGATTGACATTGATGTTGAGTTTATTAACGATGAAAATATTTATTATGTTGTGGGTGAAATAATGGGCACCGACCCAAAATTAAAAAACGAGCTCGTCATCATTGGCGCACATTTGGACGGCTATCCCATGAACAACGGCGCAGGCGATAACGTTACCAACAGCGTAGCAGTTTTAGAAGCCATGCGCATCCTGAAAGCTTTAAATATTAAACCAAAAAGAACCATCAGAATGATTTTATGGAATGGTGAAGAGGTGGGCATGCATGGTTCGAAAGGCTATGTGGAAAAATATGTTAAAGATGAGGAAGGCAACAAATTAAGTGAATATGACAAAATTTCAGCTTATTATAATGCGGATTATGGTCCCGGAAAATTCAGAGGCATTTCCACGCAAAGCAACATAGCGCTCGAACCACTGTTTAAGGAGTGGGCGCGGCCATGGCATCACATTGGCTTTACAACAGTTATCCATCGCAATCTTACCAGCACCGACCATGTTCCGTTTGACGAAGCCGGCATTCCCGCGTTTCAGTTTCTTCAAGATCCGTTAGAGTGGGGGAGAGGCTCGCACCGTGTCATGGATTTCCTCGATCGATTAGTGCCCGACAATATTCGGCACAATGCCATCATTTTGGCGTGGTTTGCTTACAAAACTGCCAACTTAGAGGAGAGATTAATTCGCAAGGATTAGTTTTTTTGCACACAGATATAACAGATTTTCACAGATCCATTATATTCAAAAATAAAAATCTGTGTTCATCTGTTATATCTGTGTCATCTGTGTGCTTTTTAACACAAATCCCGTGCGTGCCGGCAAATACAACCTCAAGTGAGGCGTTTTATTTTTCAAAAATGTTTTGTAAATAACGGTTTCATCAATATTTCCGAAACCTCCAAAGTCTTTTGAATCACTGTTTAACATAATTTTATACGCTCCTTCGGGTGCGTACAATTCGTAATCCGTATAAGAATTTGTGGGGCTTAAATTGTAAACAAGCATCGCGCCATTGCGCAAATAGGCTAATATCTGTGTCGCATTATCTTGCACAATAACATGAGGTGAGGCATCTAAAATTTTATGCTGTTCCACGAAATGAATCATCGCGGCATCAAACGCATTCAGATATTTGTATTTCAAAGTGTCATCGTCTGCTAAATTCCATTGGCGGCGGGCATATTTCAACGACCAATTGTTGCCCTCGCGAGGAAAATCAATCCACTCGGGATGCCCAAATTCGTTGCCCATAAAATTAAGATACCCGCCTTGCGAAAGCGACAATGTGAGCAACCGAATGAGCTTGTGCAACGCAATTCCTCTATTTACAATCAAATTTTGACTTAACACCGACATATCAGTGTACATCTCTTTGTCAATTAGCCTGAAAATAATAGTTTTATCGCCCACCATGGCTTGGTCGTGGCTTTCGGCGTAGCTCACGGTTTGTTCCTCTTTACGCTTGTCGGTCAATCTAAAATAAATATCACCCGGAAACCACTGCTCATCAGCGCTTTCTTTGATGAGTTTGCCCCAGTAATCGGCAATGCCCATAGACATACGAAAATCGAAGCCGATACCGCCTTGTGCCACAGGAAACGCCATGCCGGGCATGCCGCTCACGTCTTCGGCAATGGTAAAAGAGTTCGGGTTCACTTCTTTAATTAACTTGTTTGCTAAAGTTAAATACACAAGTGCATCTTCATCCACATTTTCATCGAAATATTGTTTATAATCCACAAAATCAACGCCAATGCCGTGATCCCAATAGCTCATGCTTGTTACGCCATCGAAACGAAATCCATCGAACTTAAAGGTTTCTAACCAATACTTTAAATTGGAAAGAAGGAACAGCACAACTTCATTTTTTCCATAGTTAAAACACCGCGAATCCCAAACCGGATGGTAACCTTTTTCGCCGGAATGGAAATAGAGACAATCACAACCATCAAAAAAACTTAATCCTTCTTTAGTATTGGAAACAGAGTGAGAATGAACGACATCTAGAATTACCGAAATGCCTAATCCGTGCGCAGTATCAATTAATTCCATCAGCTCTTCGGGTGTGCCGAAACGCGCAGACGGAGCGTAAAAATTGGCTACCTGATAACCGAACGAGCCGTAATAAGGATGTTCCTGAATTGCCATTAATTGTATAGTATTGTAACCCAGTTTTTTAATGCGTGGTAGCACATATTCTTTAAAACGCCAATAGGTGTTAACCTCTTCCAATTGCGAAGACATGCCGATATGCGCTTCGTAAATAAGCGGATGTTCCGGCTTTTTGGGTTGCGGATTTTTCCAAACGTACGATGTTGTAGGGTCCCAAACCTGTGCCGAATATACTTTGGTAACCTCATCCTGCACAACGCGTTGCACGTGTGAAGGCAAACGCTCATCTGCGCCGTTTCTCCACACCATCCACAATTTATACAATGAACCGTGTTTTAAAAAAGAGAGTGGTAATTCAATTTCCCAATCGCCGTTGCCGATGGGGTGCAAAGCGTACTGCTCCATGGGTTTCCAATACGAAAAATCGCCCATGAGAAAAATTTGTGTGGCATGCGGCGCTTTTTCTCGAAAAATCCAATGTGTATCAGTCTTAAACAGTCCGTAGTATAAATGATTGTTAGTTACCCCTTTGAGCGTGTTCTTCCCATCAGTAAATTCCAATTCCCTTAGTAGGGCTTTTTCAGCGCGGCGTTTTAGAATGAAGCTAAAAGGTTTAAGGTAGGGATCAGTTTGAATGAGAGGGGATGTTTTCATAATCAATTTTTATTCTTTAAAGACAGTTTACCTCACAATCAACTTCTGCGAAACAGCTGCAGAAGCCGTTTTTACATTAACAATATAAACTCCTGCAGGATAATGGGCAACATTTAATTCAATTTTGTTTTGTTGCCCTTTTTCAGTATGAAGTACCTGTCCCATAATGTTAGTTACTGTTAAAGTATAAGGATGATTTATATTTACCTCAATTACAGCTTTGTCATTTGCGGGATTCGGGTAGATTTTAAAATTTTCAATTCTTTCGTTTTCAGCTATTTTATTCCACAAACCTTGCCAAACTTCGTTGGTATTGTTGTAAACTCCGGCTTCCGAAGTACATATATTTACGGAGAATACACCGAAAGATTCAGACATCCATGGAGTATCATTTATAGTGGTCGGAAATGGAAAATAGTCGTTCAACCAAGTGAATATCAAGCGATCATTTTTAGTGTTCATACTCATGGTTGGGTATCCGTTTTCAGAAGTTTTTATTACTTCAATATAACCTATATGGTCTATCCCATTTTCAGCAGGTCCTCCATAATTACTCCAGTCATAAAAGAAATAATCTTCATGATACGATAGCCATGACGTGTTATCTTTTTGATTGTAAGTATCTCCATTATCATGAGAAACGGTTAAGAAAACGCCCCTATAAAACTCTCCGCTTATTGGTGATGGGAGTTTTTCAATAATAGAAGAATACATCAAATACACTTTGCCGCCTGTTGCAATTAAACGAGGATGGGAAATGTAGCCGGGATTACCGTAATTGTTGTTTAAATCAGGAAAATGACTGAGTCGCCAGTAAAATTTATCAAATCCAAGAACACTCGGCGCATCTATAAAGTTTGGCAATTGGTTGTAGGTATAGCCTTCAATTTCATCGGTAGCTGCATTATAAATGACCCCCATATCGTCTTCATGCATTAAGGGTTGCCCTTCTTTCCATGTGAATAAGCCACAAAGGTAATAATAGTAAGGTCTAGGATAAAATATCCAGTGCTTTCTAATTCGCATTTGCGCACTGAATGCAATGTGTACCACATTATCATCGCCGATAGCTGCCGCCACTGTGGTTGCATACATCATGGGTCCGACTAAATCGGTAGATGTCCAACTCCAGCTGCAATCATAAACTAAAGTACGTGTCCATGTATTTCCCCCATCTTTCGACTCTAAATAAGCAACTTTTCCACCTGCATACGCAAGCACAATGTGATTGCCACGGGTGGTAAGTACATAATTATCAGCAGAAAGCGACACTTGATCTTCAAGCGGCATTACAGAGAAGTCGAAAGTTTTATAATCTTCCCATGTTTTTCCACCATCTGTAGATCTAAAATAAATAGGGCACCTTGGAATTTGTTCACCATCTACCTCTAAAGTAACACCATAGTCGTTGCTCGTAACGCAAACCATGTGTATGGTATTACCTACTGCTACCATAGTGGGCCAAAGTATTATGGTACTGCCATTGCTGAGTACAGGTCCTTTAAGAATATATTGTTGCCACTCGCCTTCGTGGCGTTTTTCTCTATAGTTCACATACATACCACCGGCGGCAGAGCTATGAGAGACTACACATTCGCCTTCTTCCGTATAAACGTGCGTGCCCCAGCCGGGAGAGCCAATAGGGTTATTTTCAATTCTTTCAAGAGGTGGTTCAGTACTTGGAGCGGAACCCCATTTCTGTGTACTTTGATCAAAGTAATTAATTGCAGTACCGCGTTCTCCTGATAACGGGCTTCCACTCGGAACACCTCCAATTGTCCACACGGCAGCACACTTGCTTCCATCCGGCGACCAACTAATTGTATTGCGCGCACTGGCATTGGTTACAGTAATATAATGAGTTTCACCAATTTTTTCACTAAAACCTTTACTTTGTGGTATGAAAGGGGATGTGCGCTGGGCTGCCAAAGAGATGCAAAATGCAGCCCCCAAAATAAAGAATAATGATTTTTTCATAAAATTGCATTTTGGTTAATATATCTTTTACCTCACAACCAACTTCCGCGAAACAGCTGCAGAAGCCGTTTTTACATTAACAATATAAACTCCTGCAGGATAACGAGTAACATTTAATTCAATTTTGCTTTGTTGCCCTTTTTCAGTATGAACCACTTGCCCCATAATATTGGCTATGGTTAAAGTATAAGGATGATTTGTATTTACTTCAATTACAGCTCTGTTATTCGCAGGATTCGGGTAGATTTTAAAATTTTCAATTCTTTCGTTTTCAGCTACTTTATTCCACAAACCTTGCCAAACTTCGTTGGTGTTATTGTAAATTCCGGCTTCCCAAATGCTTATATTGGTTGCAAATACATCATAACGTTCCGGAAAATATCCCGGATCTGGGGGAGTATAAGGATTGTTTAACCAAGTAAATACCAAACGATCATTCTTAATATTTATACTCATAGTAGGATATCCATTTTCGGAAGAGCATATAAACGTAATGTATCCGATATAAACTTGTCCACCTGGTGCAGGTCCTTCATATTTACTCCAATCGCAGAAGAAATAATCTTTATGATAGGATAACCAAGAAGTGTGCTCTTTTTGATTGTAAGTATCTCCGTTATCATGAGAAACGGTTAAGAAAACGCCTCTGAAATATTCGCTGGTTATCGCTAACATCGGTGGCTGAATAATAGAAGAATACATTAAATATACGCTACCGTCTTTTGCTATTAAACGAGGGTGAGAAATATAGCCCACATTACTATAGCCACTATTTAATGGGGGAGGTGACTCAGGATCCCACCAGTAGAATCGGTCAAATCCAAGAAGATCCGGTGCATCAATAAAGTTTGGTAATTCATCATAAGTATAATCTTCTAGGTGGCCGTTACTAAGCGTAACGCCCATATCTGCCTCCGTCATCACAGGTTGGCCTTCTTTCCATGTAAACAAACCACACAGTGCAGGATAACTGTTATAGTAGTTTGGCTCTGTAGCGGGGTCTCTCTTGCGCATTTGCGCACTGAATGCAATATGTACTACACCATCATCACCAATAGCTGCAGCAATTGTTGAGGCATACATCATGGGACCTACCAATACGCCTGTTGAAGTCCAACTCCAGCTGTTGTCATAAACCACATTACGCGTCCAGGTATCTCCGCCGTTTTTCGATTCCAAGTAAACCGCTTTTCCTCCTGTATAAGCAAGAATAATATGATTGCCACGTGCGGTAAGTACATAGTGGTCGCCGGAAATTTCCTTTTGGTCGGCAAGCGGCATTACGGAAAAGTCGAAAGTTTTATAATCTTCCCACGTTTTTCCACCATCTGTAGATCTAAAATAAATAGGACAAGTTGGGATTTTTTCACCATTTACTTCTAAAGTAACATTTTGATCATTGCTGGTAAGGCAAACCATGTGTAGGGTATTGCCTACCGCTACCATAGTGGGCCAAAGTATGTCGGTTCTACCATTACTGAGCATAGGCCCTTTAAGAACATATTGTTGCCAATCGCCTTCGTGGCGTTGTTCTCTGTAATTTACAAGCATACCCCCTTCGGCAGTGCAGTGAGACACCACACATTCGCCTTCTTCGGTATATACGTGCGTGCCCCAACCGGGCGCCCATGAGTGAGTTGTAGGACCTTGTTCAATTCTTTCGGTTGTATTTGGAACAGAACCCCAAGTTTGTGTGTTTTGATCAAAGTAGTTAATTCCTGTGCCGCGTTGTTGCGGGTGAAAACTTCCTGTTCCCATAGTCCATACGGCAGCGCACTTGCTTCCATCCGGCGACCAACTAACGGTGTTGCGCGCATTAGCATTGGTTGCAGTATGGTAATACGTTTCACCAATTAGATGCGAAAAACCTCTGTTTTGTGGCGTAAAATTAGATGAACGTTGGGTAGGAACAAAGTCGGGATTCACTTCGTGGGTAGCGCCATAAACTTCAGCTTTTTTAGCTTTTACAGATATGTTTTTTAAATCTTTGGAAGTATAGGGTTGGGCTGCTAAAGAGATGCAAAATGCAGCCGCCAAAATAAAAAATAATGATTTTTTCATGAGGTTGCGTTTTTGGTTAATAATGCGCAAAAGTAGTTTTTTTATTGTAAATGACAACCTTCTTAATTACTTTGTAAAATTCCTGTTGCCCTTTCAAAAATGCCAGTAACATAAGCAATTAACATCCCATAATTAGTAACGGGAATCCCGGCATCCACCGCAGGTTTTAAACGGTTAAGAATTTGCTTTTTGGTAATCATGCAGCCGCCGCATTGCACCACTAATGCGTATTTTTCAATATTCTCAACGGGAGTTAATCCGGAAATAAAATCAAAATGTAAGGTTTTGCCCGTGTATTCGGTGAGCCACTTCGGAATTTTCACCTTGCCAATATCTTCGCAAGAACTTAGGTGCGTGCACGATTCCAAAATGAGCACGGAATCTCCGTCTTTTAAATTTTCAATCTGTGGCGTGCCTTTCAAATAGTTATCATAATCGCCTTTAAGCCTTGCAAATAAAATGCTGAAACTGGTTAAGGGAATATGCAACGGGATGAGCGGCGCTACCGTTTTAAACACCTGACTATCTGTAATTACCAGGTTGGGTTGTATGGGTCGAAAATTTTCGACCCGTACGTTGTTTGGTTTCATCACAACAGCCACCGCATTTTGGTCTAAAATAGCCCGAATCGTTTGCACTTGCGGTAAAATCAACCTGCCTTCAGGCGCTTCACTATCAATAGGCGTAATGAGTAGCACCGTATCATTTTCTTTTACAATACCTTCTAATAATGAATGGGTATGATATGCCGAAACGGGAATTTTGTGTTTTATCTCTTCAATCAAAGCAGAAATCCCTTTTCCGGTTTTGGCACTTAAAGAAACCACCGTTTCATTTTCAATAATAACATCTTCAATATTAATAATATCCGATTTATTATTTACGATGATAAAAGGAGTATCTAATGCACGGAGTTTGTCCAACAGTTTTTTCTCAGTTTCGTCAAACCGGTAATTTGTAAGTACAAGAATTGCCAAATCAATATGTTTGAGTACGTTTTCGGTTTTTTCTACCCGTTTTTTCCCTAATTCGTTCACATCGTCAATTCCGGCGGTATCTATCAGTACCACAGGTCCGATGCCGGAAATTTCCATAGATTTTTTCACAGGATCGGTAGTAGTGCCGGCAACATCGGAAACGATGGCGATTTCTTGACCGGTAAGCGCGTTAATGAGCGCGCTTTTTCCGTTGTTGCGTCGCCCGAAAATGCCGATGTGAGGTTGTGAATGATAGCCTTTCATTTTTATAATAAAATTGATGGCACAAAAATAACAATTCTAAATCCTCTTTGTGCATAATTGAAAAATTTCATGTTTATTTGCCAATTGAAATTTGAACCCAAAATTCATTAGCGAAGTATGATAAATCCTAAATTATTAAACCCGAAAAGTGTTGTAATAATAGGCGCATCGAATGATGTGCAAAAACCGGGGGGCAAAGTTTTTAAAAACTTGTTAGACAGTCCGTTTTCCGGAAATGTATATGCTGTAAATCCGAAAGAAACCCACGTGCAAGGTGTAGCTTGTTTTGCCAAAGTAGAGGATTTGCCGCAGGTGGATTGTGCTATTTTAGCGGTGGCGGCAAAGTTTTGTCCGCATGCCGTTGAGGTGCTGGCACGCCAAAAAAATACCGGCGGCTTTATTATTCTTTCCGCTGGCTTCTCCGAAGAAAACGAAGAGGGTGCAAAGTTGGAAAAACAAATCGTGGAAATCATCAATAGTACGGGTGGAACTCTAATCGGTCCCAACTGCACCGGATTTTTAAACAGAAATTATACCGGAAATTTTGCTACTCCGGTACCGCCGTTGCAACCCAATGGCATTGACTTTGTTTCCGGCTCCGGCGCAACCGCCGTGTTCATCACCGAATACGGAATGAGCAATGGTTTGACTTTCAACAGTATTTGGTCGGTAGGAAACTCTGCGCAAACCGGCATTGAAGAAGTGTTGGCGCATTTAGACGAAACTTTCGATTCCAAAACCAGCTCTCGTGTAATTATGCTGTACATGGAAAATGTGCGCAATCCGCAAAAATTGTTGAAACATGCGGTGTCGTTGTATCACAAAGGCGCTCGTATTGCCGCTATAAAATCGGGTGGTTCGGCAGCCGGAAGCCGCGCAGCTTCTTCACACACGGGTGCATTAGCTACCAATGACGTAGCGGTAGATGCACTGTTTAGAAAAGCAGGCATTGTACGTTGCCACACTCGCGAAGAATTGACTACCGTGTGCTCCATTTTCATGCATCCCGAAGTGAAAGGGAAAAATATTGCCATTATTACACACGCCGGCGGTCCGGCGGTGATGTTAACCGACACGCTTTCCAATAATGGTTTGGAAGTGCCGCACTTAGAAGGTGCAAAAGCGGAAGCGTTGCTATCCAAATTGTATCCGGGTTCGTCCGTTGCCAATCCTATAGACTTTTTGGCAACCGGCACGGCAGAACAACTTGGATTTATTATTGACGCCTGTGAAAACGACTTTGACAATATTGACGCGATGGCGGTAATTTTCGGTTCGCCCGGACTTTTTCCCAATTGGGACGTTTACGAATTGTTAGACAACAAAATGAAAACGTGTAAAAAGCCGATTTTTCCTATTCTTCCCTCCATCCAAAATGTAAAAGAAGAGATTGCCGATTTCATTGAAAATAAACATCGTATTAATTTTCCGGAAGAATGTGTGTTTGGATACGCGTTGGCAAAAGTAGTGAACACGCCAAAACCGCAACTGCTGCATCCCGAAATGCCGAAAATTGATCACGCTGCTATTAGAAATGTGATTGATAATTGCGAAAACGGATACTTAGGCTTGAGTGAAATAGCTCTATTATTAGATGCTGCCGGAATTACACGAAAGCAAGAAATAGAAGTGATTACGTTGGATGATGCCATTGCTGCTGCCAAAAAATTGGGATTTCCGGTGGTCATGAAAGTAGTCGGTCCCGTGCACAAATCCGATGTGGGAGGCGTGGTGTTAAATGTGAAAGATGAAGCTACCGTAATCTTTGAGTTTGAACGTCTTATAAAAATACAAGATACGTATGCCGTTGAAATTAGTCCGATGTATTACGGTACGGAAATCTTCGTTGGCGCATCGAAAGAAGAGAAATTCGGGCATCAAATTTTATTCGGATTGGGCGGCATTTTTATTGAAGTATTGAAAGATGTGCAAGCTGCATTAGCGCCGGTAGGCAAACAGGAAGCCTTAGATTTAATGAAGACGTTACGCGGCTACAAAATACTAAAAGGCGTTCGCAGGCAAGAACCCGTAAACGAAGAAATGTTTGCCGATACTATTGCACGCGTTTCGGCGTTAGTACAAATAGCCCCCGAAATTGCCGAAATGGATTTAAACCCCTTATTAGGAACCTCAAAAAGTATAACAGCGGTAGATGCCCGCATCAGAGTAGAAAAATAATGAAACTGTTGGTGCTTCTTCCTCGTGTTCCGTATCCGCTTGAAAAAGGGGATAAACTTCGTGCATTTTATCAAATAAAGGAATTATCGAAATACCACGATATTTATTTGGTGGCGCTGCAAGATGCACCGCTCCATCCCGAAGCATTGGAAAAAATTGAGCCTTATTGTAAAGAAATTCATCTGATTAAATTGTCGTGGGTTAGCAAATGCTGGGGCATCGTGCGTGCGCTTCTCAAAGGATTGCCCATACAATGCGGTTATTTTTACAGCAATAAAGCCAAGCGGAAAATAAAAAATCTCATCAATAAAATTCATCCTGATCATATTTATTGTTTTATGATTAGAATGACGGAGTATGTGAAAAAATATCAAGACTGCCATAAAACATTAGATTATCAGGATGTATTATCTATGGGAATGAAGCGCAGGCTTGAAAAAGCGCCGATTTGGAAGAAACCGATTTTTCTATATGAATATCAGGCATTAAGACGTTACGAAAAAAATATTTTTCCCCACTTTACCAATAAAATCATCATTACAAGCATTGATCGTGACTTGATTCATCATCCTCAAAAACAATATATTCAAGTAGTATCGAACGGCATTGATTTTGAGAAATTTTCACATATAAAAAAAGAGAAAATATATGATTTGATTTTTGCCGGAAACATGTTATACCCGCCCAATATAGATGCGGTTTTATTTTTGGTGAAATCCATTTTTCCAAAACTTCTTGTAAAATTTCCCCATTTGAAACTATGTATTTGCGGCGCTACACCGGCTCCGGCAATTAAAGCATTAGCCTCTGAAAACATTACGGTTACGGGTTGGGTGGACGAAATGGCGGAGTATTATGCGCAGTCGAAGATTTTTATTGCACCCATGCAATTAGGTACCGGCTTGCAAAACAAACTATTGGAAGCGATGGCTATGAAACTACCTTGTGTAACTTCTCCTCTTGCCGGAAAACCGATTGAAGGTGCGCAAAATCATCACAGCTTATTAATATGCAATACCGTAGATGAATACGTAGAAACAGTTTCAAAATTATTAAACGATACTGATTTTTACCACACCATAGCTGAAAACGGATACCAATTCGTAAAAGCGAATTACGATTGGGAAGAGGTTGGGAAAAAATTAGAAGAAGTAATGAACGAAGATTAGTAGGGGCGCAAAATCTTGCGCCCATCAATAATTAATACGCAAAATCTTGCGCCCAAATAATTAAAAAACACATATTATGATCCAACGCAAACAAACCATTTATCTATTTTTCGCAGGCTTGGTTACCCTTGTACTGCTTCTCATCCCTTTCGGGAAATTTACCATAGAAGGAGTTCCATGTTTTGAATATGGCGCCTTTTCCGTTAAAACGATAACAGAAAAAGAGGTTATAGTAAGCACGATAGGAAACGCCCTGCTACTCATTGCAACCTCCGCTTTATCATTTATTACGATGTTTCTGTATAAAAATCGAAAGCTTCAGCTAACACTCATATCGCTCAATATGTTGATTATTTTGTTAGCCATATTTACCGTTTTATACATCTATCCGAATTTTGTGTTTCCGAAAAATCCAAATTTTTACGACGCCACTTTAAAATATGATTACGTCTTTTTAATTTGCTTCATTCCACCTGTTGGATTATATTTGGCTAAAAAAGCGATTGCCAAAGACGAGGCATTGGTGCGAAGTATGGATAGATTGCGTTAAATCGGGCGCGCAAAAATTTCTCTATCCTCTTGACAAACGGCGTTTCAATGTGTATATTTGCCGCTTCAAATCAAATATCTCATGGAAACCAATCCGCAACTCAAACTTGCTAACAATTTATTAAAGTATACCGACTCGCACTTGTTTCTAACAGGAAAGGCGGGTACAGGGAAAACCACCTTTTTGCATCATATCAGAGAAAATTCTCCTAAAAGGATGATTGTGGTGGCGCCAACGGGCGTTGCTGCCATCAATGCAAAAGGAGTAACTATTCACTCTTTCTTTCAGTTAAGTTTTGCTCCGTTTGTTCCGGGAGTAAAGCCGGCAAATGAATTTTTCCGTTTTAGTAAAGAGAAAATCAATATTTTGCGTAGCTTCGATCTGTTAGTGATAGATGAAATAAGTATGGTAAGGGCAGATTTGTTGGATGCCATAGATTATGTTTTACGTCATTTCCGACGGAATGAACTTCCTTTCGGAGGCATTCAGCTGCTGATGATTGGCGATTTGCAACAATTGGCGCCCGTTGTAAAAGAGGAGGAATGGATTTTATTGAAAGAACATTACGAAACACCGTTTTTCTTTGATAGCCAGGCATTAAAAAAAACATCTTATCTATGCGTGGAATTGAAGAGCGTATTTCGTCAAACGGAGGAGGTTTTTATAAACATGTTAAATAGTATTCGCGAAAATAAAATTGACCATCTTTTATTGCAAGAATTGAATAAAAGGTATCAACCGGGGTTTGACCCGGGAAATGATGACGGTTATATTATTTTAACAACGCACAATCACCAGGCACAGCGAATTAATACGGAAAAATTAGAAAAAATAAAGGATACGAATTATATTTATGAGGCAAAAATAACAGGCAATTTTCCCGAATATTCTTTTCCTACCGATGAAAAGTTAGAATTGAAAAAAGGCGCTCAAGTAATGTTTGTCAAAAATGATCTTTCTCCCGAAAAGCGTTATTACAATGGAAAAATTGCTGTGATCACACACATTGCAAACAACCGGATTGAAGCGCAGGGCAAAGAGGATACGCATCCGATTGTAGTGGAAAAAGCTGTGTGGAGCAACATGAAATACACTATTGACCCCGACACAAAGGAACTATTGGAAGATGAAGAGGGCACTTTTGAGCAATATCCGCTCAAAACGGCTTGGGCGATCACAGTGCATAAAAGCCAGGGATTAA
>WQTS01000125.1 GCA_009786185.1 Bacteroidota bacterium
GCTGCGGTAGCACAGACGTAATTGTATTATACCGCAGAACTGAAGCCGATATGCCTGCTAATCCTATCGAAATTCATGAGTCGAAAGTGGAGGACGTAGAGTATATCTTCCTTGCCGCACCTGTTGACGTTTATTACAACGAAAAAGGCGAACTTACCGGATTGAAGTGTATTAAAATGAAAGCTGAAAAAGTGCCCGGTTCGCGTCGTTCAAACATCGTGCCGATTGAGGGTAGTGAATTTGACCTGCCGTGCGATTTAGTGCTGCCCGCTACCGGACAAAAAATTCAGTATGAAGTGTTGGAACACATCAATCAACATTTCCAACCTTCAGCATTACAGCTCAATAAATGGAAAACATTGGATGCCAATGAAACCACCATGCAGATGAACATTCCTAAAATATTTGCTGCAGGCGATGCCGTTACCGGACCTACCAATATTATTCAAGCCATTGCAGGCGGAAAAGCTGCAGCGAAATATATTGAACAGTTTCTATTCGCAAAAATTGAAGAAGAACAAAAGCCATTCATTTCTTTAAAAGATAATTTCGAGAAGCAAGTAACTGAAGATTATGAACATCGCTTCATGCCTTGTGCGCGTTATGAAATGCCGGTGCTTTCGGAAAATGAACGCCATAATTTTAAAGAAGTTGAATTAGGATACCAAGATGAAACATTAGCAAAACAAGAAGCTAATCGCTGTTTAGAATGTGGATGTTCTGCATTTTACGATTGTTTATTACAAAAATATTGCACAGATTACGGCGTAGATCAAAACAAGTATAAAGGAAAATTCCAAAAATTTGAAGTAAATTTCCAACATCCTGAAATTGAACTGGATAACAACAAGTGTATTCTGTGTGGCAGATGTGTGCGTGTTTGTCAAGAATACTCCGGGAATAAATCGTGGGCATTTTTCAAAAGAGGTTCGCAAACTTACGTCACCCCCAATTTGGAGGGTAAGTTGGAAGAAAGTCGTTGCGATGCCTGCGGTTTGTGTATTGACACTTGCCCTACCGGCGCTCTTCGTGAAAATTTCAAGAACAAGATTTTGCCGCTTCCGTATCAAAAACTACCTGCTATAGATCCATTTGGCTCAGAAGGTTTTGAAATTAATTTATTAGTATACAAAGGAAATATTTATGGAGCAACATCGCATCATGGCTTTGTAAATCAATACGGGTTAATTAATAGAGGCATAAAATTTGGTTACGGCATTTTCAATAGAACAGATAGAATTACTCAACCGTTATTAAGGGAAAATGGTGCTTTAAAGCCCATTACAATCGAAGAAGTTATAAAAATCATCCAAACAAAAACCGCAAACCGTGCACCGCAAACCGCTGTCCTCGTTTCTCCGCAACTCACCAATGAATCAATGTATCTTATTCAAAAAATGGTGCGTACCTGTTTGCAAACCAATTCCATCGGATCAACATATTACATGCAGCGTCAAACGCAATGCAATCGATTACCATTCAACGTAAATAAAAATGATAATTTGCCCATTGGCGAATTGCACGGTGCCAAACGCATTTACATTATCGGCACGGATTTAGCAAAAGAACATCCGGTAATTAGCCATTTAGTACAAAATTCTCGTATAGAAAACCATACGCCGGTTACATTGATTACCACAAACACAGCATCTTCATTATTTCATCGTGTAGATGATATATTGCATGTCAATGATTATCACGCTTTTGTTACGGCGGTTAATTATTATATTTTGAAAAATGGCTTGGAAAAAGGAGTTTTTGTAGATGGATTAGCACAGGATTTAAATGAATACAAAACACACATTCTATCATTAAATTACAATGAGTTATTGCAGCGTGCCAATGTTTCAAATGAAAGGATAATGCAACTTGTAAAAGAAATTTACGATATGCCGGAGTGTGCGTTTATTTTCTCAGAAAAAAGCGGCGATCTAAACACTTTCTGTGAGCTTAAAAATCTCATGTTATTAACTGAAAAACAAGGCAAAACATTTTGCGGTTTAATGTTGTTAAAACCTGATTGCAACACGCAAGGTTTATATGACATGGGCATTCATAACGAGTATGGCCCCGGATTTAGAAAGTGGGAAGGCGATTATATTGAACTTGTTAAGAAAACTTGGAACGTAGAAAATTTGCCCACCAACGGTATTTGTCCCGGTACGTTATTAGGAAACAAAGAAGCAAAAAACGTGTTTATTTTTGGAGAAAATATCGTAGGCGAGCGTCCTTTTAGTAAAGAGTTTATCGAAGCTGCGGAGTTTATTTGCGTACAATCTGTTTTTGAAAATGAAACCACCGCATTGGCAGATTTAATTCTCCCAATGAATTTTGCGATTGAATTAGGCGGAAGTTTTACTTCATCATTTAAAGTGGCACAGCCTTTCGAGGTGGTGCGCCCGTGTCCGTTCCATTGGAATGATTATCAGTTTTATGCACAACTAATGAAAACGTTCGGCATAGAAGCTTCGCAAAACAAAGATGATATTTTCTTGGAAATGATTACGTTACTACAACCCGGATGTTGCTCGGATCAACGACATCGATTTGAGGTAGTGTAGTATTTTTGAGAATTATTTGCTCTCCGCTTTCAACCACGCAATCTCTTCCGTCCATTTACTCGTATCGGGAGTTTCTAAAACAATAGGCATATTGTCAAATCGCGGATCTTTCATCATTCTGGCAAATACTTCTTTACCCAAAAATCCCATCCCAATATTTTCATGACGATCCACCCGGCTTCCCAATCCTTTTTTGGGATCATTCAAGTGAATAGCTCGTAAATAATGAGCGCCTACTACTTCATCAAACTCGCGCCACGTTTGTTGGTATCCGGCTTCCGTTTTTAAATCATAGCCGGCGGCATAAGCATGGCAAGTATCTATGCACACTCCTACCCTGTTTTTATCTTCAACTTTATCAATAATTTGCGCTAATTGTGCGAAAGTAAAACCCAAGTTTGTACCTTGTCCGGCAGTATTCTCAATAGTGGCAATTACTCCCTGAGTTTTATCTAAAGCCCAATTAATAGATTCGGCAATGCGATGTAAACATTCATCAACAGAGATAGCATTTAAATGACTTCCGGGATGAAAGTCCAGCAATGAAAGTCCCAAATGTTGCACACGTAACATTTCATCAAGAAACGCCTTACGTGATTTTTCCAAAGCATCCTTATCCGGATGCCCTAAATTAATCAAATAGCTATCATGCGGAAGAATTTGTGCCGCAGTAAAGCCGTTTTTTGCGCAATTTTCTTTAAAAAGCGCAATACTTTTAGCTGATAAAGGCGGAGACTCCCAACGACGTTGATTTTTAGTAAAAAAAGCAAAAGCGGTAGCTCCAATCGTTTTTGCATTTAATGGGGCGTTTTCTACGCCGCCTTCTGCACTTACATGCGCGCCTATGTATTTCATATTCGGATAATTTTGGCAAAAATAATAAAAACAAAATGCTAATTCTTGTTTTATCATAAATAAACACTCGGAAAACGAAAAATATCTCACTTATTTTTAGTGCTTTAGCATAAATTCAACAAAAAAAACGGCATTTCATACAAAAACATTGTTTTTTTTATAATTTTGTTTTATGAAATCGTTGAACGAGAGCAAATATTTATTAAAAACTAAATTGAAAGATTGAGAAAATGAGTATGCAAGCAGTATCGGATAAAGACATCCAAAGCACATTAAAAAAAGTTTTTGGATTTAATTCGTTTAAAGGCGACCAGCTTAAGGTGATCAAATCATTATTAAAAGGCAAAGATTGTTTTGTTATCATGCCTACCGGCGGTGGTAAATCTCTATGTTACCAGTTACCGGCGTTGGTTTGTGAAGGAACGGCAATTATTGTTTCTCCATTAATTGCCCTAATGAAAAACCAAGTAGATGCCCTCCGAAATTTCGGAACCGAATTAGGTATCGCGCATTTTTTGAATTCTTCTTTGTCAAAACCGGAAATAAGAGCAGTAAAAGATGATTTATTAAAGGGCAAAACTAAGCTCCTTTATGTTGCCCCCGAGACATTAACCAAAGAAGAAAACGTAGATTTCTTCCAAGATATACAAATCTCTTTCTTCGCCATAGATGAAGCGCATTGTATCTCCGAATGGGGACATGATTTTAGACCTGAGTACAGAAGAATAAGGGAAACCATTGACAGAATTAACAAAAGAGTGCCTGTAATCGCACTCACTGCAACCGCAACACCTAAAGTGCAAAGCGATATCCAAAAAAACTTAGGCATTGACAAAGCAGAAGTTTTTATCTCTTCCTTTAACCGTCCAAATCTTTATTACGAGATTCGAGAAAAAACAAAAGAGATTGACAAAGAGATCGTTAAGTTTGTTAAAAGCCATAATGGAAAATCCGGAATTATCTATTGTTTGAGCAGGAAAAAGGTAGAAGAATTAGCCGCGTTTTTGCAAGCCAATCAAATTCGTGCGCTTCCTTATCATGCCGGTCTTGAATCACAAATGCGTGTAAATAACCAAGATGCATTCTTGATGGAAGATGTTGAAATTATTGTTGCTACCATCGCTTTTGGAATGGGAATTGACAAACCGGATGTGCGTTTTGTGATTCACTATGATATGCCTAAAAGCTTGGAAGGATATTATCAAGAAACCGGACGCGCCGGACGTGATGACGGCGAAGGGCTGTGCATTGCTTTTTACGACATTAAAGATCTGTACAAATTAGAAAAATTCTCTACCAAAAAATCGGTAGCAGAGCAGGAAATGGTAAAACAATTATTGGCAGAAACTGCTTCGTATGCAGAGTCAACCAACTGCAGGAGAAGGCACATATTACATTATTTCGGAGAGATTTACGAAAAAGATAATTGCGGTTGTTGTGACGTATGTTTGCACCCAAAACCAAAAATGAATGCTACCGAACAAGTGCAATTAGTGGTTGAGGTAATTAAAGAGGTTAAACAACAATTTGTTGATATTCATATTATTGATATAATCACCGGCGAAAAAACAACCACCATTGTCAAATTTAAACATAATAAATTAAAACAATTTGGCGAAGGCGAAGAGTTTGATGCCAAATTTTGGGGAAGCGTTATTCGCGTAGCTATTTTTGAAGAGCTTATCTATAAAGATATTGAAAACTATGGCCTGCTAAAAATTACGCCAAAAGGTGAAAAATATTTGACCAATCCATATACATTATATGTACAAAAACCACACAAAGCCAAATCGGATGACGATGAGGATGATGTAGATATGGATGACATGATGCCGGTGAAAGGTGAGGCTACCGACGCTACGCTGTTTGCCATGCTAAAAGATTTACGCAAATCAATCTCTGTTAAAGAAAACTTGCCGCCATTTATTATTTTCCAAGATCCATCTTTGGAAGATATGTGTATCCAATATCCTACTACTATTGAGGAAATGGTGAACATTACCGGCGTTGGTGTAGGGAAAGCACAAAAATACGGTAAACCATTTGCCGATTTAATAAAACAATACGTTGAAGAAAATGAGATTGATAGACCACAAGACTTTATTGTAAAATCTATCGTTAAAAAATCTGCAATCAAAGTATTTATCATTCAAAGCATTGATAGAAAACTAAATTTTGAAGATATTGCACACGCCAAAGGATTAGAAATGAACGAACTTTTAACGGAAATTGAAAGTATTGTAGCTTCCGGAACAAAAATAGACATTGACTATTACATCGATGATACTATTGAAAAATATCATCAAGAAGATATTTTAGACTATTTTTCCGAAGCGGAGACCGATTCTGCACTATTAGCCTTAGATACTTTGGGGGAAGACGATTTTAATTTGGAAGAGATTCGTATCATGCGAATTAAGTATATGTCTGATGTAGGAAATTAGTGTGAAAATTTCAACATTACGAGAGTTCTTTCATTCAAAATTATCTTCACTCTACGATAAGCGGGAAATTGATGCTATCTTTTTTGTTTATATTGAAAATAAATTTGATATAAAAAAACATCAGTATTTTTTGGATCCTGAACTACGATTGAGCGATGAGCGGTGTGCGATAAGCGGTGATTTGGAGGCGCTTGCCAATGGAGCTCCTATACAATATGTAATAGGGAAAGCTATTTTTTACAACTTGCAACTGAACGTAAATTCGTCTGTACTTATTCCACGACCGGAAACTGAGGAGTTAATTGCAGTGATTTTAAAAGGAGAAAGGAGAAGGGAGAAAGAAGAAGGGAGAGAATCCCCTGCAAATTTTGAAGAGGTGCCCGGCAAAGCCGGACGGGGTAATTTATATAAAATTCTCGATCTCGCCACCGGCAGCGGCGCCATCGCCATTGCGTTGGCAAAAAATCTTAAAAATGTGGCTATTTGGGCAACAGACATCTCAAAAGACGCACTCGAAACAGCAAAGAAAAATGCAGTGCATCATAACGTAAAGATTACTTTTTTGCACCACAATATTTTGGAAGATAATATTGTGCTCCTTCCTAACAATTTGGATGTTATTGTTTCTAATCCACCTTATATTCCGCAAAGTGAACGAAGTAATTTGCATAAAAATGTAACAGATTATGAACCGGACATGGCACTTTTTGTACCGGACGAAAATCCTCTTATTTTTTACGAAAAAATAGCATATATTGCAAAAAAACTCCTCCGTGAAGGAGGAGTTTTATATTTTGAAACTCATGAGAAATTTCATTCAGAACTATCGGCGATGCTTGCGAGAACAGGTTTCAAAGAGATTGAACCTTGGAACGATATAAACGATAAGCCTCGCTTTATTAGTTGTAAAAAACTATAAATTGTTAATTTTTACCGCTAAACCTGACTTCAAATTCGCAGCCTTATTTTTGTGAATAATTCCTTTTTTCACTAACTTGTCAATTAAAGAAGTTACTTTCGGAAGTTTGCCTTCAGCTGCATCTTTCTCGGATGTTAATCTAATGTCTTTTAAGGCATTACGCATTGTTCTTGCGAAATAGCGGTTCGCTAATCTTTTACTGTTATTGGCTCTAATTCTTTTCTTTGCCGATTTGTGATTTGCCATTTTTGTTATTGATTTTTAATAAAACTTATCCTGTTTTTTAAGGGGTGCAAAAATACATTTTTTTTCATACACTCAATAACACTTTACAAACCTCTTTTTGCTCTTCATTATAAAGCGTTGCATTGAAATTTTCAGATTCTGTTTCTTGCATCGCAATACAATACTTCTCTCCCGGTTTCAATTGGTTCGTATAATTAATCACCACTTCTTTTATTTGATGTTGATTATAAAAATCGTATGAAAACCGGTCAATGACCCAACGCACATAACTTGCATTATTAACATGTTGATTCATATCTAAATCCGATAAAACTGCGGTGTAAAAAACAGGATTTTCAGGAAAATCCAAACGCGGTACGCGCGGCACACGACCTTCAAACGCCATTCTGTCTCTCGGATAATCTAAATGCGTATTCAATTTTTCTAAACGAACAATTTTATTGGCGTGATAGTCTACCAACATCCATTCGGAAATGGCGCAACAAAGCAATTCGCCGGTTTCGCTAAACACTTCGTAATCTCTCAAAAACATGATGGATTCGCGTTCTTTTGCCCACGTGTCAATGCGGATTTTGTCATTCCATTTCGGTAGTTTGTGAATTTTTAGATGCAATTTTGCCAATGCCCAAAACAAACCTTCCTCTTGCAACTCTCGCCATCCTTTTTTCAGGTAACTCACGTGCGACCACGCCGTTTCGTGCATCATACTTAATAATTTTGAAATGACAATACGGCAATTGTGATCCACATCATAGCCGCAAATGAGAAATTCGCGAGAGAAAACATTATTAACATACATGATTTTAATATTTTTGCCGCAAAAATAAAAAGAGTTGCGAATTATGCAAGGAGTCATCACAAGATCAACAGGACTTTGGTACGATGTGCGTACTGAAACAGGCGAACTCATTCCATGCAGATTGCGCGGTAAATTTAGAATTGATGGAAGCAAAAATACTAATCCTGCCGTAGTGGGCGATCACGTTGTATTTGATTTAGAGAAAGATAACACCGGATACATTACACAAATTGAAAAACGCAAAAATTATATTGATAGGAAATCAACAAAACTTTCAAAAATCAATCATTTAATTGCTGCCAACATTGATCAGGCTTTTTTGGTGGTAACTTTAAAAGAACCACGCACTTCGTTGGGTTTCATTGATAGATTTTTAGTAGCTTGCGAAGGTTTTCGCATTCCGGTTTGTATTGTTTTTAACAAAATGGATATTTATGCAGCGAAAGAATTGAAAAAGATAGATGAACTTACTCAACTCTATAAATCTATTGGCTATGATGTAATTCAGACTTCCGTACTAAAAAATGAAGGTATAAACCTCATTGAACAAAGGATGAAAGATAAAGTTTCTCTTTTCAGCGGGCACTCCGGTGTGGGTAAATCAGCCATTATCAACGCTATTGATCCTGAATTGAACTTGAAGGTAGGTGAAATTTCGCAATTTCACAGCAAAGGAAAGCATACCACTACTTTTGCACAAATGTTTCCGCTTTCTCAAGGCGGATTTATTATTGACACTCCGGGCATCAAAGAATTTGGACTGATTCAATATTCCAAAGAGGAGATCAGAGACTATTTTCCGGAAATCAGAGAGTATAACAATCAATGCCGTTTTAATGATTGCCGGCACGTAAATGAGCCCAATTGCGCCGTAAAAAAAGCAGTAGAGGAAGGCAAAATACCTTCCTCCCGTTACTTGAATTACCTCGCTATATTAGAGGCAGATGATATGAAATTAGCCGATTGGCAATTATTGTGATATTTCTCCTGTACAATTTAGTACAAATTGTGAATTTGCCGGATCATTAGTAATAATATCAATGGTAGCATTTTGCTTTCCTCTTCTATTTCTTGAGTTTAACGTAACTGTTAAAGTGGCAAAATCTCCTTTCGGTATCTCATTTTTATCGGAAACCACAGCAAATATCGTATTGGATGCTTTTAACTGCCTGATATGTAATGTATTTTTACCATTATTATGAAGTTTTACTTGTAACGTCGGATTTGTATTTTTCTCTACTTTCCCAAAATTTACCGTAAGTTCATCCAAATGAGCTTTAGGCGCATCTTGCAACTGTTTGGGGGTCAATTTTGAAAAATCTTCTCTAATTGTAACATCAACAAAAAGCGTAATATTGGGTTCAACCGGGTCTTGCGTTTGGATGGTAATCGTCTCTCTATAAACGCCTACTTCTCCTTTTTTTGCTGCATCATATTTGAAAGTAACTTCTATTTCTTCGTTGGGTTTTAAGGTTTGGTTTTCTACGGTAATATAAGCAGGCAATTTCATGGGTGTAAACGTAGATTCTTTTTCTGAAAAGTTCATAACTTGAATTACAAATGATTTGTTTTCAGTATTTAGCAAATCGAGTTTTACATTATTATCTTTTATTCTAATTTCTCCTGAGCCGTTTTTATAACCGGCAGTTTCATACTTTGATGGTGGTTTTTTTTCTACTGTTCCTTTAATAAAAATACTGTATGGAGTACCGTTTGCACCTTCATCAAATTTGGGTTCATTTGTGGTTACTTTGATGCTTTTATTAAAGTTGCCCGGACGATTATGAGGATCGTAAGCTGCTGTGATAAAACCTCTTTGACCGGGCGCTACCGGTGTTTTTGTATAATCGGTAGCGGTACAGCCGCATCCCGGTTTAACGCTGGTTATCAAAAGATCCTGATCGCCGGTATTGGTAAATTCAAACTTCCGGGAAGCTTTTCCATCCGATTCTTTAATATTACCAAAATCAACAGTGGTGTTGTCAAACTGAATAACGGGTTGTGCAAAAAGAGCTAATGTGCTTAAAAACATTACGAAACAGAATAGTTGCTTTTTCATAATTAAAGTAATTAATGTGATTTTTTATTTTTACAATTTAAATTAACGAGTAAGAGACTGCGAAAGTATAGGAAAGTTTACGTCTGAGCCATAATTTTAATAAGATTAACATGATTTTTATATGAATTTAATCTTGTAAATTTTGGAAATCTTAATAAAATCACAGTTCAAGACAAAAATATTTTCCTATAAATCAATACATTAAAATATTTTTCACTTTTTTTTATTAAAAAACATCCGAGATATTAAAAAAAATACTTTTTTCGCAGTGTATTAATACACCAATACACTAACCCAATAATACAAATTTAAAATATTATGATTCAACTACAAAACATCGACTTCGGGTATTCCAAAAAGCGTTTGCTTTTCGAGAATCTTACGTTGGAATTGTCCCGCGGGCACATTTACGGCTTACTTGGCAAAAATGGCGCCGGCAAAACCACCCTCCTCAAATTGATAAGCGGATTGCGTTTTATCTCAAACGGTTCCGCTTTGGTATTAAATGAAAACCCTGCATTGCGCAAACCGGAAATGTTGCAAGAAATTGCTTTTCTTCCGGAAGAATTGTACACACCGGCATTGAAAATAAAGGAATTTATAAAAGCGTATGCTCCGTTTTATCCCAATTTTAGCCATGAACAATTTCAAGAATATCTGAATATTTTTGAAATAGACCATCAAAATTATAAGATTGATAAAATGTCGTTTGGGCAAAAAAAGAAGATAATGATTTCGTTCGCCTTAGCTTGCAACACCAAAATTTTAATTATGGATGAACCGACCAATGCGTTGGATATTCCTTCCAAAACCATTTTTCGCAAATTGATGGCTTCCGTAGCCACCGAAGATCGCATTGTGATTATTTCTACCCACCAAGTACGCGATTTACACAGTTTAATTGACGCCATTATTATTCTTGATTCCGGTAAAGTTATCTTAAACGAAAGTGCAGAAAACATCACCGAAAAATTAACTTTTGAAGTAATGGAAGGCACCGAAAACGCAACGCATATATTATATGAAGAAGATAATATGCGCGGCAAAATGGTGGTACGTGAAAATACGGCTCAAAAAGAGACAAAATTAGACATTGAACTTCTTTTTAATGCCGTAATGCTCAATAAAGAGAAAATTCAACACATTTTTAACCCTAAATAAAAAATAAACGTTATGAAAAAATACACCAATAAAGTTTTAATTACCGGAATTGCTCTTCTTTTAGCAGCCGCTACCATTCTATTCTTCATTAAGACATACGAAGTTAAGAAAGCCATTAAACATTCCGACACCAAAGAATTAAACATTAACCAATAAAAACGAGGAGGTCAATATGAATATAATACACATAATCAATTTATTTAGAGCATATTTTATTGAAAATAAAAAAACATTGCTCATTCTTGGTATCATCACATTCGGGATAGCTACTTTTGGATTCACTGTTTCTTCGTATCCGAGCGCAACGCCGAGTATCCCCTATTTTTTCCTGCTTTGGATAGCAGGCACATTTTTTCAGTCCTCTTTAAAAAGGAGCAATAGCATGCATTTTTTTAATTTGCCGACAACAACCGGTGAAAAATTTACCCACGCCTTAATAGTTATTCTATCTGCCGGAATTGCACTGCGCATACTGGCAATTACAGGTGCACTTACAGGACATTTTCTTATTCGTCCGCTTATCTACTTTGAATCCAGCAGCATACTCAGCGGAATGGATATATTGAAAATGAATATTTGGTCTTTTAGCGATTATTTAGTGAATGCTTTTGTAATTTCCGGTTTTCTTTTTGGCTCTATTTACTTTAAAAAGAGCGCCCTTATTAAAACATTTGCTATTACCATAGGTTTCTTATTTGGTATTGCCTTCTATTTTGTAGGATTAATTTATGTTGTCTTTGGAAAAAGCTCTCTATCTGACGAATCAATAAATATCGATATTGCCAATTTTGTATTTCTGCAAAATTATTATTACC
This sequence comes from Bacteroidota bacterium, assembly GCA_009786185.1. Lineage (GTDB taxonomy): Bacteria > Bacteroidota > Bacteroidia > Bacteroidales > WCHB1-69 > WRNX01. The sequence goes on from WQTS01000125.1 coordinate 11,860, forward strand.
TCATTCCCGTTGTTTTGGCTCTATTTTTCTTTTCATTAACTTATTTACGTCTAAGAGAAACGGAGGTTTAACATGAATTTTAAAGAAACACAACCTATTTATATGCAAATTGCCGATTGGGCATGTGAGCAGATTTTGCTTCACAAGTGGCAATCGGATGACCGTGCGCCATCGGTGCGTGAATTGGGTGCAACCTTAGAAGTGAACCCGAATACGGTAGCCCGTTCTTACGAATTTTTGGAAAATAAAGAGATTCTTGTGAATAAGCGCGGCGTTGGTTTTTTCATAGCCCCCAACGCCGCGGACAAGATTCGCGAATTTCGGAAAGAACGTTTTTTTGAAGAAGAATTACCGGTAGTTTTTAAAACAATGAAACTGCTGGGAATTGGGATGGAGGATATTGTGAAACGGTTTTAGAACGAAATTCTTCGCTACGCTCGGAATGACACTCCCAAACAGTCATAAAGAGAAAAGGAGCCGTCATTCCGAACGTAGCGAGAAATCTCATCTAAATTAAAGTATAATTATATTAATCAAAAAAAATCAAAACATTATGAAAAAAATTAACATCATCACCATTATTGCGATAAGTGTATCGCTTCTATTCACCTCATGTTTTAGCATCGTTAACAAAGAGAGCAAAAAAGGAGACGGCGAATTAGTTACAAAGTCTATAGGAATCTCTGATTTTTCAAAAATTGAGATTGAAACTTATGTAGAAGTAAACTATTTTCAGGCGCAAAATTCGGGAAACTTAAAATTTACCGTTGACAGCAATCTTTGGGAATATTACGATATCTATACAGAAAGAGATGTGCTTCATATCAAATTAAAAGAAGAGCACAAGAAAAACATCCACCTAAATCCAACAAAAAGTTTGTTAACTGTGTCTTCCGAACAGCTTGATGAGATTTCAATTGCAGGAAGTTCCAACATTAATTTCTGCACTGAATTTACTTCAAAAAAATTAAGCATAGGAATTGCAGGAAGCGGTAAACTCTTTGCAAATCAATATCCGGTGAACATAGAAAATTGCGAAATAGGCATTGCCGGATCGGGAAACCTACAACTTAAAGGAAACATTCAAAAAGCCGACATCGGTATTGTAGGAAGCGGTAAGGTGAACGCTCTGGATTGTGAAATAGCGCAACTATATATCAATATAGCCGGAAGTGGCGATATAGAGGCGCACATTACCGATAAACTTGATGTTACCATTGCCGGAAGTGGCGATGTGAAATACAAAGGGAATCCTGTTATTTCTAAAAACATTGCCGGTTCGGGGAAAATTATAAAACTTTAATTGAACTTTTATGAACAAAATTAAAGCGTTACTATTTATACTTTTCTGCGTAAGCACCTCATTGCAAGCACAAAATATTACAGGCATGCTTGTTGATGCACACTCAAAAGAGCCATTACCTTTTGTAAATGTAGTGTTATTGAAAGCGATGGACTCTACTTTTGTAAAAGGTGTAATCTCCGATAGAGACGGCTCTTTCAATATAGAATTACCGCAAACGGATAAATACTTACTTCGCATTAACTATTTAGGCTATGAATCTAAAATAATTGATGTTCAGCAAAATAATGTGGATGCAATACCACTATTTCCCAATTCACAGTTATTGAATGAAGCAGTGGTTGCAACTACTGCTAAAATCTTTAAAATTGAAGATGGAGGCATGTCAACCCAAATTCAAGATACTTGGTTGCAAAATCTTGGATCTGCAAACGAGGTTTTGACACAGCTACCTTTAGTAACTCAGGATGGGGAAAACTTTACAGTATTCGGAAAAGGTACGCCTTTGATATATGTTAACAACCGTTTGGTTCGCGATATAACCGAATTGCAGGAAATTAACTCTGCCGATATTAAAAAAATTACGGTGATTACAAGTCCCGGAGCAGAATATGATGCTACTGTTCAGTCGGTGATTAAGATAGAAACCGTAAGACCGCAAGGCGAAGGGTTAAGTGGCACTGTTACAGGAAATCTTCACGTTGACAGAAAATTTTCTCACAGTGAGTTGGTTAATTTGAATTATCGAAAGAAAAATTTAGATATTTTTGGGATGCTCCGTTTTTCTCAGGCAAAGGATAAATCGTACATGATTTTAGAACAAAATACCCATTTTAACGATCAGATTTTGACAATATTAAATAGTGAACATGATTATCACAGGATGAATATCCGTTCTAATTTAGGCTTTAATTACCTGTTTGGAAAAGACAATTCTGTGGGTGCAAAGTACGAATTAACAAGTACTCCGTTGGCTCAAGGTGAGTTAATTTCTAATATGGATGTTTACCGGAACAATCAGTTTATTGAAACATTTGCATCCGATTGGAATACAAATGATAAAAGAAACGCACACTATGTTAATTCATATCTTTATTTAGGTCAATTTAAGTGGTTGACGGTAAAATTAGATATGGATTTTCGGATCGGTAATAACTCCGGCAGTCAAAATGTACTAAATTATTATGATCACATAACGGAAAGCATAGCCACCAACAGCAACCAAAATCACTATTTGTATGCCACTAAGCTTGTTATGGCTACTCCCATAAAAGCCGGAAAATTGAATTACGGAGGTGAGTATGCCTATACCTATAACCATCAGGATTTTAAAGTAAATGATGAGGGAGAGGCACAAAATTTGTCTCCCAACAACAATACTGCTAAACAAAATCTTTTGGCTGCGTTTGCTTCCTTTAGCTACCCTTTTGGCAACTTTTCTGCTGATCTTGGCCTTCGCTACGAAAATACGGATTTCAATTATTTCGCAAATGGAATAAAAGAAGAGGACCAAAGTAAGATATATCATAATTTATTTCCGAATGTCGGCATAAGTTATAATAATGTAAAACATTCAATAGCAGCAACATTAAGCTACAGAAGTACTATTTATCGTCCAAGTTATTACCAACTGCGCAATAGCATGCAGTACGACAGTCCATATACTTATGAAGCCGGAAATCCATACTTGAAACCTATGATTGCTAATACGCTATCGGGCTTGTTTATGTGGAAAGACATTACGCTAATGGTCAACTTCGACATGTATGAGAACAGTATTTTAGATATTCCCGAACAATATTCGGATGAAACTGTATTACTACGACCGGTGAATTTGGATAAAAGCCAAAATCTTACCGCAGCCATCTCATATTCCCCTACTTTCTTTAAAATTTGGAACCCAAATCTACAAATAGGCGTTTCAAAAAACTTTCTCAAGTACAATGAAATCACATTTAATACTCCTCTATTTTTTATGAGTATGGGAAACAACATCACATTACCTAAAAATTGGCAAATTGGCGCAGATGTTTCGTATGTAAGTTCGGGAAACTATTCCATATTTTATGTGCATGGTGTTTTTAAAATGGGTTTTCATGTCTCAAAATCTTTCTTTAAGAATAAGTTAAGGATTAACTTGCGAGGAAGTGACATTTTCAATACCGAAAGGGAAAAAGTGGATACTCAGATAAACAATATCGCCATTAGACTAAATAAAAATAGTAATACTCAAGGCGTTCATCTCTCTGTTACCTATCGTTTTAATGCCACTCAAAATAAATATAGAGGAGAAGCGGCAAGTGATGAACAAAATCGTTTGTAAAAAAATAAAACAAAAAAATAACCTTAAAATTTATCATTATGAACAAAAAATCAATTATCGTCGTTATCATAGCTTTAGCAAGTATGATGACAGCAAAAGCACAAATCGAATACCAATTGCCGGGCAATACGGCGCTTCCTTCTTCCGATGAAGAGCTAAGCGCTTTAGCTGCTTACGACAAAGGGAATTACAAATACAAAGTGGAAGACTACTTTGCGCGTCCCAAAGCTTCTGAATTTCAGCTTTCTCCAAATGGCAAATACATGTCGTACCGCGAAAAAGATGAAAATAATAAGCGGCATATTTACATTAAGGAACTTGCTACCGGAAAGTCTCAACGAATTATTGAAGAAGGAGATGAGTTAATTCGTGGTTATGGTTGGATTAATGATGAACGATTGATATGGGTAATGGATAAAGGCGGCAATGAAAATTATCACATTTTCGCTGCAAATCTCGACGGAAGTAATATGCTTGACCTTACGCCTTTTGATGATGTACGCGCTCACATTCTCAACATGTTGAAAGAGCAAAAGGATTATATCATCATTTCGATGAATAAAAATAACAAGCAAGTATTCGAACCTTATAAACTAAATGTTGTAACCGGAGAATTGGAACAACTATTTGAAAACAAAGACATTGAAAATCCGATACAGGATTATGATTTTGATAAAGATGGAAAATTACGTGCTTATTCTAAGTTAGTTAATGGAGTGGAAAATCACATGTATTACAAAGATCTAACTACGGGAGAGTTTCGATTATTAAAAAAAATGAGATGGAATGATTCTTTTTGGATTATCGGCTTTAATTATGATCCCGGCAAGGAGGATGAGATTTATGTGGTTACCAATCTTGACAGTGATAAGAGCCGCATCGTGTTATATGATTTTAAAAATGGCAGAATCGTTAAGGAAGTTTTTTCTAATGCTGATTATGACGTGAGCTCCATGTCTCGTTCTCGCAAGCGAAATTATGAAATAGATTATTTTGTTTACAATGGCGAAAAAGTTACTATTGCTCCGGTCAGCGCTTTTTACAAAGATTTCCATCAACAAATGGAAAAAAACTTTCCTAATAAAGAGTTTTATGTTACCGGTTACGATGATAATGAAAATACATTTTTGATTTACGTTACCAGTGACAAACATTATGGAACTTATTATCAATACGATGCAAAAGCAAAGAATTTTACTTTACTTTACGATTTGATGCCGCAATTGAAAGAAGAGGATATGGCGGAAATGCGTCCGATTACTTTTAAAAGCCGCGACGGGCTTACGATACACGGTTACATTACCTTGCCGAAAGCTGCTTTAGAAGGCAACAAGGTACCGTTGATTGTCCTTCCGCACGGTGGTCCGCAAGGTCTTCGCGATTCGTGGGGATTTGATCCTGAAGCCCAACTTTTTGCCAGTCGCGGATATGCTACTTTACAAGTTAATTTCCGAATTTCAGGCGGTTACGGCAAGGAGTTTCTACGTGCCGGATTCAAGCAAATTGGTCGCAAAGTTATGGATGATATAGAGGATGGTGTTCAATATGTTATTGACCAAGGTTGGGTAAATCCGGATAAAATTGCTATCTATGGAGGAAGCCACGGTGGGTACGCCACTTTAATGGGATTAGTAAAAACACCCGATTTGTATGTATGTGGCGTAAACTATGTCGGCATTTCCAATATCTTTACTTTTTTCAATTCATTTCCGGAATATTGGAAACCACTAAAAGACATGGCAAAAGAAATTTGGTACGACATTGATGATCCGGTAGAAGCGGAAATTGCTCGTGAAGTTTCGCCGATTTATCATGTTGACAAAATTAAAAAGCCTTTATTTGTGATACAAGGTGCGAACGACCCGCGCGTTAATATCAATGAATCTGACCAAATTGTTACTCAGCTACGTGACAGAGGTTTTACAGTCCCTTACATGGTAAAATACAACGAAGGACATGGCTTTGCTCATGAGGAAAATACGATGGAGTTGTATAGGTGTATGATGGGGTTCTTTAACAAGTATCTTAACGAGTAACTATTTTCTCGCAAAGGCGCAAAGTTTTTTTCTTCGCGCCTTTGCGAGAAAAACATTACTTCAGCTTCTCCTCAATAGACTTAAACCCCTTCCCAATAATCTCATGCGCATCTTGAATAGAGATAAAAGCGCCAGGATCAATATTAAAAATAAATTGCACCAAATCAGGAACTTCTCTTCTGTTAACCACAGTAAAGAGAATTTCCTTTTTTTCTTGTGTGTACATTCCCTTGCCATCAAAAATGGTGCCGCCGCGCTTCAAATCGTAAATAATGGCTTTTCGAATCTCTTCACTTTTTTCTGAAATGATGAAAACGGTTTTATCATCGGAAAAACCGTTTAAAATCACATCAATCACTTTTCCCATTATAAAAATGGTTAGCCACGAATATAATGGGATTTTCCAATCTTGAAAAACGAGAAATCCGAATATTACAATGATGGAATCCACCATCATGAGTTGTGTTCCCAATGGAATTTTAGTGTATTTTGATAAGATAGAGGCAATTACATCGCTTCCGCCGCTGGAGGCGCGTGCTTTAAAGATAAGCCCGACGCCCACGCCCATTACCACACCACCAAATATGCTGGCTAACAGCACTTCATCGTGCAGGTTTAAAGGGTCATTTCCAATAAAATATCTCAAACCGTCGGTAAAAACGGCGGTTAAAATAAAACATATAAATGTTTTTACACCAAAACGAGGTCCCAAAATTTTAAGCCCGATTAAAGTGAGCGGCAAATTAAAACATAGCGCTGCCATTCCGACAGGGAAACCTAATTTATAGTGCAATACAATAGAAATGCCATAAATTCCACCCGGAATAATTTTATAGGGTGTCATAAAAAATGCGTACCCTACAGCTAAAATAAAAGTTCCAAAAACCAAATATGTATAGGATAAGATCCATTTTTTTGAAAACAGCTTGTCTTGCAAGGGGGCCATAATAGTTTGTTCCATCCGAAATTTTTGCTGCAAATTAACATGATTTAACTCAAAAATTGCACTACATATTCTTTTATTTATTCACAAAAAGCAAATTGAATGATTGAATTGTTATTTTTGCACTTTGAATGGAGACACGGCATACCGCGTCTCTACAATTAAATTTTTAAATCTTTAAATTGTATGAATGCAATCAAAAAACTCGCCCTTTTCTTAGCCTTTCCTCTACTGTTTAGTTGCGATCAAATCCAACCAAGTCAAGCAGAAATAGCTGCCGGATTAAAATCGGCGTTAGAAGTTGGCTCTAAATATGCTTTGAGAACGTTGGGTGTTGAAAACGGTTTTCTTTTGGATGAAGTTGTAAAAATAGGGTTACCCGAAGATGCCGCAAATTTCGTGATGCAAGTGTATAAAAACCCTATATTATCATCGGTACTTGGCACAACAATTAAAAGACTCGAGGAGCAGTTAGTTTTAACACTCAACCGTGCGGCAGAAGCATCCATAGAAGGCGTTATTCCTATTGTAATTGACGCCATTACAAGTATGACTATCCAGGATGCTCAATCTATTCTTTTCTCCTCTAATCAAATTGCCGCCACCGATTATCTCCAAGTAAAAACATACAATTCTTTGAGTGATGTTTGCCGTTCAGTGATTGAAGATGCACTAAACAAAAAAATAGTGTTGAATACTTCCGCCCAAGACGTATGGAGAGAATTGACCGGAGTTTATAATCAAGCTGCTGGTTTGGTACCAGGTTTGCTGAAGCCCATTGAAACAAACCTGTCTCTTTACACCACACAAAAAACCTTAGATGCGGTCTTTTTAAAGATCGGTAACGAAGAGGTAAAGATAAGAACCGATGTATCTGCTCGAACAAATGATTTACTGAGGCGAGTGTTTGGAATGTTGGATTAAAAACCATATACAAATTTTGATATTTTTGTGCCCCTATTTAAAAATCCGTCAGTTAAAGCTGGCGGCAATAAATTTAAAACCTTAAACTTTATACTTATGATTTACATTCAAAGAAGAAAACTTGCCATGGTGGCGTTCGGCGGAAATGCCATTCTCAGAAGCGGTCAAAAAGGAACTTATCAAGAACAACTTCAAAATGTGATGGATACTTGCCTTTCGCTGCATCGTTTATATGAGCAAGATTGCGATTTAGTGATTGGTCATGGAAATGGACCGCAAGTGGGCAACGTGATGTTGCAACATGACGCCGGCGCCAAAATGTACGGCATTGAACAGATGCCTATGGATGCTTGCGTGGCTGAAACCCAAGGCTCTATCGGATACATGATTGAATTGGCTTTCCGTAACATCTTCTTTAAAGAAAATATTCGTAAACATGTTATTACATTAGTAACTCAAGTGGTTGTTGATGAGAATGACCCGGCATTCCAAAATCCTACAAAACCGGTAGGTCCTTACTACACAAAAGAACAAGCGGATAAATTTGCCGCAGAAACCGGCGCCAAATACGTAGAAGACCCTAAAGGAAACGGCTGGAGAAAAGTAGTAGCCTCCCCTACCCCAAAACACATTAGCAATATTGACGTGGTGCAACGTTTGGCAACCTCAGGCTATGTGGTAATTACTTGCGGCGGCGGCGGTATTCCCGTGGTGCGCAACCAACACGGCAGCAAAGGAATGGAAGCCGTAATTGACAAAGATTTAGCTTCCGCACTCGCTGCAATAGAAATGAAAGCCGATGAGTTTTACATTTTAACCGATATTCCTAAAGTGTATATTAACTTTAGAAAAGAAAACGAAAAAGCTTTAGATACCATCACCGTTGCCGAAGCTAAAAAATATTTAGCAGAAGGACAATTTGCCGAAGGCTCTATGGCGCCAAAAGTTCGCGCTGCCATTTTCTTCGTTGAATATGGTGGTAAAGAATGTATTATCACCGAAGCCGGACAGTTGGGAAATCCTAATTGTGGAACACGAATTATTGCATAAATTAAAAATCACGAATTATGAATTACGAGATTCCTCATTTCGCTTCGCTCCATTCGGAATGACTGCTTGTTTTTGATATGAAGAAATGAGATGTCATTCCGAGCGTAGCGAGGAATCTCACACTTTAAACATTTTAACCTTAAATCTTTATGGAACCAAAAAACCTTCAACACCCGGAAGATGAGCAATTGCAACATCAAGAGGTGAATGCCGGTGCTTCTGAAGAAGCCCAACCCCATGCGGAAACTGAACTTCCCGCTCCTGCCGAAACACCGGTAGAAGAAACAGAAACTGCAACTAATGAAGTAGTTGTAGAAGAAAAAACAGAAGAAGAAATTCCTGTTAAAGAAGAAAAACAAGCTACAACAGAAGAAGTTACTAAAAATGAAACTTTAGCAGAAGAAGCTCCTATTGAAGACGGAAAAGAAACTTTAGTAGTAGAAATCGTTGACAATAAAGATTTAGCTGAAGAAATCGCTGATCATGAAATCTTAGCCGAAGAAATAGACGACAATGAAACCTTAGTAGCCGAAGAAACGGAAAAAGAACCCGAATCTATCGAAGAGATTGAAAAAGAGTATGCAGACCTTTCTTTTGAACAATTGATAGAAAAATTACAAGAAGTAGTTAACAATGAAAACATTAACCATATTAAACAACGGGTAAGCGTACTTAAAGCCTCTATCTTAAATCAGATTAAACAGTTAAAAAAAGAAGCATTAGATAAATTTATTGAAGAGGGCGGTAATAAAGAAGAGTTTGAATATGTTCCTTCGGAGTGGGAGGCAAAATTTAATGCTGCATTAAAAGTATATAAAGATAACAAAGCGAGATTTCTTGAAAATTTAGAATTGGTAAAACAAAAGAATTTGGAAGCCAAACAACAGATTATTCAAGGATTAAAAGAGTTGGTGGAAAATGAAACCAATTTGAAAATATTAAACGACAAGTTTAAAGAGTTTCAAGAAAAATGGCGTGAAATTGGTCCGGTGCCACAAAATGAGTCTTCCAATTTATGGCAACATTACCATTTTTATGTAGAAAAATTCTTTGATATTTTGCGTATTAACAAAGAATTACGCACATTAGATTTGAAGAAAAACTTGGAGCAAAAAATCAAGTTGTGTGAACAAGCCGAGGAATTGTTGCTGCAAGATTCCATCGGCAAATCATTCAAAGCATTACAACATCTTCATGAAGAGTGGCGCGAAATTGGTCCGGTGCTTGAAGATAAAAAAGAGGAAGTTTGGGAGCGTTTCAAAAACGCATCTGATCAGCTAAATAAAAGACGTAGAGATTATTACGATTCATTATTAGAAGAACAACAAAACAACTATAATGCAAAAGTAGTTATTTGTGAGCAAGCCGAAGAATTAGTAGCTTCCGAGCCGAAAACATTGAAAGAGAACAATACCGTGAGCGATAAACTCACAGAATTGTTGAAAGTTTGGAAAACTTTAGGACCGGCGCCTGCAAAATTAAATGAAGAGATTTGGCAGCGTTTTAAAAACTCTTTGGATAAATTTTTTACCTCGAAAAAAGAATATTTACAGCAACTTAAAAACGAACAGCTTCAAAACTTCAATCAAAAGCTCACATTAGCTATTCAAGCAGAAGCTCTTGCGTTAAGAAACGATTGGAAAAAAGCAACCGACGAAATAATTACGCTTCAAAACGAGTGGAAGCAAATTGGTCCTACGGCACGTAAAAATTCGGAAATAGTATGGAAACGTTTCCGGGCAGCTTGCGACAAGTTTTTTGAAAACAAAGCTAATTATTTTTCTAATTCTCAAACTATTGAAGCGGAAAATCTTCAGAAGAAAGAGGAGTTGATTAAAAAAATTGAAGAGCACGTTTTCACCGATGATAAAAACGAGAACATGGAAGCGATGAAAGCATACCAACGTGAATTTATGGAGTTAGGGCATGTGCCTCGTAAAGAGAAAGATAAAATTTACGCCAAATTCAGAGAAGTGGTAAACAATCGTTTTCAAGATTTGAAAATGACGATGGAAGATGTAAAACGCAGCAACTTCAAATCAAAAATTGATACCATTTTAAATAACCCTAATGCAGATCAAATTTTAGATAAAGAGCGTAGATTTTTGTCTAATAAACTGCAACAATTGAAAGATGATATTGCATTGTGGGAAAACAATTTAGGCTTCTTTGCTAATTCTAAAAACGCCGATTTGTTAAAAGCCGAATTTTCTAAAAAAATTGAAGCAGCTAAAATAGAGGCGAAGGAATTGGAATACAAAATAAAGATGATGGTGCACAAAAACTAACCTGTGCATGAAACCTCTGCAAATTCGTATTGACAAGTGGTTATGGAGCGTGCGCCTGTTTAAAACACGCTCCATGGCTACCGATGCGTGCAATGCCGGCAAAATAAAAATGAACGGCACAAACCTCAAACCTTCAAAAGAAGTAAAAACAGATGAGGTTTACAACGTTAAAATCGGTCAATTAGACAAAACCGTACAGGTAATTGATGCTCCGAAAAGTAGAGTGAACGCTGCATTGGTACCCAATTATTACGTTGATTTAACGCCTGAAGAAGAATACAACCGGGTAAAATCGTTGCGCACTACGTTTGAGTATAGAGAGCACGGCGTGGGAAGACCAACGAAAAGAGACAGGCGGCAAATTGAGTACTTGAAGGATTACTTTGGGGAAGAATAACAGTTATACATATGAAACTTTGGCTCGCCCCGCTACATGGAATTACTTATTTTAACTTCAGAAACTGTTTTGTCAAACATTTTCATGGAATTGATTGTGCTATAACGCCGTTTATTGCTGCACAGCCTAAAGATAAACTCAACCCTAAAAAACTCCGCGATCTGTTTCCGGAAAATAATGCCGTATTGCCCGTCATTCCGCAATTAATGGGCAACAAACCTGATGATATTAAAGAAACGATTGTTGCTTTAAGCGAAACATTTGGTTACAAGCAATTTAATTGGAACATTGGCTGTCCTATGAACCAAATTGTGCGCAAAAAACGCGGCTGCGGCGTAATGCCGTTTTCAGATTTGGTTGAAGAAACAGTAAGTGAAGTTTGTAGAAAAACTGTCTCTCGCTTTTCGCTAAAAATGCGTCTGGGTTTGCATTCTCCGGAAGAGGGATTGGAAATCTTGCAAAAACTTGCCTCCTACCCTATTGATTTTCTTTGCATTCACCCGAGATTAGGAACACAGCAATATGAGGGAAATGTACATTTAGATATTTTTGAAACCTTTTATCAAACCACAAATCATAAAATTGTTTACAGCGGAGATATTAATGATGTGGATTTTTTCGTACATCTGCGGAAACGTTTTCCAAAAATTGAAAATTTCATGTTAGGGCGAGGCATATTGCAAAATCCGTTTTTGGCGGAACAAATTACTGTAGGAGCGCAAAATTCTGCGCCCCTACCCATCCGTTTCATCAATTTTTATAATGAATATTCCGAAATATTATTAACATTAACCAACGAAAAAATCACATTATCCTCATTAAAAGAACTGTGGCACTATTTCGCCGTTTTTTGGAAATTAAATCCGTTAGAACTACGAAAGTTATTGCAGGTAAATGATTACACGGAATTTAGCAAAGCAGCACAGGAATTAATGAGCGAAAACGCTGTGTGATGTACAATAAGCAACATCATTTCAAAGATTTTATGTTTATTTGCACTCTTAGATATTAACAATTGCAAAAAATGGCTGAAACCTATCACGTTGAAGTCGGGTTTTACCAAACCTACCATCACGGCGAGCATATTGGTGGCGACGTTTTTCTTTCCAAGCGTATTCCGGAAGAAAACCGTGTGTTGTGCGTGCTTTCCGATGGCATGGGTTCCGGTGTGAAAGCCAATGTTTTAGCCACTTTAACCGCCACAATTGCCTTGAATTTGTTTATTGAACACAAAAATGCTCAAACCATTGCAGAGATCATCATGAAAGCATTGCCGGTGTGTAGCGAACGAAAAATCAGCTATGCCACCTATACCGTTGTGGATGTGAATAGCGACACTAATGAAGCAAGCATTTTAGAATACGATAACCCGCAAACCATTGTGATGCGTGGTTGCAGAGTATTGGAACCCAACTGGGAAAAAGTGAATTTTGAAAATGCTGCCGCCGACCGCCGCTTGCAAGACTTGAATATGGCGACTTTTACCCCGCAATTGGAAGATAGAATTGTTTTTTGTTCCGACGGCATCACACAATCCGGACTAGGAAAAGGATTGGTTACCGGCTGGGGAAGGAATAACTTAAGAGAAGAACTTAGAAATATCATTAATCATAATTATTCGATTTCGGCTTCGGAGTTGGCAGAAAAGATTGTTAAAAAAGCAGTTGCTAATGATTTGCACGTTCCTAAGGATGATATTTCCTGCGCAGTGATCTATTTTCGTGAACCGCGCCGTACCATGATTTGTTCCGGTCCGCCTTTAAATCCTGAAAAGGATGTTGAGTTTGCTGAAAATTTGCGCTCTTTTTCCGGCAGAAAAATTATAAGCGGCGCCACAACTATCGAAATTATTTCAAGAGAATTGAAACGTACGGTCGTAGATGAACCCGTAGTGGATCACACACTACCTCCCATGTCGAAAATGGATGGTGTTGATTTGGTAACCGAAGGTGTTTTAACTTTAAGTAAAGTTATTTATCTATTAACCAATGTAATTACTCCAAATTACCAATTTGGAAACGGACCGGCAGATAAAATGTGTAAACTGTTATTAGACAGTGATGAAATTCATATTTTGGTGGGTACCAAAATTAATGCCGATAATCTTGATTTGTCGCTGCCCGTTGAAGTTGAAATTCGCAAAAACATTATTCAACGTATAGCTAAAGTGTTGATGGATAAATATATGAAGGTTGTGCATATGGAATTTATGTAAAAGGAATCAAATTGAATATATATGGATAACATTTGTCATAAAGGAACGGTAAAAGAGATCGCAGGCAACACTTTATTTGTTGAAATTGAGCGTAGTGCAGCTTGTGCAACGTGTCAGGCAAAAAGCGCGTGTTTAACTTCCAATAAAAGAGATGAGATTATTCCTGTGCCTACCCATGAGCCGGATGCTTTTCATGTAGGAGAAGCTGTAAACATACATCTAAAAAAATCAATGGGCGCAAAAGCTATAGTGATTGCTTATCTGTGCCCATTTTTGATGTTAACCGTCGGATTGTTTGTTACTTATTATTTCACAAAAAATGAATTATTGAGCATTGGCGTAGCTTTTGGAGCTACCACGCTTTACTTTCTTTTCATAAAAAAGATAGAAAACAGGTTAAGAAAACATTTTACTTTCTCTGTAAGCAAAATCAACGAATAGTATGGGAGTTATTATAAGACAGAGCATTAAGGGAACCATTGTAAATTATATCGGGGCAGCTTTGGGTATGCTTACCGGCTTTATTGTCTTTACCGGTTTTCTTACACCGGAAGAGATTGGCTTAACTCAAGTATTTGTAAGAGTGGGTGTGCTTTTCGCGAGCCTTGCGCAAATTGGCACCAACTCGTCTATATTGCGCTTTTTTCCTTATTTTAAAGATCCGGAAAGCAAAAATCATGGTTTTTTCTTTTGGACTTTAATTATTCCGTTTATCGGTTTTATTATCTATCTATCTGCTTTTTTGATTTTTAAGAACTTTATAGCCGATTTTTTCAGCAAAGAATCAGCGCTATTGGTAAACTATTTATACTTTACTATTCCATTAGGGTTCTTTATGTTATACCAAATCGTTTTTGAAATCAATGCCGTGGTATTGCATCGTATTGTTGTGCCGATTTTTGTAAAAGAAATAGGAATCCGGCTTATGCTACTAGTATTTTATCTTCTGTTTGCGTTTCATTATATCTCGTTAACGGGATTGATCATTGCTCTTTGCGGCACTTATGGCGTAGCAGCATGCATCAATTTGGGGTATCTTTTTTCTTTGCGATGCATTTCTTTAAAACCCAATTTTAGTATTGCTAAGCATTTACGCAAGGATTTTCTCTATTACACACTTTTTTTAATGGGTTCGGCTTTAACCACAGCTATTATACCTAATTTAGGTTCATTTATTGTTGCTTCCCAATTAGGTTTGGCGTTCGCCGGCATATACGTCATTGCACAAAACATGGCTACCACTATAGAAATACCTTCCCGCTCCTTGAATGCCATTTCTAATCCGCATATTTCACAAACATTAAAAGATAACGATCTTATCGCAACCAATCGCTTAATAAAAAAAGTGTCCTTGCATCAATTTTTGGTCGGATCTGCTATTTTATTTGCCATTTGGACAAATATTAACGTGATTTTTCAAATTATTCCCAATGGAGAGAATTTTATTTCAGGAAAATGGGTGGTTTTCTTTTTAGGAATATCCATATTACTTCATACATCTTTATTAGTTGGGGGAGCTACTTTAGCCCTTTCAAAATACTATTACTTTTCTCTCTTTTTTACTCTTATACTCACCGTATCGGCGCTTGTATTCAATGTAACATTCATTTCTATTTTTGGAATAAGCGGCGCTGCATTAGCTGCCCTGGCTTCTTATCTCATCTATCACACCATGGTATTATCTTTAGTATACTGGAAGTTAAAAGTGTCTCCTTTATCCTGGGCGCATCTTAAAACTTTAATTATTATTTTGGTATTATTTGGAGTTGATTATATATGGAAACAGTCTATCACTCAAGTTGTAATGCAATATTTTGAACCTTCCGTTTGGATTACGGTTTTTGAAGCATTGGCACGCACAATAGTGTTGGGAGGAATAGGATTTTTAAGCGTTTATTTTTGGAATGTTTCCGTAGAAGTGAATGCTTTAGTTAAAAGAGTGATTTTGAAAATTAAACAAAAGGCTATTTAAAAATTTAAATCATTAACCACCAATTTACTAAAATTAAATCTCAGATTATGAAAATCATCGGCATTACAGGCACCATTGGTGCGGGAAAAGGAACTATTGTAGATTATTTAGTTGAAAACTACGGTTTTAAACATTATTCTGTGCGTAATTATTTAGTACAAGAAGCTCAAAAGCAAAACCTTCCTTTAAATCGGGATACTTATGTAAAGTTAGCCAATAACTTGCGCGATATACACTCTCCTTCTTACATTATTGATGAATTATACAAAGAAGCGGCGAAAAACGGAGCGAATGCCGTTATCGAAAGCATTCGAACCCCCGGAGAAATTGCTTCGTTGCGTACAAAGAATGATTTTACTTTATGGGCGGTAGATGCTGATCCTAAGATAAGGTACGAGCGTATTTTTGCTCGTCAATCGGAAACCGATCATATTTCGTTTGATACTTTTTTGGCAAATGAGCAGCGGGAAATGAATTCAGAGGATCCTAACAAACAGAATCTTGCAGAGTGTATTCGGCAGGCGGATGTTTTGTTAGAGAATAATGGGGAGGTTGAGGGGTTGTATAGACAGATTGAATTAAAAATTCAATCTTAACATTACTCCGCCAGGCGAAAAACCTAAATCTAAACTTGCATTATCATTTTGCCTTACAGAGTTATTAAAAACCTTTACTCCTTTTAGTATTTTCGCATTTGCCAATAATGTACAAATACCTCCACCAATCAATAAGCCGCCACCTATTCCTGCAGAAAATAAAAGTATATTCATGTCAACGGTATTAAAAATTGTTCCTGTTATAATATATCCCACCGAAAAACCAATAAAAAACGCAGCCGGTGTATAAAAACCTATACTTGCAATGCGTAAATTGTGAGCTTGCCGCATAAACTTGTATGCCATTTCATCTTCTTTGGTAAAATCCATTAATTGCTTAAAATTTAGCACATTTCCTTCTTGATAGTAATAATTGACGCCGGCTCCTTTTTTTTACTATTGTTATTGTATCTGAGTTGTTTTGAGATTTTACAGAACAATGGAGTAAAAGAAATGTGGTGAAGACTAGAATTGTTGTTAGGTAGTGCTTTGGATTCATTTTTTATTAGGTGTTGGTAATTATGTTTTAAAACTATAGGATTTTTGGGGACACTTACAGGTTAATCAGGTAAAACCTGGTTTGATAGCGCGGCGGCGGTCGGAACCGCCACCGAACAGCAGCATTGCATTGTTATCTTTTTCTTATTGCGAAACCAATATCAATCTTAAAATGTAAGCCGGGTATGTTTTCTATTGTGTCGTATTTGATACCGATGGCAGGGTTTAACACAAATCCTGTTTTTGTAACCAATTGATAACCTATATGTGCTGTAGTACAAAATCCCAAATTGCCTGCTGATATAAACATACCTCCTACTAATAAATCTAAAAACAAGCCGCTTTTTTCTCTGTGTATAGCAGGCACAGCTTCAATACCACTTAAAAAAGCTACTCCATAAGCCCCATGCCCTGTTGCAAATTGAACTTCAACAGGAATTCCAATTTTTGGAGCCACGTAATGAACAACAGCTATTTCAAAATTGAATATGCCAAGAGCAGCTCCGAGTATTGTAGCCAGTGGTTTGAATTTTACTAAAGAGTTAAACTGAGGTGGCTCTTTTACAGGCAACGGTATGATGGCAGCAGTATTATTAATAGTATCTACTTGAATAACTTCTGCCTAAGCGAAAACGCCCATACATAAAAAACTGATAAAAAATACTAATAGTGCTCTTGTCATATTTTTAAGGTTAAGGCTGTTAAATAATGTTTGTCGTGTTATTATCAAAAATTCAATCTTAAAATCATCCCGCTGGGCGAAAAACCTAAATCTAAATTTGCATTATTACTTTGCTTTATTGCATTATTAAAAAGATCTATTCCGGCTTTGGCTTTGTTATTTGCTCCTACCTCAAAACCAATTCCAACACCTATTAAAACAGCCCCTGTTCCTAAAGTAGCGAAAAATAAACCTTTGTTCATTGTATTACCGAACATGGCAGTTCCTAAAGCATATCCTAACGAATAACCTACACAACTGCCGCCGATAGCAGCAAAAATATAGCCAGCATTTCGCATACTGTTAGATTTTTCCAAAAGCCTAAAAGCCTCAGGGTTTGAAGCGGTTAAATGCATTGCTTGTTTAAAGTTTAGCATTTGGTTATCTTTATAATAAATGTAGCCAAGCCCCTTTTTTACTGCTCTAATGGTATCAGAAGCATTTTGAGCATTACTCGAAAAACCGGATAGAAAAATTGCCACGAAGGTTAAAATTGTTGTTAGATAGCGTTTTGTATTCATTTTTTAAGATTTTAGTAATTAATTTGCCTATTTCTTGTTCACGATTTTGATAATTTTCTTTAATGCACGCGCCGTAGCATCATGAATGGTTCTTTCCGTAGTTGGAGGCATCATATAATCGCTTCCTTTATGTGTATTATGGCGCGTTATGGCAACTACTTTTCCCTCCTTAGTAAACAGTTTCATTTCCACTTCAGTATCTATATTATCAAATACAGGAACGAAATTGATATAATAGGTGACGTTAACAAATGTTAGTTTTGAGAGCAGTAAACCATCTAAATTATTTTCTTCGCATATAGAGATTATTTGAACAATATCAGGGTTTTCAAATGAAAGATTAGCGGAAACTTCTGTCGGAGCTTCTAAAGAATGCTTGGCAAATGTTTCTACAATAGTTGAAGTAAAAACCGCATGGGTTCGCGGATAAATTGTAGAAAGCGTATTGTCATTTTCTAAATTTGTGTATCCCCATGTATTAATCTTTTCAATATTACGTGCTGTGTATAACGTTTTTGTACCAACAAAAACCGAACATGAATGTGATAATACTGCAATGATTACAAATAATATTTTTAAATTCTTTTTCATCACAATTACTATTTGTACGTTTCTAAAATACGCTCTTTCTCTTTTTCAATATTAACATCTTCACTGTAAACAGGTTCATCAAGATAGATTTGAGCAGTTTTTACAGGCGCTTCCGACAAATACTTCACTTTGTATTTTCCCCCGTTCGGCGGCGGTTCCGACCGCCGTCGCATTATTTTGGCAGATTCTATCTGTCTTATTTTCAAACAACAGTTATCCATCTCTTAAATAATCTTATAACAAGTCCATAGCAAATAATGTTCGCGAAAATAACATTTTTTTTATTTTTTGTTAAACAGGTAGAACCTATTTTGATAGCGCGGCGGTGGTCGGAACCGCCGCCGAACAACAGCATCGCAACCTCAGGCGAACAGAGATACTTACACTTAATCATAATAGTTAAAACGATATCCCGACGTTTAGTAAAAACTGATGATCTACAGTGATGAATTCTGTTTTTTGATATTCTTGCTTATCAAAAATAGGATCAATATAATAAAGCATATCGTAACTTCTTGAAATGTACCGATACCCTACGGATACATTTATAATACTTTTAGTTTTTATCTTAAAAGCCATACCTATATTTGAAGCTAAAAATAAGCCGTTTTTTAACCTGAATTCTCCATAGTCATCTACTAAAAGCATAACCATAGCGTCATAAAGATCTAGCGTTTCTTTTGTGATAAGAAAATTATTGCCAATTTTAAGATCCATATAAGGAGAGATTTTTTTATCCAAAAAATCGCTTCGTAAATACAAAAACAAGGGCAATCCATGTGTAATTATTGAATTAGGCAGTAACTGGTATGAATAAGGAATACGATTATCATTTTGTTTATAATATAAATAGCCTAAACCCAAGCCTACTTTAAAATAATGCGCTAACTCAATTCCACCGACAAAACTTGCTCCATAAACTAAAGTTTGATAAGCCAACTTAGCATTGCCATTTGCAATAAATATATGATAGGAATAAGTAGTATAGTCCACTTCCTTACATGTAGATATTCCAAAATTAACTTCAACTGAGTAGAAAGGTTTGATAGATGACTTCTTTTTTTCTGGATTATTTTGACTTATTCCGCAAGGAACAAATATCCATAAACAAATAAAGGATAATAATGTTTTGTTAATGTAATTCATAATATTATTGATTAATTAATGTTAGCGTTATTAATATTCTGTAAATCGGTTTTTTACAATTATTGTGAAAGTTAAAATTCTTAATAAGTAGTGTTTAGTGTTCACTTTGCAGGTGTTCTATTTTTGAAATTCATTTTTACCTCTTTATTCTTTTAATACTTCGTTTGTTTTTAAAATCAAGACAAATAAACTATGACATTGGTGATAAACAATCCCCAATCCGTAACTTTCAACACGAGGAAGTGTGTGTTCTACTATTTTTATAGCATTCCCGCCTACTTTTCGAGCTTCTTCTATTGCAATAGCAAGCAATACTTCATAAGTGCACTTTGATTTGCCGGTCATTCCTGCATCCCCTAATTTAACTGAACCTAACTCCTCATATTTAAAAGGAATAGTCTCACCGACGTTTATTATTATAACTTTGGTAGAACTATCTAATGCAGGATAACGTTTAGTAACATTTTTAACCACTTGCGGAGCGCATGCTGACAAGCTCCCGACAATTATAATGGCAATAACTAAAAAAAGGATAAGATTTTTATTCTGTTTCATATTCTATTTTTTTATTAATGGGTTACAATAGACTTGGAATTTGATAAGTTACGGATTACCACTTCGAGTGCATCTCTTTTTAGATTTAGGCTTAATCTTCTCCGATTGCTTATAAAACAAAAACTCCGGATCATTCAATCTAAATGTGACAGGAAGTTGGAAACATACACCAATGGGCTGTCCTCCTATAAGACTTTTCGCAGGAATCTCAAATCTAACAAGTCTGACAACACGTAAAGCTTCATCATCCAAATCTTGTCTAATGCCTTGATAAATTGTATGTTTACTAGTATAACCATTACTATCTATCCAAAATTGAACAAATACCATCCCTTCTATTTTATCTTCTATTGCTGTTTCAGGATAAATTAGATTTGCAGCAAAAAACTCACCTAACTTACTCCATTTATCATCAGCGGTGTACATTGGAGGGTCATACCAACGAGGGCCAATAGTATCGCAATTAATTTGACCCAATAAAGGTGATGTAAGAAATAACATTATAATAAATGACAAAAATCTTACCATAATCTTGGAATTCTATAAATAAAATGCCACCAGGCAGAAGAAAAAGGAGGTGTGTCTACCCATGGATATACACCGGCTCCCATCCCGTGACGATGGATTAAATTTATCATATTAATATTATTACTTTCACCATAGTTAGGATATAGCCCCTGATTTCTATAATTGCTCATCCAGGCATGCCACTCTTCGTATGAATCCATTCCTGATGTTCTTCCTGAACGGATTCTTTGACTATGATCTAATTCATGATACGCATTTAATGCCAAGAAGTCATAATTTTGCTCAAATGCTGTACTATTATAGAAAATATTTCCTTTCCGATCAGTTATTGCAGGGTCTGGATTATTTTTAAACCATTCGTGATTTGGATCATACGTTCCTCTAAATCCAAAATACTTCAAAGCCCTTTGCTGTTGCCCGCCTGCTACAAAACGACTTAAAACTTGATCATGGTCTCTAAACCCTTGCCCTCTCACCAAATTTGAAAATTGTTGCGGAAGTATGGCAGCCGAGAAAGAGGGATTAAAAGACCACCCTCGCCCTTCTTGCCACTGGGCAGCTGATATATTGGCACTAAGTACATCGTTTGTGACATTCCAATTAACCCCTATAGTAGCTATGTTTGAACTAAATGGAAGTCCTGCATACGAACTCAGCCCTGCAGTCCATCCAAGGCTAAATCCGCTCTGTGTAGAATATGAAGCATAAACTGTATTAAATGCTGCTGTAACTCCCACACTGGCAGAAAAATCGTTGTTGGAAAGATTATATCCAACATTAGCGCTTGCACTAAGTACTCCCGGTATGCCTACACCAAAAGTAAATCCTACACTTAACCCGCCTTGTGCACTCCAACTAAAAGTGGGAAAGAACCAAATAAAATCCCCTGTTGGGTCCACATACATTAGTGGATTATTTCTTGCATAACTATACCTATTAAAATCCTGCGTAAAACTACTATTCGCCACGTACTTATCCGGCGAAAAGAACCTGCCGATTATAGGGTCATACAACCGCCCATTCATATTAATGATCTTGAAAAAGGGATAGTGTTCGTGTCCTGTAAACCCACGATAGGTAAGTGTAAAGGTATTCAAGGGCTCTCCTCGTTGCGGTTCTTCGTAGATACTGGTGTCTGAAATAGGTTGCGGGTATCGTATCAGATAATTTCCCCATGGGTCAAAATAATTGCGCTGCCTCACTTGTTTGTTGGCATTGGTAATGGCACAATAACTGCCCAAATGGTCGGTGTGAATGTAGTACATGCTGTCGGTAGAAGCGATAGTATAATCGGGCAAATCCGGTAATTCACCGGTGCCGCCGCCAACTGTGTCGGTACTGTGGACTCTATTCGTAATATACAACGCCACCACGCCATTGTCGCCGTAAATGTAATGATAGCCGCGAACGGCGCCGGTGGTGTAATCCACCTCTCTTTCGTAGTGTTTATTAATGTAATAGTGAATAGACTCTGTAGCAATCTCTTTTTTTCTTATCATCATATTGCGCTGTTGGTTGGCACCGTAAGAAAGCTCAAGTTTGTAATCTCCTTCAATAATTTGAGTGGGCTGGTTAAAGAAGTTGTAGGTTACATCGCAATTATTGAAAGGAATAACAGTATGGTTTACCGGTGTTATTTTGGTTACTGCGTGTGGTTTATCTATACCAACCTCTCCATACGAGTAGTTTCCCAACCTGGAATTACTTTCAATGTTACCACTGTAGCAGTAGGAAAAATTTTGCACTCTTTCCGTTTGCCATATAGCGCCGTAATTAATTTGGGTTAACCTGTCTAATTTATCATAAGTGTAACTCTCGGAACGATTTATTACACTTTCAGAGCGTGAACTCATTAATCCCTGTTCATTATAAGTATAACGATAATTTAAAATGGCGCTATCCAACGTATATGCCTGCTCACCAATAATTTTTTCTCTTTCTGCTTCGCCAATAGGAATACTTGTTCTCTTGCTGCCGGTTTGAATGCGGGTGGGTAAACCGTGTGCAGTATAAGTATAGTGGGTGGCTACGCCGTTACCGTATTCGCAACGGGTGGGGGCATGATACATGTTTCGTGCATTCACTTTATAAATGAGGCTGTTATCATCGCTACGCCGGATTTCGTTTAGTTTTCCGGTAGGCGTATAGTTATAGGTTACGGCAAAAGAGTTTGGGTAGGTAAGTGTAGCTAATTGCCCTATTGCGGTATAAGCATAGGTGTGTGTATACTGTTTTCCACTAACTACCTTTGTGTGTTGGTGTAAACGGCTTAAACTATCGTAAGTAAAAGTTTCCGATCCTGCATTGTTAATTTTTATTTGATGCAACTTTCCTCTTCCTTTATGGGTAGCGGTAAAATTATCGTATTCATACGTAAGCGTTCTGTGCGTTGTATCGGAAGTTATATATTGTTTTTGAGTTACCCGCCCTAATTTGTCGTATTGATATTTGGTAATGTTGTTATTTGCATCTTTTTGTTCTATCAATTCATTAAAACCGTTGTATTTAGAAGTAATCTTTCCTGCATTGGGTTCTTCAATAGAGAGGCGATTGCCCCACAAATCGGACAAGATTGTAGTAATACCATTATGAGTGGTTATATAGGTTTCGTGCTGTCTGTCAGCGGTAATTTCATAAGTATATCCAACAATGCTTCCATTGTTATCGGTAGCGTTAATTATTCTTCCTAAGGCATCGTAATCTTTCGATGAAGACACATTATTGCGTAAGCTATCCATAACAATTACTTTACTTTCAATGTAAGTATAAGATAGATTAGTATAAGGCGCCTTTTCAGTACGTATCCTTCCATAAGCATCGTAGGTATATTCATGCCAAATTTTTTCCTGTGCATTAGTTGTATTGAACGGATAAGAAGTTCTTTTCACTTGACCTTTGCTATTATATTCAGTATCAATATAGTTACCATCATCCAAGCGACACACTTCCCGCCCTAAAATATCATAATAAACCTCTAAAGTTGGTTTTCCGGTTGAAGTGGTTTTAGTATAATAGCGAGCATTAGATGGATGTGAAGCGTTGTGCCAATGTGTTGAAATATTCGTTTGTGTACCATCAGGATAGTTAATCCGTCTAAGATTTCCAAAAGCATCGTAATTATAGTTCGTGGTTAGCCCATTTACGCCAGTTTCGGATGTTTTGCTTCCTGTTCTAGGATCATAAGAAAATTTCGTTTCGAGGTTTGTAAAATCAGGATTTTTCATACTTGTTACAAAACGTTGCGTATTATCGTATCCGTATGTTTCTATTCGTGACTCACAGCCTGCTGCCGAAACTATTTTTTTGCCATAAACGCCGGTAGGGAAATAATCTTCATAAGAGGTAGTAATGGAACCATGAATGTTTCCTTTTCGAACCGATCTCAAGCGTCCTCGCTGCCCCGGAGGGTAATAAGCATAGGTGGTTGTATCAACAATCAGAGGACTTGGGGTGTTGCCTTTTTTGTATTGTTGCGTACTAAGAATACTTTCAAGAACAGTTTTTTTCTGATTGTCGCTGAGTGTAATTGTTTCATAAGAGTAAGTCTTTGTTTCAGAGTGCATCCATTGATCAGTGTTGTAACTGCTATAGGTTTTGGTATTGCTTTCTGCCAACCGTCCTGCGTCATCTAAAGTAGTTGTTGCTATGGTTTTGGTTCTATAAAGGTGTTTATCTGTGGTTATTTTATCAAAATAGTGGATATAGCGGTACGAATAAACTCCAATCCGTTTTATTTGATTCGAATATTCTATACTCGCAAAACTGTATGGATATGCGTAACTGATATAGTGATGTATAGGAACTAAAATTTCTTTATTACCATAGTGCACTCCATTTTGAATGTAATAAAAATCATCAATTTTATAAAACAATAGATTATTTTTTCCGCTTTGATAATCAAGACAGTCAAAACGTCTAAAACCTAAAAAAGCATTTCTACGGCAGCTAAAAGCAGGTGCAGAGAATGAATATTCCAATATATCAAAGCTATCTATATCATTTGATACTTGCAGAGATTTTACTGTTGGAAGAAAGTATTTTTTAAAAACGCGAAAGGGTTTTGGATCAAAATAAGTTAAATTTTCTGCTAAATGATATCCGAAATTATATGTTAGTTTGATTACTTTACCCATTCCATCGGTAATTTGTATTGGAAATTCATATTGTTCGTTTTTATTAGCATATATTATTCTTGGTCTATCGGAAATACTAGCACGCATGAGAATATCTATTTTCCCATCTCCATTAAAATCTCCTAAATCATAGTGTTCTCTAGTGGGATAGAATTCATTTAATGGAATTTGCTCCTTACGATTAAAATGGCATGTTCCATCATTTTCAATTTTATTTAGATAATAAAAATCTAATCTTGTTTTTCCTGTAGTTCCGTCAATCCAAGTAACTCCTTGAATGATTTCATCTTTGCCATCTCCATTAATATCGGCAATAATAACAGGATGCATAGGTGGAGCTCTAAGGGTATTATTCAATGGTGTTGCATCTAATTGCGACATGTTTTGTCCGGGATGAATAAATGTATAGTCTCCTTTTCCTATATGCAATAGCCACTTTTTATCGCTGGTATATACCAATGCGTCTTTTATACCGTCTCCGTTAAAATCTCCGTAATATACATGATGCCAAATCGTAGGAAAACCATCAGAATGGACAAGTTTAGCACCCCCGCTATATTCATATGTATATGCTGTATGTATGCCAGATGGAACATCCATTATTAGTTGAACGTTATCTCTTCCATTACCATCTATGTCAGCAACAATAATTTTATATGGATTACTAGTGGTAAACCTTAAGTAAGTATCCTTGTTATAATCAAGCAATTCATAATTCCGATTGTCTTTACTACAAAGAAACAACATTCTACTTATATAATCCAATGATTCATGAAAGTTTCCGAAATAGACATCCTTTAAATTCTCAAAAGTTCCTATATCGTGAGCAGTGTAATTAGGAACTAATTTTAATTTTGTAAAAGTCCATTTATTAGTATTGAATTCCTCTGCAATAATTAACTCATCTTTACCATCAGAATCTAAATCATACGCAAAAAAGCGACATCGCGGATAACCTGCGTGAAATCCTTCTCTCTCAAATATATAGGATTTGCTGGAAGGAGAGTATAAGTAAAGCCTCCAAATATTTTGGTTACTGCCTATGTTGTGGATAACAATATCAGTATACCCATCTCCATTAAAATCTCCGGTTAGAATTCTTCCATTAGGCAATCCGCTTATTTGCTGTGTGGCATCAATGGATGTATTTTGTTCTCCCCACTCAATGGTAGTCGCATTAAGTTGGGTCCCATTTTCACCGCTTAAAACAACCTCTTTCAAGTGCGCAGTACGCTCTCCAGAGCCTCCTTCATTATAATTAAACTTATATTCTCGTACAACTGTATTACCAAAAAATACTGTAACTGTTTTCAATAATTTTGTTTGTGGTACTCCGTAACCTCCTACAAAATAGGTGTTTTTACCTAAATTATCCGGTAATGGAGTATAACCAAACTTTATTCTGGCATAAGGTTGCAGCTTACTACTTGTATTGCCTGTATAATGAATTTCGTCAATCCAAATCTCCTTATTATTGGATTGTTCGTAATGAAAGGTCATAAAATTACCATTGACATCTGTAACTCTACTAACAAACCAACTTAATGTAGAATTACTACCACCTCCCAAGTCTTGCCTGGAATTGTTTCCATGTCCATATTGAATAATAGTTCCATCATCGGTATAGGCTTCAAAATATTCAGGATGACCGGTTGTTCCTTTATATGAAACAACACGTGTAAAATTCTCCACCTCAGTGGCATAATCTCCCCCAACAGCTCCATAAATTCCACCATTTGGCCTAAGCAATCGCTCACCGTCTAATGCAAATCTATCATTACCATTAAATTTTATTGTCGTTGTATTACCACTGTCATAATAAGGCGTTTGCCCGCATCTCGTAATTGCCGACAATCCCGCCAAATTCCATTTCATCCCCAAAATTCCCATACCCCCAAAACTATTATAAACAATAGACAAATTAGGCTGCATGCCCATGGTGCCCGGCACCACCTCAATAGGTATAGTATAAGTAGCCGCCCCCATCGGCGATACATCAATAACACCCGGAATGGCGCCTACAGGATTTTGTGCTTGAAGCATAAAAACACTTGCAAAAAAGATGTGCAACATTACAACAACACATCGAAAGCTATTTTTTTGTATCATTTTTCTCATAGTGTTATTGTTTAATAATTTTCCAATCTTCCGTAACATCATTAATATGCACTTTCAAAATATAGCTTCCTTTAGAAAGTCCGGCTAAAGAAACAACGGTAGTTGCCGAGTGTACCGGTTGTTCTTGTAAGAGTTGCCCGGTAAGGGAGAACAGTCTAAATACTCCCGTTTGCAAATTTTCCATGTTGGAAATTTCTAAGGTTATTTTTTCAGTAGTGGGATTGGGGTAGACTTTTATGGCCATTTGAGCAATTTTTTCTACAAAATATCTTGCTTCTTCCGGCGTTGTGGATGCGCTCGGGGGCATTAAGGATGCTAACTCTTCCGTTTCTATCTGAGCTTCGGCAGCAAAGTTTTGTGCCGGTTGTAAAAATGTTAACTCTTCCCCTGTTTCTACCGGCTCAGTTGCCGCATATTCCGGTTCTGCTGGCGGCGGTGGCGCTAACAAGGGTGCTTGCATCGGTACCACTTTGCGGCTTGTACGGTTTCCCGCAGCATCATAAGAATATTGGCGAGGTAAGGGATCTTGTGCCATGCAGAATATTGGCAAACTTAAACATAGTAAAAAAATAAATTTTCTAATCATACACCATAATTTTTCCTTAATAACTCAGGTGCGAAAATAGAAAATATTTAAAAAATCATTTTTTTAATCATCTCAAATAATCACCTTTTTATCAACAATAGATGTTTAAAAAAACTTTATTCCCTACATCATGCAGCATATCTAAAAAATAATATATTTGCGGCGATTTTACCGCAGTAAAAAATAACGTTAAAAATAATCAATATGATAGAGAAAAAATCTTTTAAAGGTGATCTTGAAAAAAGAAAAAACACCTACCTGCTTATCGGATTTGTAGTAACTTTAGCGCTTGTTTACGCCAGCTTTGAACTCTTCGCTACCAACGATTTAGCTACAAATTTAGGCATGCAAGATGAAGAAGCCATTTTTGTAATGGACGAAGATGTTATTGCCACCGACCCCACGCCCCCTCCCCCACCCCC
>WQTS01000126.1 GCA_009786185.1 Bacteroidota bacterium
TACTATTTTTCCGTTAGCCCAATATTTTTTAAAAGAAAATTGGATTGACCATTGGTTTTTTATTCGTTATGCAGACCCTCAATTTCATTTGAGAATCCGTTTTCATGTTACTAAAAATGAAAATACCGCTCCTATTATCCATTATTTTAATAATGCCATCCAAGATTATATAAATCAAGATACGGTATGGAAAGTGCAAATAGATACTTACCAAAGAGAGATGGAAAGATATGGCATTGAATTGATTGAACTTTTCGAAAAACTATTTAATCTTTGTAGCGAAACGGTTTGCAAAACAATAGCTTTAGATGCAGTAAAGCAGGATGAAAATCTCCGTTGGCTATCAGGTTTAAAAATGATGGATACATCATTAACCGATTTCGGCTACTCACTACAAGAAAAATGGGCATTATTAAATACTTTGCAAGACGGCTTTGGTAAAGAATTTAACATCGACAAGGATTCCCGCAGACAGTTCGGACAAAAATACCGCGCAGAGAAAAACAGCATTGAAAAAATATTGGATAAAAACAGCGAACAAGATGGTGAGTATGCTTTATTATTCAAACCAATTTTTGAAAAATCCGAAGTATCGAAATTCATCATTGAAGAGATAAAGAACAGAAAGCACGAAGGCGCGAAGGCAGAAAGCAGAAAGGACTTTTCTTTAAATGATTTGATGAGCAGCTATATTCATATGATGTTGAATCGATTGTTTCGCACTCAGCAACGTGCTCACGAACTCGTATTGTACGACTATTTGTTCCGGTATTATAACTCTTTACAAGCAAGACAAAAATGAGAACTTTTCCCCATCTTCGTCAACCCGATACTATGGACTGTGGCGCCACTTCTTTAGCAATGGTAGCCAAGTATTATGGTAAGAGCTATAGCATTCCGAAGTTGCGCGAAATGTGCTCGGCTACACGTGCCGGCGTAAACCTTTTGGGCATTAGTGATGCCGCCGAAAAGTTGGGTTTTAAAACGATGTGCGCTCGCCTTAATTTTGAACAATTGGCAAACGATGTGCCCTTACCGTGCATTGTACACTGGCGACAGGAGCATTTTGTGGTGGTTTATGATATTAAGGAGAAAGGAGCAGGGAGAAAGGAAGGCTACGTGCGGGTGGCTGATCCTGCACTTGGTTTAATAAAGTTCACTCCTGAGGAATTTTGCAATCATTGGCTAAGTATGAAAAAAGATGGTGAAGATGAGGGGGTTGCGTTATTATTAGAGCCTACTCCGGCATTTTACGAGCAGGAAGATGAAAAAAGCGACAGAACGAAATTCTCCTATGTCTTTCGTTATCTCAGACCCTATCGTAAATATATCGTTCAACTCTTTTTAGGCTTGTTGTTGGGTTCGTTACTGCAATTAATATTCCCATTTTTAACACAAAGCATTGTTGATTATGGTATTAGTAATCAAAATTTAAGTTTTGTTACTTTAATTTTAATTGCCCAATTGGTTTTATTCACGAGCCAAACCATCGTTGAGTTTATCCGAAGTTGGATCTTGCTGCATATCACGGCAAGAATTAATATCTCCATGATTTCAGATTTTTTAATAAAATTGATGAAATTACCTATTCGCTTTTTCGATATAAAAATGATTGGCGATATTATGCAGCGCATACGCGATAATTCACGTATTCAAGATTTTCTTACATCAAGCAGCATCAATACGTTGTTTTCGTTTTTTAATCTTGTTATATTTTCCATTGTGCTTGGGCTTTATAATTTAAAAATACTTGCCATCTTCTTAGTTGCGAGCGTTCTCTATGTTCTTTGGATAGTAATTTTCTTAAAAAAACGAAAAGAATTAGACTATAAACGCTTTGCCCAAGCATCGGCAGAGCAGAGCAATTTGTATCAGCTCATTACCGGCATGCAGGAAATAAAACTCAACAATTGCGAAAAACAAAAGCGTTGGGATTGGGAAAATATTCAGGTAAAGCTGTTTAAAGTTAGCATAAAAGGGTTGGCATTAAGTCAATACCAACAGGCAGGTGCATTTTTTATAGACCAAACCAAAAACATTATTATCTCCTTTTTTGCCGCAAAAGCCGTTATCACCGGAGATATGACGTTGGGTATGATGATGGCAGTGCAATATATCATTGGCCAATTAAATGCGCCTATCAGTCAACTGATTGGTTTTGTACAATCGGCGCAAGATGCCAAAATTAGCTTGGAGCGTTTGGGCGAAATACATAACCGAGAAGATGAAGAAGATCCAAACGCAAGAAAAATTATGTTGCTGCCGCAAAATAGGGCTATCTCTATACAAAACCTCATGTTTTATTATGATGGTCCACATAGCGAAATTGTTTTAGATAATGTTAACTTAGAAATTCCAAGCGGAAAAGTAACTGCCATTGTGGGCATGAGCGGCAGCGGTAAAACCACACTGGTAAAACTGTTGTTGGGATTTTATCCCCCTGTTAAAGGTGAAATTAAAATTGGCGAATATAACTTGCAAAATATCAACACGCATGTTTGGCGTGAACACTGCGGCGCAGTAATGCAAGACGGCTACATTTTTTCCGATACCATTGCTCGAAATATTGCCGTAGGTGATGAAGTTATAGATACCAGCCGTTTGTTGCATGCCGCAAAAGTTGCCAACATTCAAGAGATGGTAGAGAGTTTACCATTGGGCTACAACACTAAAATAGGACAAGAGGGGCAAGGCATCAGTCAAGGACAACGACAACGGATTTTAATTGCCCGATCGGTTTATAAAAATCCTGAGTATCTCTTTTTCGATGAAGCTACCAATGCTTTGGACGCCAACAACGAAAAAGTAATTATGGAAAATCTCGATGAGTTTTTTGAAGGCAGAACGGTAGTTGTTGTTGCTCACAGATTAAGTACGGTAAAAAATGCCGATAATATTGTGGTATTGGAAAAAGGGAAAATAGTGGAACAAGGTACACACGTAGAATTAACAAAACTACGTGGTATCTATTACGAATTAGTTAAAAATCAATTGGAA
Organism: Bacteroidota bacterium; assembly: GCA_009786185.1. Classification (GTDB taxonomy): domain Bacteria; phylum Bacteroidota; class Bacteroidia; order Bacteroidales; family WCHB1-69; genus WRNX01. The sequence goes on from WQTS01000126.1 coordinate 2,998, forward strand.
TTAGGAAATTAGTATGAATTATCTCCGTGGTTCTCTGTGTATTCTCTGTGCCCCTCTGTGCAAAAATATTACACGGAGTTACACAGAGAATACACAGAGAACCACGGAGAGTAACTTGTAACTGAAAAATAATGAGTGAAGAAAGCAAAAATTCGGAAACCCAAATTGAACTCAAAAGCCCTGCCGTACAGGAAATTTTGGGTCGTCCACCTCGTTGGATTATTCGCTGGGGCATTAGTATCATATTTTTTGTCATAGCCATTTTGGTAATTGGCAGCTACTTCTTCAAATATCCCGATATTATTACTGCATCAATTACCGTAACCACTGAAAATCTTCCGGCAGGACTTATGGCAAAAAGCAGCGGCAGGATAGACACTATTTTCGTATCAGAAAAACAATTGGTAAAAAAAGGCGATTTTATTGCTCTCATTGAAAATCCTGCTCGATTTGATGATGTGGTGAGATTGAAAAATTTAGTTACAAGTTACAAGTTACAAGTTACAAATACAGACACGGCAAAAACCTGTCACTTGTCACTCGTAACTCGTAACCTTCAATTAGGCGAAATTCAACCCGCTTACGAACATTTTGTAAAAAGTTATCGCGATTATTTTTTCTTTTTAGAAACACAGTTCAATACTAAAAAAATAGCCGCTATTGAAAGACAGATTGCGCAGTATAGAAAAATTGTTGACAAAACCAAAGCACAGATTCGTTTTGCAGAAAACCAATTACAAAGCAACGAAAAGCTGTATGCTATGGACTCTGCGCTATTTGCCAAAAAAGCAATTTCTTTTGCAGAATTCGAGCGAGCACGAGGCGCTTATTTGCAACAACTTCAATCTTTTGAGAGTACCAAAATGTCTTTAGAAAATCTGTTATTGTCCATTGCACAATTGGAGCAATCCATCTTTGAACTACAGCAACAAGACTTGGAACAAAGCACACAATTGCAATCAAACCTTAGCAGCAGTTTTAATCAACTACAAACACAATTAGCGCAATGGGAGCAAAACTATCTGTTAATTAGCCCAATAGATGGTTTTTCTACTATGACCAAGTATTGGCAACACAACCAAAACATCGTTGCCGGTGAAGTATTGGCAACAATAGTGCCACAACATAAAACCAAGATTATCGGGAAAATAGAGTTGCCTCCACGTGGCGCAGGAAAAGTTAAAGAAGGACAATTTGTAAACGTAAAATTCGACAATTATCCTTATATGGAATATGGTATGATGAAAGTACAAATTGCCCATATTTCATTAGTTCCCATAGACAAAAATAACCAAAAATATTTCGTATTGGAGGTAGTTTTTCCTGATTTGCTGGTTACTAATTACGGTAAAACATTAGAATTTAGCCAAGAAATGACCGGTACTGCCGAAATCATCACAGAGGATTTACGGTTGTTGGATAGGTTTTTGAATCCTATAAGGGCAGTTATTAAGAAATAGCTTGGATTATGATTTTATTTTCATATTTCGTATCCAATAACTGTATGAGCGAATTTTAATATTTTCCCTAAACTTTTTTTAATACCTTTGCACCCCAAATAAGCAAGGTCGTTTTGTATTTCACATGAATACAAGATGCTTTGTTTCATTGTATTGATTATTAATGTTTAACGAGTAAAAGTATCAAGAAAAAATGAAAAAAATCGCATTTATTTTAATGCTTGCCTTTGTTACCACAGGTACAATAAACACAGCAAAGGCGCAAACGGAAACACAAATTGGGACAGACACTCTCACAGAGGCGATAATGATTGTTGAAGAAGTAATTGCAGATGACAACCTTGTACAAGATAAGACCGACAAGGTTATGAAAGGCTATGTTGTTGGTCTTACAAAAATGACTTACAAGCAGTTAATCATGATATTGATTGCTGTATTATTTGTATATTTATCCATTGCTAAGAAATATGAACCGCTGTTACTATTGCCATTGGCATTTGGAATCCTGCTTGCTAACATTCCCCTTGCCGGTCTTGACGCGTACTACGTTTTTGATGATGGCAGGCTCGGGTTGATGAATTTTTTATACCATGGCATATTATATGTTATTTATCCGCCATTAATCTTTCTGTGTATAGGAACTATGACCGATTTCGGACCGCTCATCGCTTCTCCGAAAAATGCACTGATCGGCTTGGGCGGACAGCTCGGAATTTTTGTAGCGCTTGGCGGAGCTTTGTTTTTAGGAAATCTTTTTATTCCATATATTCAAGGATTTGAGGGATTTAGTTTTAATGAAGCAGCTTCTATTGCCATTATCGGAAGTTCCGATGGACCTACCGCTATTTATACTGCCAGCCGCTTGGCTCCCAATTTGTTACCTACTATTGCTATCGCTGCTTTTTCGTACATGGCGTTGGTACCGTTCATCCAACCACCAATCATGAGAGCGCTTACCACACCTAAAGAGCGGGTTATTGTGATGCCGCCACCGAAACAAGTTACACAAAGACAAAAAATCGTTTTCCCTATTGCATTAACACTCATAACCTTGCTGTTAGTTCCGGCTGCCGGAGCGCTCATTGGTATGATGATGCTGGGCAACCTAATCAGAGAAAGCGGTGTAACCGGACGCTATATCGAAACGCTTCAAAATGCTTTTTTAAACATATTAACATTGTTAGTGGCTATTTGTATCGGCGCTTCCGCTACGGCAGATCGTTTCCTTACTTTTCAAACATTACTCATCGTTTTCCTCGGATTGGTAGCATTTTGTTTCGGAACAATTGGCGGTGTTCTCATCGCAAAACTTTTATGCAAACTTACCGGCGGAAAAATTAATCCCCTAATAGGCAATTCCGGCGTATCCGCTATGCCGATGGCTGCCCGTATTTCTCAAAGGGTAGGAAGAGAGTACAATCCGGATAACCATCTGCTGATGCACGCCATGGGGCCCATCGTTTCCAGCACAATTAGCTCTGCGATTATTGCGGGGATCTTCATTGCGCTATACGGCGGATAATACATTTTACCGCATTAAAATAAATCTATTTTTGCGGCTTCTATTTTTTAAACTTAACAACAATGGACTTAAGCAACATTTTATCTATCAGTGGAAAAAACGGACTTTTTAAGTTAATTTCACAAGGAAAAAACAACTTTATTGTAGAATCTTTTGAAGACAAAAAACGTTTTCCGGCATTCCAAAGCGATGGCGTTTCAACATTAGACAACATTTCTATTTATACGTACGATGATACAATCGCGTTAGGAAAAGTAATCCAAGCTGTTTATATCAAGCAAGATAAGCAACCTCTCGAGTACAAAACATGGACAGATGCGCAATTGCGCGCCTATTTTAAAGAAGTACTCCCCAACTACGATGAGGAGCGAGTTTTCATATCAAATATCAAAAAACTGTATCAATGGTATAACATCTTATTAAAAAACGATTTGATTTCCATTGAAGAAACTGTTGAAGAAACCGAACCTTCTGAAGAGAAAGCAGTAGAATAGTTACAAGTTACAGGTTACGAATTACAATCGTCACTTGTAACTTGTAACAAAACAAAACCCTAAGCCCATCAACCTATCAAATGAGAAACAAAGAGTTTCGAAGAAATCTCCTAACCATAGCCACCACCGCTGCAATTATTATTTTAGGCGGCGGCGTGTACTTATATTATTATTTCTTCAGGCAAATGAACGCCCAACTCATGGAAACCATTCCTACCGATGCTGCTTTCTTGTTTCAAATTAATGATAATGAAACTTTCGTAAAATCAGTTAAGAGTATTCATCCTTATATTAGCCCTTTTTTTGGACTGGATGCTTATCCGGGATGTCAGTTTTTTATAGATCAGCTACCGGGAAAATATAATCAGGTTGTTTTTTCGGGACACGATAATGGAGAAGCATTTTCTATTCTTTTTGCCTGTAAAATTCATGAAAATGCTTTTAAACACCTCCTCTCAAAACTGCAAATTGACGAAAAAAATTGCATAACATTCGAACGATGTAAAATCTACACTTTTGGAACACACTTAAAGCGCTTTGTTTTTACTTACCACAAAGGCATTTTTTTAGCTTCCGAAAATTTAACTTTGCTAAAAAAATCAATTAATCAGCTAAAAAATCCAAAAAATTTAACCACTTTAAAGTCTTTTGAAGAATTATTCAGCATTATTGAGAAAAATAAGAAGCAAAACTGGTTGATTTTGAACCACGAAAGATATTTTTCCAATTTCAAGCCCTATTTTAACGATGAAACAAATGGTGCATTGATCCGCTTTTCGTCAAATATTCCCTGGGCAGCCCATCAAGTTCGATTTTCAGGATTGGAAATGTTGCTAACGGGCTATGCAACGCCCATGTTGCCTTTGCATAAAGATTATGAAATGGCTATTCGTGATGCGAATACTGAATATTGGAGTCAGTATTTATCAGAGCTTGGCATGAAAAAATCGCCCGTTGCTCAAATGAAATCGTTGAGTTTTTCTTTAGATTCGTTGAACTCAGAGCTTTGGATGTCAAATGGTCTTATAAAATTTTAATCTGTGTATATCTGTGTATATCTGTGTCATCTGTATGCAAAAAACTCAACTTACAACTCCACAATCGTAATCCCCGCTCCTCCGCGTTCTACAGCTTCATCGTAAAATTGTGTAACTTCTTTGCGTTTAGCTAAAAACTGACGAATAACATGGCGCAAAACGCCATTCCCCTTGCCATGCAAAATCGTTACCTGACGAATGCCGAGCAACGTCGCTTCATCCAAATAAGTTTCCAGCGTTTGAAGTGCCTCCTCCGCGCGCATACCTCGCACATCAATCTTGGGAGAAAATTTCGCCACTTTTTCATTCAACATGTCACCAATGCGCGTGCCGTCCAATTTTGCGGAGCCTCGTTTCACATGGCGCGCCTCTTTTTTGCTGATTTTGGTAACTTTGTCAACGCGCGTTTTAAACGAAATAGAATTAAATGAAACCGTAACATCCTCTCCTTGAAGTTGCGTAACCTCTCCAATGGTTTGAATATCATTAATAAAAACCGCATCACCTACACGAATTTCCGGATCCAACGACTCATGTTGAGGTTTTGCCGGCTCGTGCCTTAGAGGAACTACAGGTTTTACAACCTCTTTTTTCTCAATACTCTGTATTTCTTTCTCTATTTTTTCTTTATGTTGATAAACCTCCGTGCGGATCGTTTTCGTCTTCTTGGCATCTGCTTGGGCTTCCTTAATCTCTCTGATCGTTTTTTCTATCACTTGGTTAGCATTATCAATAATTGAAAGCGCTTGATTTTTAGCTTTTTGCAGAATTTCTTTGCGCTGCTTTTCAAACTCTGAAAATTTGGCGCTATAACTTGCAATCATCTCTGCCAATTTTTCATCGGTTTGCGAAACACGCTTGAGCATATTGTTAATTTCAAGTTTCTCTACTTCAATTTCATCCAATTTTCGTTCATAATCAATCTGCGCCATGCCTGATTTTGAAACGGCGTTTTCGATAATGACATCCGGCAAACCGATTTTGCGGGCAATTTCGTAGGTAAATGAGCTGCCCGGCTTACCTTGTCGCAGTTTAAAAAGCGGTTTCATCTGCGTAGTATCGAACAACATAGCACCGTTTTCCGCTGCCGGATGCGTGTCGCAAAAAAGTTTGAGGTTTCCGTAGTGCGTGGTAATAATGCCAAATGCCTCTTTGTCATAAAGTCCTTCCAAAATAGCTTCTGCCATGGCGCCGCCCAACGCGGGCTCCGTTCCCGATCCAAATTCATCAATCAAAAATAAAGAAGAATTATTGAGATGTTCCAACATCACATTCAAGTTTTTAAGATGCGAACTATAGGTACTCAAGTCATTTTCAATAGATTGTTCATCGCCTAAGGCAATAAAAAAGGAGGTAAAAACGCCCATGTCGGAAGTGCTGTCTAACGGCACTAACAATCCGCATTGTAACATATATTGCAGCAAACCAATGGTTTTCAGGCATACCGATTTTCCGCCGGCATTCGGTCCCGAAATAATTAAGATCCGTTTTTCTTTATCCAAATGAATATCTAACGGAACCACTTTTTTATTTCCCGAATGTTCTTTTTGAAAAGTTAAAAACAAAATCGGATGGATGGCGTTTTTCCAATCCATAATCTGAGTATCAAACAGATGAGGCAAAGTAGCATTAATTTTTATAGCAAATAACGCTTTGGCACGAATAAAGTCAATCGTACCCAAAAAATCAACGCCTGTTAGAATATTTGGAATAGAAAATCGAATTTCATTAGCCATTTCGGTTAAAATGCGAATAGTTTCGCGGCGTTCGGCATTGATCAAATCTTTCAGTTCATTGTTGGCATCAAACACTTCGGTCGGTTCAATAAATACGGTTTGCCCCGTTGCCGACTCATCGTGGATAAAACCTTGCAAACGGCGTTTAAACTGTGCCGAAACGGGAATACAAAGCCGCCCGTTGCGAATGGTCATTTCCGCATCTTCTTTTACCAAACCGTCTTGTTTGGCAACGTTTAGCAACTTCCTGATTTTCTTATCCGCCTCGCCCGAAATTTTGATAATCTCACGTTTTATACGGCGCAATTCTTCCGAAGCGCCATCCCGAAGTTGCCCTTTCGGATCAATAATTTTGTTAATGGATTCTAACAGATTCTTTTCTAACAAAATATCTTTACATAAATCCCATAAACGCGGATATTTTTCCTCATCATTTTTCACTCTAAAATAAACCACCGTTTGCACAATAGCTTGCAACATGCCACGCACTTGCGCCAGCTCATCTATTTCTAAAAAAGTGCCTTCCAATCGAATGGTTTTCAACAACGGACGCACATCGTGAAAATCTTGCGCCGGAAACACCGTATCAAATTGCAATACTTGTTGAAACTGGAACGTTTCTTCCAGCGCAATAACAAGCTCCTCATAAAGCGTAGCATATTGAAGCTGTTCAACATGCTCTTTCCCCATATCGCTTACACACAAATTTTTAACGTGCTCGCGAATGATGTCGAATCCTATTTTTGTTTCAAAATTTTGTGGATAAATCATGGGGGCAAAAGTAGTGTTTTATTGTAGAAAGTGGAAGGGAGAAAACAGAAAGGAGTGAAAAGTGGCGACACAGTAAAAATCCTATCTTTGCCGCATTCAAAATTTCACCATTATGCCAAAAATCAATGTTCAACCGGGTGTGGCTACCGGAAAAGATTTGACAGCCATTTTTGACGCTGCAAAAGCAGAAAAATTTGCATTACCTGCTGTAAATGTAGTAGGTACGGATTCTATAAACGCTGTTATGGAGGCAGCAAAAGCGGTAAATTCTCCCGTAATTGTTCAGTTTTCGAACGGAGGCGCCGTTTTTTATGCCGGAAAATCGTTGAAAAACGAAAATGAAAAAGTGGCCATCGAAGGCGCTGTTTCAGGCGCCATGCATGTGCATCAAATTGCTGAATTATACGGTATTCCGGTAATTTTGCATACCGACCATGCCGCAAAAAAATTGCTTCCTTGGATTGACGGCTTGTTGGATGCCGGTGAAAAATTCTACGCAAAACACGGCAAACCGCTTTTTAGTTCTCACATGATTGATTTATCGGAAGAATCGCTTGAAGAAAATATTGAAATTTGTAAAAAATATTTAGTCCGCATGGCTAAAATGGACATGACATTAGAGATTGAGTTGGGCATTACCGGCGGCGAAGAAGATGGCGTGGATAATACCGGTGTGGAATGTTCAAAACTATATACTCAGCCTGAAGATGTAGCATTTGCATACGAAGAACTCATGAAAATTAGCCCTAATTTTACCATTGCAGCTTCTTTTGGAAATGTACACGGCGTTTATAAACCGGGCAATGTAAAATTAGAGCCGATTATTTTGCATAATTCGCAAAAATTTATCGAAGAAAAATACAAAACCCAAGCCAATCCTGTAAATTTCGTATTTCACGGCGGTAGCGGCTCAGAGCCTGAAAAAATTGCCGAATCATTACAATACGGCGTCGTGAAGATGAATATTGATACCGATACGCAATGGGCTTTCTGGGAAGGCGTTATGAATTATTACAAAGAGAAGAAAGATTATTTGCAAGGACAAATCGGAAATCCCGAAGGAGAAGACAAGCCTAACAAGAAATATTACGACCCGCGCGTATTCCTTCGTGAAGGCGAAAAAACAATGGTGGAACGTTTGAAAGTTGCTTTCAGTGATTTGAATGCTATTGATCGTTATTAATAAGCGCCAAGAGACGAGTGGCAATCGTGACACCTTAAATCTTTAAATCCTTAAATTTTTAAATCAACATGTCATGAAAAACACCATTGTGGTTCTTGCCGATGATTCTACCTACGGAAAAGCTGCGTTAGCACACGCGCAAAAATTGGCGCAAATTTTTGACGCAACAGTTAATACAATTTTTATAACAGAAAAAGCGGACTTGCGCGCCGTTTTTTCCGCTACTGAGGCTGAGAATACGTTATGTTTCGTTATGTCTGTAGCTTCTTCAAAAAAACTTGCTTTTTTTAATGTGAAAAATGCAAGAAAATGGATCAGGAAATCGCGTATTCCGGTGTTGGTGGTTGGAGATAGAACACCAAAAGAAAATGATTATCAGCAAATTATTTTACCTTTAGATATTAATTGCCAAGATAAGGAATTGGCATTGTGGGCAAGTTATTTTCCTGCATATTTTCAAAAAAATTGCCCAAACATTCCCAAAGAAAATCTCTTGATACACATTATTTTTAACCAATATAAAGATGAACTTTTGAATCAAAAAGTACTAAATAATATTGCTTTTGTTACAAAAATGTTTGATAACTTAGAAGCGCCCTACCGGCTGCATCCGTTTACAAAAATTGACAACATCCATACCTTCGGATTGAAATTTGCCGAAAAAACAGGAAATAGTATTATGCTTTTTTTAATGACCGAGCATTATTCTTTCATTGATCTTATTTTTGGACCGGTAGAGAATAAAATTTTAGGGAATAAAGAGCGTATTCCCGTGCTTTGCCTTAATCCGCGGGAGGATATTTTTGTGCTTTGTCAATAATTCATTTTCACTTCCCCCTTTTTTAGAATCAACAATGTGTGGGGCGAAAAAATTGCAAAAGGTGCGTCTTTACTAATTTTCTTCTATCTTCGCAACCCTTGCATCAGTATAAGAACTGAGGTTAGCTTGTAATAAAAATAACATTAAAGTTACGTATAATTTAAAAAAATAAATGCTTATGAAAAAAATTATTATGCTTATTGTCAGCACTTTCATTATTTCAAGTGTAAATGCTCAATGGTTTTTGGGCGGCAATGTGGGTATTAATGCAACCATTGGTGAAGCCGCAGGAGCGCCTGCAATACCAAATACTAAAAAAGATAGAGACTATCTTGTGGGTTTGGCAATTGCACCTAAGTTTGGTTATTATTTTAATGAGAAAGTTGCTGCCGGTGTAGAACTTTCTTTTGGCCTTACCATTGCGAGCACAACGAAAATCGTTTATGACCCATTTTATGGCAGTTACTATCCTACAAAATATGAGGGGATGTTGTTTAATTGGCGTTTTGCTCCCTTTTTCAGGTATGCTGTATTTACACATAAAAAGTTTTCCTTAATGTTGGAAGGAACCATCGGAATTGGAGGAGAGCATAGCAATTTAAGTTCAAATAATCTGCAAGATTATTCTATGATAGGAATTGGCGTTTTAAATATTGTTCCTGTATTAAGCTATAAATTAACAGACCGCTTGCAATTAGAAGCGGTACTTAATTTTCTCAACCTCGGATATAATATTGATATTGATTTAGTTCCGGATGGATCTTGGAAAGCAAAGCATCTTCAACACGATTTGAATATTGGATTTAATGCCAAAAGCATTTTCGTAATGTCGCAACTAACCATTGGGGTTATTTATAAATTTAAGTAAATCTAAAAACCATCGCGTTGCATATTGTCTTTTCTTCCGCCGGCAAAGACAGCATGTATTACCTTTTAAACACAAAAACCAATAATTTTCAAGTGTAAATTATCGGTTTTTATGTTTTTTAAGCGTTTGCGGAGAGAGGGGGATTCGAACCCCCGGTAGGGTTACCCCTACGACAGTTTAGCAAACTGTTGGTTTCAGCCACTCACCCATCTCTCCTAACCTTCCTTTTCTTTTTTGAACGGCGAAAATATATTTTTTTTTATGCCTTACGCCTATTCATCTTTAAAAAAACATTCTATTTTTGCCGAAAATATTTTGATGACGTTTACGGTATCACAAATTGCAGAAATACTCTCCGCTTCTATCGAAGGAAATCCCAACGCGACGATTCATACAGTATGTAAAATTGAAGAAGGTGTTGAAGGTGGTTTGTCCTTTTTAGCAAATCTTAAATATACTGATTATGTATATGATACAAAGGCTTCTGCTGTGATTGTATGCGCTGATTTTGTTCCTGAAAAACCGGTTCAAACTACATTGATTCGCACGAAAAATCCCTATTTGGCGCTGGCTAAACTGTTGGAGGTTTACCAACAAATGAAACCTAAGAAAATGGGTGTTTCACCGCAAGCTTGTGTCGCAAAAAGCGCAATTATTGGCGAAAATGTGTACATCGGCGAGTTCGTGAGCGTAGGAGAGCATGCAAAAATTGAAGATAACGTTCAATTATACCCACATGTTTGTGTAGGCGACGGGGCGAAAATCGGAAAAAATACCGTGCTTTATTCAGGAGTGAAGGTGTATGCCGAATGCGAAATAGGACACAATACGGTAATTCATGCCGGTGCAGTGATCGGAGCCGATGGATTTGGGTTTGCACAACAGGATGGCAACCATTTTAAAGTGCCTCAAGTAGGAAATGTAGTCATTGGAAATCACGTAGAAATTGGCGCAAATACCTGCATTGACAGGGCAACGTTGGGTTCAACCAAAATTCACGATTACGTGAAGTTGGACAACCTCATCCAAATTGCACACAATTGCGAAATTGGCGAAGGGTCAGCTTTTGCCTCTCAAGTAGGCGTTTCCGGATCTACAAAAATCGGAAAAAAATGTATTGTGGCAGGACAAGTGGGTGTTGCCGGGCATTTAAAAATCGGAGACAATGTTGTTATCGGAGCACAATCGGGAGTAAGCAACAATATTCTTGATCGCAAAATTGTGTTAGGCTCGCCGGCAGTCTCCGCTTTGGAAGAAAAAAAACTTATTATATATAGAAAAAAATTACCTGAATTGTTTAACCAAGTTAATGAATTAAAAATGCAGATGAAGAAATCGGAGTGATTTTTTCGGTAACAAGTTTTTTATGAAAAAAAATCAAACTACTATCGCTTCGGAGATCTCTATCTCCGGAAAAGGATTGCACACAGGATGTGTAGTATCTATTACGTTGCAACCGGCGCCCGCACATCACGGCATTGTTTTTCAAAGAACTGATGTGCCCGGCAAGCCCACGGTAAAAGCACATATTTTGAACGTTGCAGATACTTCGAGAAGTACTAATCTTCAAGAAAACGGAGTCAATGTTAAAACGGTGGAACATTTATTAGCCGCTTTAGCCGGAATGAGTATTGATAATGTGCTCATTCAAATTAATGCCGAAGAAGTGCCTATTTTAGATGGAAGCGCTGCGCCTTTTATCGCCATGATACAAAATTCCGGCATCAAAGAACTTCCCGAAGAAAGAGAATATCTATCTGTTGATGAGGTTGTTAAATTTGAAAAACCGGATGTTGGCATTGAGTTAATTTTAGTGCCTGCAGAAAAGTTTTCTATGTCGGTAATGGTGGATTATGGTACCTCCGTGTTAGCCAGCCAGTATGCCTCTATCAAAAAAATGGAAGAATTTGTAGAAAGTATCGCTTCTTGCCGCACGTTTGTATTTCTCCATGAATTGCACTATCTTATTAAAAACAATTTAGTTAAAGGTGGAGAGTTAGATAACGCCATTGTCTTTGTAGATAAAAAACCAAATCCGGATATTTTAGATGAAATAGGAAGCTTCTTCAATAAAAAAGATATCCAAATTAACGAAAACGGTACTTTAAACAATGTTCAATTGCGCTGTTTAAACGAACCGGCTTGCCATAAACTTCTTGATTTACTGGGAGATCTGTATCTTTTGGGAAAACCGATAAAAGGAGAAATTATTGCACGCAAACCCGGGCATTTCGCGAATACGGAGTTTGTGAAGTTGATACACGAATACTTGGAAAATAGAGAAACAGCTAAAAATTAGCCAACATCTCCCCCAACACCTGCGTTGGCAACCCCATCACGTTATAAAAACATCCGTGAATAGAGGTTACTCCTATCAATCCGATCCATTCCTGAATGCCGTATCCGCCGGCTTTGTCGTATGGTTTATAGTGCTTAATGTAATATTGTATCTCTTCTTCCGAGAGCGATTTAAATGTAACATCAGTAACATTATGTTTCGTAATCGTTTTTCCCTTAGTAGCTACGGTTAAGCCGCTGATTACCTGATGTGTTTTTCCGGATAATTGTTGCAACATAGTAGTAGCTTCCGCTTCGGTTTCGGGTTTTCCAAAAATCATATCATCTAAAACAACAATCGTATCACAAGATATAAAGATGTCGTTTTCAGCATATTTTGAAAAATCAACAGATGTTAATTTGAGTTGGGATAGATACTCGGCAATTTGTGTAGGAGTGAAATGTTCGGGATAGACTTCTTCCACATCAGTATGCAGGATTTCAAAGCTAAACCCCATTTCTTCAAGGAGTTGTTTTCGCCTTGGAGATTTAGAAACTAAGAATATTTTTTGTTTTTTTAGCACGCGGATGACGTAAATTTAACAGATTATTATTAACTATCGTTCGGCGGCGGTTGTACCGCCGTCGTCCTATTTTGCCGCAGGCTGAGCCTGCCAAAATAATTCGACTTAAGCAAAGCCTAAGCCGAACCTTATCATCTAATTATCTCATTATCTAATCAAAAAGCTCCTTTAAAGCATTTTCAAGAGCGGCGCCGCGAAGATTCTTGGCAATAATACGACCATCTTTTCCAATTAAAAAGGTGGCAGGAATACCGGAAACACCGTAAATTTTAGCGGCTTCCGATTGCCAAAATTTCAAATCACTTACATGGTAAGGCCAAATTAATTCATCATCCTTAATGGCTTTTACCCAAGTCGCTTTGTCTCTATCTAACGATACGCTAAATACTTCAAATCCTTTATCATGGTATTTTTTATACGCTCTCACCACATTTGGGTTTTCTACACGGCAAGGGCGGCACCACGCTGCCCAAAAATCTAACAATACTACTTTTCCTCTTAAATCGGAAAGCTTCATGATTTGTCCGTCAGGATTTGGTAAGGCTATGTCGGGAGCCATAGCGCCAATAGAAGTAGAAGTTGCAGGCGACGATTCTATTTTATAACGTTCCGCTACAACAGGATGATCGGGATATTTGGCATGCAATGCCTTTATGATTTCTTGGTGAAACGCCGGATTTTGGTCTTTTGGAAAAACATCAACGAACATGAGCACAGCGAGATCATTCTTATGGGCTAACAAGAAATTCATAGTAGCTTCATTGCGCTTTTTCATTTCATTATCAAAAAATGTTTGATATTTTTGAACGGTAGTAGAAATATTGCGTTGCGCTTCTTGCATGGCATATTTTCCGTATCCGTCTGACACTCTTGCATAGGCCAACAAGTTATGTTCCGTCTCTTTAATATTGGATTGCATTCCGGAAAGTTGAATAATATTTGTCACCAATAATTCTTTTTCTTTTTTCTTATCTGCCAAACCGTGAATATGTAAACTGTCGCGGAGAAGTAAAAAAGGCTCTATTTGTGCAATAAAATCAGTAAAAGTGTTCATTTTTGCATCGCGTTGATCCAAAAGCTCCAAGTATTTGTCAACACTTGAAGTAAAAAAACTTTCAAACTTTTGATTTCTATTGTTTTTAAAATCATAAAAAAGGCTCATGCTGTGTACATAGTTTCTATACTTTGTATAATTTACAGCAATAGATTTCAAAAAATTTGAACTTACATAAATAAAAGCATCTATTTCTTTGGAATCTACTTTTCCTTTTACTACTTTCGAATTAACAAACTGTTGTAAAGAATCGGTGGTTCTTGCCACTTGCACAGCAAACGCATCGGCTTCGGCATTGGCATCAAAGAAAGGTTTGAATTGCGATTGAAACTCATTGTAAAACTGCACATCCTTATCGGCTTGCAAAGCGCTGTTTACACTATCCAAAAGTATTCTCAGCGAGCCTACCATGTCTGCTACGGTTTTAACAAATTCCATACTTGGCGAACCTTTCGCAGATAAAATCGAAGTTAGATTGTTAGCATCAAGCGTCAGCTCAATATTTTGATTGGGCGACAAACTCATCATTACATGTTGTCCGTCTGTAAAAACTAATTTATAAAGATCTGTTTTTGGGATATTTGCAGTTAATTTAAAGGTTCCATCCGCGTTAACTTTAGCCGTACCAAACGACACCCCGTCTTCTTTATAAAGCAGTCGCAAATCGGCTTGCGTGAATCTGTTATTTTCAATTTTTCCTGTAATGGTTACTCTTTGCGCGAAAAGGGAGAAAAAGCAGAAAGCGGAAAGCAGGAAGCAGAAAGCAATTTTAGATTTCATATTATTAATTTTTAATTCTTAATTTAAATGGCATGCGGTACCACAATATCATCACAGTAATCACATCTATAAGAGCGTTTTTCAGGATCAACCAAATGGAAAACATGCTCGGCATAAGCCTCTATGGAAGTAACACAACGCGGATTTTTGCATTGAATCACATTCACCACTTTTTCGGGAGCGGTAAGTTTTACTTTTCTTGCAATAGATTCACCCTCAATTATATTAATCGTAATATCAGGATTAATTAAGCCTAAAAAATTAACATCCAAATCAATAACATTATTAATTTTGATGATATCTTTTCTTTTCATTTTTTTGCTGAAGGCGTTAATGATGAGCGCCACCGTATAATCGGCTTTATCCAACTTTAAGTAATGAAACAACTTCATGCCGAATCCGGCGGGAATATGGTCAATAACGATTCCTTTTTCAATACTGGTAATTTGTAGCATAATTTTTCCGATTAATGAATTCCTAATAATTTTAATATTAATGCCATACGCACATACATTCCGTTTTTGGCTTGTTGAAAATATTGGGCGCGCGGGTCTTTATCCACCTCAATACTAATTTCGTTTACGCGTGGAAGCGGGTGCAAAATGTAGGTTTCGGGTCCCGCAAATTTCATTTTTTCTTCATCCAAAATAAAACGGTCTTTCAGTCTGATGTAATCTTCTTCGTTAAAGAAGCGTTCGCGTTGCACGCGGGTCATGTACAAAAAGTCCATTTCGCCCATATAAGGCTCCATTTTGTCTGCCTCAATGCACGGAATATTATTTTTCTTAATTATCTCTTCGCGAATATATTCAGGCACGCGAAGCTCTTCCGGAGAGATGAGGATTAACTTAACGCCTTTGTATTTGCTTAAGAATTTGATAAATGAATGCACGGTGCGTCCAAATTTCAAGTCGCCGCAAAAACCATACACCCTATTTTCCACATCGCCTTTCAGCAACTCTACGGTAAGGATGTCGGTTAATGTTTGCGTGGGATGTTGGTGTCCGCCATCTCCGGCGTTAATCAACGGCATGGTATCTAACCATTGCGTTGCCACGCGCGGCGCTCCTTCCTTAGGGTGTCGCATTACGGCGATATCCGCATAGCATTCAATAGTACGGATGGTATCGGCGATGCTTTCGCCTTTCGCCACCGAACTTGAGTTAGGCTCGGAAAAACCGATGATGGAACCGCCCAAGCGCAGCATGGCTGCCTCGAAACTAAAGCGCGTTCGCGTACTGGGTTCATAAAAAAGAGTTGCCAAAATTTTACCTTCGCAACTCCTTTTAAATTTTTCAGGATTTTTAACAACTTGGTGCGCCAAGTCAAATAATTCACGAAATTCTTCGCGAGTGAAATCCGATGGATCAATTAAGTGTCTACCTTTTAACAAAATAAGCCTCCTATTTTTGGTTTTTTTCTAATGTTGCAAATAAACACAATTTTTTGACGTGAAACATGTATTTTTGCCGAATTAATTTTTAATGCTAAAATAGTATGAAACACGCAGATTACGTTTTTGAAACCAGTTGGGAAATTTGCAATAAAGTGGGCGGTATCTATACCGTTTTGTCAACCAAAGCCTTTACAGCCGTTCAAAATTACGGCAACAATTATATTTGCATCGGACCGGAATTGTCGAAAGAGGATAATTCCGATTTTATTGAAGATCTTTCTCTTTTTAGAAATTGGCGAGAACTTGCACAAAGCGAAGGGCTTCGCATTCGCACAGGGCGCTGGAACATTAGCGGCAACCCGATTGTAATTTTGGTAGATTTTACACCGTTTTTTGAAAAAAAGAACGAAATTCTTACGCAATTTTGGCTAAAATACAATTTGGATTCTATTTCGGGACAATGGGACTACATCGAGCCTGCCCTATTCGGTTATGCCGCCGGACGCGTTGTGGAGAGTTTCTACAACTTCCATTGCTCTGCTGCAGACAAAATTATTGCACATTTCCATGAGTGGATGACCGGTACGGGAATTTTACACCTTGAAGGCGACCTTCCACAGATTGCAACGGTTTTCACTACGCACGCTACCGTACTTGGACGCTGCATTGCCGGAAATGGATTGCCGCTTTATGGAATGATGGAAAGCTATAATCCTCAAGAGTTTGCACAGCGGTTTGGCGTGCAGTCAAAATATTCGTTGGAACATCTTTCTGCTAAATTCTCCGATGGTTTTACTACTGTAAGCCAAATTACCAATCGCGAATGCGCTGCATTTTTAGAAAAACCTGTTGACGTAGTTACTATCAACGGGTTTGAAAACAATTTTGTACCAAAAGGAGAGGAATTTGCAGAAAAAAGAGCTGTGGCAAGAAAAAAATTGATGGAGGTTACCGAAGCGCTCACCGGACAAGAAGTAGCCGAAAATACTCTGTTTGTGATTAATAGCGGTCGCTATGAGTTTAAAAACAAAGGCATTGACCTTTACATTGACGGATTAGCAAAATTGAAAAACCAACATACCAACCGCCCAATTGTGGCATACATTACGGTGCCTGCCGGCACCAATGGGCAACGGCATGATTTGATGGATATATTGGAAAATATGTCCGTAGGGGCGCAAAATTCTGCGCCCCTACAACCCACATTGTACGATTATTGCACCCACCCCTTGCACGACCTCGACCACGATCCGATTGTTACCCACTTGAAACAAAACAACTTGGATAACTCCCCAAACACACAGGTAAAAGTAGTGTTTGTTCCCGTATATTTAGATGGAAAAGACGGCATTTTCAATCTTTCTTATTATGATTTATTGATTGGATTCGACTTGTCTATATTTCCATCTTATTATGAACCATGGGGTTACACGCCGTTAGAGAGCGTTGCTTTTGGCATTCCTACCATTACCACTACATTAGCCGGATTTGGCATGTGGGTATTGGATAATTTCGGTGAGCAAAAAAGCGCGTGGGTGATTCCTCGTACCGATAATAATGATAAAGACGTGAGCAATCAAATTGCCGATGCCATCTTTTATTACGCCAATTTGAATGCTGAAGAAAAAAAGAAACATGATGATTTAGCTACCGAAATTGCACAAAAAGCATTGTGGAATTATTTGTTTGACAATTATTTGGAGACATACAGTATTGCATTAGAAAAAAGCGAATTGCGTTTCAATGAGTATAAATACAAAGTTTCCAAAATTGGGATGCAAGTGGATAAAATAAGGAGAACCGAACCTCAATGGTCGCATGTTACGATAAAAACCAAACTTCCGGAAAATTTGAAAAAGTTGGAAACGTTAGCCCGAAATCTGTGGTGGAGCTGGAATTATGAAGCCCGCGAGCTTTTTGAAGAGATTGCCGGTCTTGAAATGTGGAAAGAGCTTCATGAAAATCCTACCCATATTTTGCAAATGTTGCCGCTACTTCGCATTAAAGAGTTTAGCCAAAATGCACATTATGTTGAAAAATTGGATAAAGTGTTTGAAGATTTTCAATCTTATATGAATGTAGAAAAACCTGTTGATCAAGCTAAAATCGCTTATTTCAGCATGGAATACGGCATCAGCAATGAATTAAAGATTTTCTCAGGCGGTTTGGGCGTGTTAGCCGGTGATTATTTGAAAGAAGCCAGCGACTGCAACGTGAATATGATTGGTGTGGGGCTTTTGTATCGTTACGGCTATTTTACGCAACAAATTTCACCCTTGGGCGACCAGCTTTCGCTTTATCCGAGCCAGAGTTTTTCAAAATTGCCCATTACTCCTATAAAAGATGAAACCGGTGAGTTTAAAATGATCTCTATTGCGTTACCCGGGCGAACTCTGTGTGCGCGAATTTGGCGTGTAGAAGTAGGGCGAATTCCGCTGTATTTATTAGACACTGACTTCGACTTTAACCAGCCTCAAGACAGAAATGTTACGCACACGCTGTACGGAGGCGATATTGAAAACAGATTAAAACAAGAACTGTTATTGGGTGTTGGAGGAATTAGAATGTTAAATGTGTTGGGCGAAAATCCTGAATTATACCATCTTAACGAAGGACACGCCGCTTTTTTAACCTTAGAACGCATTCACAATTATATGAATGTGGATAACATGGTGTTTCCGGCTGCTGTGGAGTTGGTGCGCGCATCGTCACTTTACACTACGCACACACCTGTACCCGCCGGACATGACGCCTTTAGCGAAGATTTAATGCGTATCTATTTTTCTAATTATCCATTACGCTTTAATATCTCTTGGGAAGCTTTTATGGCTTTAGGTAGAAAGCACATTGATTATACGAACGATAAATTTTCGATGAGCATTCTCGGATGCAAGCTGGCACAGGAAGTAAATGGCGTAAGCAAAATTCACGGACGTGTTTCGCGTGAAATGTTTTTGGATTTATATGATGGACATTTTGCCAATGAATTACACATTGGTTATGTAACCAACGGCGTACATTACCCTACTTGGGCGCATAAAAAATGGCAACAATACCATAAAGAAATTTTTGGTAACGATTTTATTGCCAACCAATCGAATTTTGAAATATGGAAGAAAATTGAAAAATCCAGTCACACTGCTCTTTGGAATATTAAAAACGAACTTCGTGCCGAACTGTTAACTGAAGTAAAGCAGTTGCTTGAAGTGCAAATGATGACACGGAATGAGTCGCCGGAATTAATTTCAAAAACCTTAAAATCAATTAAAAATGAAGCTCTTACCATTGGTTTTGCACGTCGTTTTGCTACGTATAAACGCGCTCATTTATTGTTTACCAATAAAGAACGGTTGGCACAAATTGTGAACCATCCCAAGCATCCGGTGCAATTTTTATTTGCAGGAAAAGCGCATCCCAACGACAAAGCCGGTCAGGATTTGATTAAGAAAATTATTGAGTTTTCTCGGGAGCCGCAATTCATTGGAAAAATTATATTTTTAGAAAATTACGATATGATTTTAGCGAAAAAATTGGTTTCCGGATGCGATGTTTGGCTCAACACGCCCACTCGCCCCTTGGAAGCTTCCGGAACCAGCGGCGAAAAAGCAATTATGAACGGCGTACTGAATTTCAGTGTAATGGATGGCTGGTGGGCGGAAGGCTACGTGCCCGAAGGCGGCTGGGCTATCAGCGAGGAGATTACTTATGAAGATAGTTATCTGCAAGATCAATTGGATGCTACCGTACTTTACGCCACCTTTGAAGACAACATTATTAATGCGTTTTATGCAAGAAACGAAGAAGATGTGCCAAAAATTTGGACGAATATGATGAAGAAAAACTTTGCCAAAATTTCTCCATATTTTACCATGAAGCGTCAAATAGAAGATTATTACCGTAAATTCTATAACAAATTGGATCAGCGTACAAAAATGCTGACCGGAGAAAACGAAAAGAATCTTTACGAACTGTTGCGTTGGAAAGAAAAGGTGTTAACAAATTGGGAAAATATTGAAGTAGTTCACCTAAATCTAAACAACACCAACGGTAAAACCTATTATTTAGGTGAAAAAGTAACACTATCGGTTGATTTACGCTTGGGTGCGCTGAACCCCGAAGATATTAAAATAGAAATTTGTTTTATCAAAACCGACAACGAGCATGAAGAGCTTTTATCAAAATGGAAATTTCAGTTCATAAAACAACAAAATGGAGTAGCCCATTACGAATGTGAGTTAGAGCCCGATTATGCGGGCAGTTGGAAATGTGGGGTAAGAATCCAGCCTTCCAATCCGATGCTTCCGCATGACATGGATTTCAATTTGGTGAAGTGGTTGTAGTGTGAGAGGATCCGTTCAAATAAAAAACTGCTGCCCGAAAGCAGCAGTTTTTCAATTTAAAACTAAAAATTATGGAAAAATAAAAAGGTACTATTTAAGAATACCTTTTTTATTGGCATCAACAATAGCGTTCCAAGCGCCTTTTTTGCTGATATTGCGAATCCCTTTCGCCGAAACTTTCAACATTACCCATCCACCTAATTCGGGAACGAAGAACTTTTTATCATGTAAGTTGGGATTAAATTTTCTTTTTGATTTGATATTGGAGTGTGAAACATGATTTCCAACAATCGTTTTTTTTCCGGTAATTTGGCAAACTCTTGACATTTCAAACGTTTTTAAAAAGGTTTTTACTTTCTTTTTTGGGGGTGCAAAAGTATATTTTTTTTAATATCTATTTCAGCACCCAGTAGTTTTTATCGATTTGTGCGGCAAATTCTTTAGCATCATTCTCATTATCAAATACTCCAATACTAACACGTATGCGTGGATTATCCGGGTGAACAATCAGTTTTGCATGATATTTCTCTAATTTTTTTTCTTTAATATGGCGTAAAGCATCCGCTTCATTCGCAAAACTTCCCGCAATTACATAATATTTCCCTGCTTGATAAGACAAGTATACGTCATTAGATTTTGAGGGTTTTGGCGGAATAACCTCTGCCTTATCTTTGTTTTCATCTATTTTATCTTTGTTTAGTACAAGATCTTCCGTTGATATAAGATCTTCTGCTTCCACTATGCCACTGATGTATGCAGCAATCTCATCTTCGAGCTCTTTCACAGCCAAATTAACCTCGTTTTTTATAAAAACAGTTTGATAATAGCGGTAAATCGTATCTTTCAAAAGCAAGGCGCCCAACGTTGCAAGCGCTAAGAAAATGATGAGCACAAACCAAAACTTATCGCGTTTTTTCGTTTTTTTAGTCAAAATAACCCGTTTATCTTTTACAGGTTGCTCTATATTTGGATGATTTTTTTCTTTATTTTTTGATGAAATTGAAACAGGGTCAAATCCTTCGTTTTCAATATTTAATTGTGCATTTATAACACCTTGAAACACCATTTTTCCGGAAGAATCTTTCGAGAATGTTCCAAAATCATCGAAAAACACACTTTTGCTGTGTTCCAATCCTTTTTCAAGTAAATCAAGCCATTCGGAAATTTGAGCTTGCGCTTCATCTATTCTTATTTGTTCCCATTTCGAAAGTTTACTCACAAAATCAAATCCCTCAACCTCTTTCGAATATTCAAATTCAATAATATTTTGAGGCGGATAAATGACATCTTCTTTAATTTGTGCCGGAATTTTTTTCACATAAAATGTGCCCAATCCGGTAATTGTCACGGAGTTTTCTTCTAAAAGCGCACGAATCAGCGATATGGTAATCATAGTATAAAGGATTAAGGGTTAAGGGGAGAAAGGAAAAAGGGAGAAGGGAGCGCTCCTTTCTCCTTTCTCCCTTCTCCTTTTTCTTCTATTATATTTTCCAAATCTTCCGGCGTATCAATCGCAACACTTTCATGATAACAAATTTGAACATGAATAGCAAAATCGTTTTCCAACCAGCGGAGTTGCTCTAATTTTTCGATTTCTTCAAGTGTAGATACCGGTAATTGTGTAATTTGTTGCAAAACATCGTTACGGTAGGCGTAAATACCAATATGTTTGTAACCCGTAACTTGTAACCCGTAACTTGTAATATACGGTATAGTAGAACGGGAAAAATAAAGCGCTTTGTTTGTGTTCGTAAAAACAACCTTTACTTTATTTGGATTGTTTAGTTCCTCTTCATTAGCAATCGGTTTGGCTAAGGTAGCAATTTGAATATTCTGATTATCAAAAAGATTGGACAGCAAATTTATTTCCTCTTTTCTAATAAAAGGTTCATCTCCTTGTATATTTATAATAACATCCGTATTATTGAGATTCAGTGTTTTTGCGGCTTCTGCGCAACGGTCGGTGCCCGAAGCATGATTTGAGTGTGTCATAATGACTTTTCCTCCAAAATTTTCTACGGCTTTTCTTATTCTTTCATCATCTGTAGCAACAAAAAGGTCGTCCAAATCAGCTTCTTTGCACTTTTCATACACATGTTGAATCATGGGTTTGTTATGAATAAGCGCCAGCGGTTTTCCCGGAAATCGAGTGGAAGCATAACGCGCCGGAATAATACCGATTTTCATAGTATTCAAATGTATTTAGTTTTGATTAACAGAGTTTTAAAAAGAAATATGAACGGCAAAAGTACACGAAATTTTGAAAAATCGGAAAAATCATTTCTGCCTTCTGCTTTCTCCTCTTTCCCTTCTGCAAAAAAATACTATTTTTGCCCTTTCAAAAAACAATATGGTTACACGAAGATATTTACGGATAAAAGTATTACAAGCGCTTTACGCAGTGGAGAAAAATCCGAAGGAAGATTTTCTCACGAGTGAAAAAAAGTTGGATCAAGCCATTCAAAATTGTCAGATTTTATCGGTGTATTTTCTTACTCTATTGCCGGAAATTGTGCATTATCGCACGTTACGTTTGGAAGAATTGAAAGAAAAAAATAATCCTACGGCAGAAGATCTTAATCCAAACACAAAATTTATTGATAACGAGGTTATTAAGCAAATTGAAGAAAATAAAAGTATTCAACAGTTTTGTGTAAATCATTATGTAGATTGGAGCGACAGGTATGATTTTATTGCACAAATGTACCACGAAATAGCAAATTCCGAGCTTTTTATTGCTTATTTCACCACACCGGAACGAAGTTATAAAGAAGATAAGGAATTTGTACTCAATGTTTTGTCGAAATTATTTGCAGAAAGTGAACTTTTGCATTGGTTTTTAGAAGAAAAAAATGTTCACTGGTTTGATGATTATAATGATGCACTGTTAACGGCATATAAAAATATTGAGCGATTTAAAGAAAATCAATCCAACCAATTGACGCTCATTCCATTGTTTAAAGATGAGGATGAGGTAACTTTTTATAAAGATCTGTTTCGTAAAACATTATTACATAATGCTGATTATCAAAAGCGCATTGATGAAAAATTGCAACATTGGGAATCGGAACGAGTGATGGATATAGACACAATTTTAATGAAAATGGCAATGTGCGAACTGACGCAATTTCCAACAATTCCCGTTAAAGTTACCATAAATGAATACATAGAATTAGCAAAATTATACAGTTCTCGCAAAAGCGGCGTTTTTATAAATGGTATTTTAGATAATATTATAACGGATTTAAAAAACGAAGGGTTGTTGAATAAAATGGGACGGGGATTAATTAATTAGGGAGAAAAGGAGAAGGGAGAAAGGAGAAAAATCTCCTTCAAAATTTGAAGGGGTGGCTCGCAAGGCGAGACAGGGGTAGTTTATATTGAAAGATAATACATAACAATGGATACATCAAAACAATGAATACATCAAAAACCAAAAATCAAAATCTTCTCCTTTCTCCCTTCTTCTTTCTCCTTTTCTCCTTTTCCCTTTTAAGCTGCGGAAATAGTGGAAAATCAGGACTTTCCGTTTCAGATATAAAAAATCCGGCTACCGCCGATGGCGTAGACAAACAACAACAAGCGAATATGCCAATAATTCAATTCGAAAATCTTACCTACAACTTTGGAAAAGTAATTCAAGGAGAAATGCTAAGTTATACTTTTCATTTTAGGAATGTTGGAAAGTCGAGCTTACTCATTTCCGGTATTGAGGCTTCGTGTGGATGTACTACATCCGTACCTCCAAGAGCGCCCATTCAACCTGGAGAAAAAGGAGAGGTTAAGATTACTTTCGATTCAAAGCACAAAATCGGTGAAGTAATTAGTTATTTGGTAGTTACTGCAAATACCTATCCGGCGCAAACTGTGCTTACTGTAAACGCCAATGTGATAAACCCATAGAAAAATTTTGAATTCAAAATTAATATAACATTAACTATTAATCATTAAACTCAATATTATGAACCTCTTACAATTTTTATTATTCGCTCCTGCAAACCCTGACGGAGAAGGCGGCGGAGGCGGAATGAGCATGTTACTTATGTTAGGCGCCATTATTTTGGTATTCTATTTCTTTATGATTCGTCCGCAACAAAAGAAACAAAAACAGATTCAAAGTTTCCGTGAAACGCTAAAACGTGGCGATAAAATTATCACCATTGGCGGCATTCACGGTAAAATTACCGATGTGCAAGAAACTACTTTCGTTATTGAAGTGGGAGACGGTACAAAACTTACAATAGAAAAAGCAGCCGTAGCAGTGGATCCCAATGCTTCCGCAAAAAAAGATTAAGATTGCCCTCACCGGCGGAATCGGTACCGGGAAAACCTATATCTCGAAACAGTTTTTAGATATGGGTATTCCCGTTTTTTATGCCGATGAGGAAGCAAAAAAACTATATCTCTCCGAAGAAGTGATCGCTTTTTTTAAAGAGAAATATGAAAGTACATGCTTTACAAATAACCAATTAGACTTCTCTAAATTAGCCACTCACATATTTTCAAATCTTGAACACCGAAAACAGATAGAAGCTTTTATTCATCCGTTGGTGATGCAAAAATTTGAGAATTGGGCTTCGCAACAAAATTCAAGCATAGTAATGATGGAAAGCGCCATCGTTTTTGAAGCAGGATTAGAAAACTGTTTCGATAAAATTATTGTGGTGGATGCACCTTTAGATGTTAGAATTGAACGAATTAAAAGTCGTAATTTGCAGTTATCGGAAGCAGAGATATGGCAACGTATCCATTCGCAATTACCTCAAAAAGAAAAATGCAAGTATGCAGATTTGGTGATTTGGAATGCATAAAAATGTTGAACTTCCTTTGAAAAAAATTATAATCCTCTAACATTCAAACCGAAAAATTATCAACGTCATTTTGTTAATCTTTTCAGGTAAAAAAATGTACCATCGTTATGGGTAAATTCTATTTTAGCAAAACCAAGTTGGCTCACTTGCTTTGCTGATATTCATTTGATTTTCAAATTCTTTCATCAAACTCTATCTGTTACTTTTTCTAAAAAGCATAAAAAGCCATTTTGTGAAATTTTTTAGTTTGTTGATATTGAAAAAGTTAGGTTTATGAGTAATGAGATTATGTTTTTAGAATCAGGAGAATCCTCTATTTTAACGAAAGAAGAAACAACAGCACACGCTCCCCCCACCGTTGAAAATATGGTAGAAATGCGGGAAGCCAACTTGGAAAACCTCACTACACAATTGGAAAAAACAGGAATTATTAATGCATCTGCGCAAACCTTTACGAAAAAAGAGATTTTCGACGAGGTTGTGGATTATTTCGATGGCGACGAACTCGCTGCAGGCGTTTGGATTGACAAGTATTCGTTGAAAAACGACAAAGGCGAACTATTAGAGCGCAATCCCGATGAAATGCACCGCCGCTTGGCACGCGAATTTGCACGCATCGAGAAAAAATATATGAATCCGCTCTCCGAGGAAAAAATATATGAACTTTTTAAGAAGTTTAAATATATCATTCCACAAGGAAGTCCGATGGCAGGTATCGGAAATACGCACCAAATTGCCTCATTATCAAATTGTTTCGTAATAGGCAACGATCACCGTTCCGATTCTTACGGCGGAATTATGAAAATGGATGAAGAGCAGGTGCAATTGATGAAACGCAGAGGTGGTGTGGGGCACGATCTCTCCCATATTCGTCCGGCGGGAAGCCACGTGAAAAATTGCGCCCTCACTTCTACCGGCGTAGTTCCTTTTATGGAACGTTATTCCAACTCTACCCGCGAAGTAGCGCAAGATGGCCGCCGCGGTGCATTAATGTTGTCTATCTCAATTAAACATCCTGATGTTGAGCATTTTATTGATGCAAAATTGACTGAAGGCAAAATTACCGGAGCCAACGTTTCGGTAAAAATTGATCACGAGTTCATGGAAGCCGTAAAATCGGGCAAACCCTATATACAACAATACCCCGTTGATTCGGAAAATCCTAAAATGAAAATAGAAACGGATGCCCGAAAATTATGGGATAAAATTACTCATAATGCGTGGAAATCTGCTGAACCGGGCGTACTATTTTGGGATACCATCCGCCGCGAAGCCGTTCCGGATTGTTATGAAGATGAAGGTTTCAGAACCGTTTCGACCAATCCCTGCGGCGAAATCCCACTTTGTCCGTATGACAGTTGTCGCCTCGTCGCTTTAAATTTGTATAGCTATGTAAATCATCCATTTACAGAAAAAGCAACATTCGATATGACACTCTTTAAAGAACATGTGGAATATGCACAACGTTTAATGGACGACATCATAGATTTGGAAATTGAGAAAATTGATCAAATTTTAGAAAAAGTAACCAAAGATCCGGAGAGCTCAGATGTGAAACGTGTGGAAACAGAGCTTTGGACGAAAATAAAACGCCAAACGCTTAAAGGACGCCGTACAGGCTTGGGTATTACCGCCGAGGGCGATATGTTGGCAGCCTTGAATATTCGTTACGGCTCCGACCACGGCATTGCATTTTCTACTGAAGTGCACAAACAATTGGCGCTGGCGGCTTACCGCTCTTCGGTTACCATGGCGCGCGAACGTGGCGCTTTCCCCGTGTACAGCAGCCTGAAGGAAGCAGCTAATCCATTCATTTTAAGAATAAAAGAAGCCGACGAAGAGTTGTACCAAAATATGATTCGTTTTGGAAGAAGAAACATTGCTTTGTTAACTATTGCACCTACAGGAAGCGTAAGTATTTGTACTCAAACAACTTCCGGAATTGAACCCGCTTTTAAAGTGGCTTACACGCGCAAACGCAAAGTGAACCCCAACGATTTGAATAATCGCCAGACTACACGCGACCAAAACGGCGACTTCTGGGAAGAATATCATGTTTTTCATCCCAAATTTTTCACATTTGCCGAAACTTTGGGTATTTCCAAGGAGCAACTTTACAATATGGACAAAGAGGAGGTAAAAGCTATTTTCGAGAAATCACCTTACTACAAAGCGACCTCTGCCGATACAGATTATTTGAAAAAAGTAGAATTGCAAGGCAGCGTGCAAAAATGGGTAGACCACTCTATTTCCGTAACCATAAATTTACCGGAAGATACCACACAGGATACCGTAGGCGCTCTATATGTAAAAGCGTGGGAATCAGGATGTAAAGGAATGACTGTATATCGGGAAGGCTCAAGAAGCGGCGTCTTGGTTAGTGAAGACGAAAGTAACAAGAAAAAAGCGGAAATTCCAATTATAGATGTGCAAAACTTAAAGCGTCCTAAAGAATTAGAAGCGGAAATTGTTCGTTTTAAAAACGATAATGAAGATTGGGTGGCGTTTATAGGTACAAAAGACGGAAGACCCTACGAGATTTTTACCGGAAAAGCAGAGAATGGCAGGTTCCCGCTTCCAAAAGAATTAACTAAAGGTTTTATTATTAAAGAGAAAACGTCCGACGGCAAAAAACAATACGATTTTATGTATTATGATGCCGATGGATATGAAGTGATTCTTCGCGGACTGTCGCGCTGTTTTAATCCTGAATTTTGGAATTATGCCAAAATGATTTCGGCACTGCTACGTCATGACATTCCGGTGGAAAATGTGCTGAATATCATTGAAGGGCTTAATTTCCGTGAAGAAACGATTAACTCTTGGAAAAATGGAGTTATTCGTGCATTGAAAAAATTTATTGCCGACGGTACCAAAGCTAAAGGACAGATTTGTCCCGGTTGTGGCGAAAATGAAACCATGGAGTTTAAAGAAGGTTGCTTGACCTGTGCAATATGTTCCTACTCAAAATGTGGATAAACCATGAACGAAATCAATGAAGAATGTGGCATTTTTGGAGTTTTTGAATGTAAGAATGCTGCGGAATTAACGTATTACGGATTACACGCGTTGCAACATCGCGGGCAAGAAGGGTGCGGAATTTGCACTACCGACGGCGCTGATCTTTATCGCGAACGCGGTGAGGGTTTGGTCATCGAAATTTTTAACGAGAAAAAATTAGCAAAAGAGAAAGGCGATTGTGCCATTGGACACGTGCGCTACTCTACCGATGGTAGCGGCGGATTGGACAATGTACAACCCTTTCTGTTTCGGCATCATACCGGTGATTTTTCCATAGCGCTCAATGGAAGTTTAGTAAATTTTCGCCAATTGAGAATGGCTTTAGAGACCCAAGGGAGTATTTTCCAATCCTCTTCAGATGCAGAAATTATAGCGCATTTGATGAAAATGAACCGGCGAGAAAACAGGACTAATGTCATCGAAGAAGCGCTTACTGTGATTGAAGGTTCGTATGCTTTTCTTGTTTTAACAAAAGATAAACTGTATGTTTGCAGAGATCCGAACGGCTTACGACCTGTTTCTATCGGCAAACTAAACGGCGGATATGTCATTTCAAGCGAAACTTGTGCGTTTGAAGCAGTGGGCGCCACTTTTATCAGAGATGTGGAGCCGGGGGAGATGATTATTTTTGAAAAAGGAAAAGAGCCCAAAAGTATTCGGTTTGCAGAAAATACTTCGCATGACATGTGTGCCATGGAGTTTGTGTATTTTGCACGTCCCGATAGTGAGATTGAAGGTATTAATGTACACACCTTTCGTAAAAACTGCGGCAAATACTTAGCCCGCTTGGCTCCCGTTGAGGCTGATTTAGTAGTTGGCGTTCCCGACTCATCTATCTCAGGCGCCATCGGTTACGCCGAAGAAAGTGGCATTCCTTACGAAATGGGATTGATTAAAAATAAATATATTGGACGTACTTTTATTCAACCTTCGCAAGAATTGAGAGAAAAAGGGGTGCGTTTAAAATTAAGTCCGGTTCGTTCGTTAATTACCGGAAAAAAAGTGATTTTATTAGACGACTCTATTGTGCGCGGCACAACATGCAAACGCATTGTGAGAATGTTGAAAGACGCAGGCGCCAAAGAGGTGCATGTGCGTATTTGCTGTCCGCCCATGAAATACCCTTGTTTTTATGGCGTTGACACCTCTTCTTCCGATGAATTAATCAGCGCCAAATTAAGCGTAGAAGAAGTGCGCCAAATGATTGAAGCCGATTCGCTTTTTTATCTTCCTGAAGAATATTTGCTGAAAGCGGGGAGTAGAACGGAGCTTTGTTTGGCTTGTTATAATGGGAAGTATCCTACATGTCTTTATTAATCTTGAACCGGGATTTTAATAAGATTAATAGGATTAACAAGATTAGAGTTGGCAAAAAAATTAGCAGGATTTTCTCATCCTGCTAATTTTGTTAATCTTATTAAAATCATGGTTCAGAACATTACCGAATAATCCCTTCCTCCTTCAAAATAGGAGTTTCCCTATCAAAATTAAAATTTGCGCCCGTCCAAATTCTAGTGTATTTCCCACTGTCCACCAAACCAATGAAAGGCAAATAAGGAGCAGGGAGATAGGTATAAAAAGTATCTTTCGGAATGGTCTTGTAAGGAAAAGAAATTTCTTTATTATCAAATAATTGAGCGGTTGTACCAATACTGTCTTCACAAATAAAATAATACACATTTTGCAAAGGATAAATTCTATTTAACGTTTCCATATTGCGTACCATATCTTTACATTTTGGGCATGTGGTGGTTAAAAATACGGCTAAATGTTTTTCATACAAATCTGTTTCTTCTATTTGGTAATTTTCACTATCCACATATCCGGAAAAGAACGGTTCTTTTAACTCAATTTCACCTAAGAAAAGCGGTATTTTATGCATCATAAAAATGGTAAAAATAGAGAGACCTAATACAATAATTCCTATCCACCAATATTTTAACGAATGTTCTTTAGCATTATAATACAAAAATATAGTGATGGCAATAAAAACGATGTTTTTGATTAAAGACTCAATGTTTGAAAAAGGCAATAACTCTCCAAAGCAACCGCAATTAGGTTCATTTCCAAAGCGAATTAACGAATAGATGACGATGCAGGTGAAAAATCCTAACATAGCTAAAGTTAACGGATAGACCACGCGGCGTAACCACAAGCCTGCCACGATAAATATGCCGAGTGCCAATTCGCAGGCAATAATCAAACGTGCGATGACCATCGAAAACGTCCATCCTAAAAATGGGGAGGTTTCTATAATTCGTGCATCAAAAGCCTCTATGGGGAAGAGTTTTAAGATGGCAGAGGCGATAAAGGTTAAACCTAAAAATGTTCTGAGAATTGCAATTGTTATTTTCATAAATTTGAATTTAAAATTTTATATAAACTACCCCGTCTCGCTTTGCGAGACACCCCTTCAAAATTTGAAGGGGATTATTCTTCCGTCTTCTTTCTCCCTCCCGTCAGTTAAAACTGACGACAATTTTTCTCCCTTCGCGCTTTCCGCCTTCGCGCCTTCTCCCCTTAAATCCTAAACTTTTCCTTACTAATATTCAACAACATGCCGATAGCAGCGCCGGAGATGGCAAGTGAAACACCGCCGCGGCTTATGAAAGGCAATGTTTGACCGGTGGCGGGAATGAGAAAACTATTCACCCCGATGTGCACTAACGCTTGCATGCAAAACCAAAAACCGATGCCCCACGCCAGCAGCATGCCGAATGCGCCGTCTGCATTTCGGGCAATGCGCATGGTTCGGTACAAGATGATTAGGTAGGCGAACAGTACAAAAAGTCCGACTAAAATTCCCATCTCTTCTACTAATACGGCATATACATAATCGTTGTCTTTTTCGGGAAGTACTTTTTTAATAGTGCCTTTTCCCACATTGGTAGGAAGCCAAGGCGCAGTGGAAATAGCAGCGCGCGAAAGGATCGCTTGTCTGCCGTAATCTTTGTCCATGCCGGGCGCTATTTTATCATTCTTCCAATAGGTTACACGATTTTTAAACGTTTGCACACGCCCAATATTTAGCGCAAAAGCCAAAAACACGGCTACAAAAATAACACCACAAAAAGCAAATAAATAGGAAGTTTTTACACGTCCCACAAAAAGCACAACAATACAAGTACAAAACAGAATGATGGCAGTAGATTGATTGGAAAGGAAAATACCTCCGCAAAAAACAATGATGAGCACAAAAAGTTTAATTATTTCATTTTGAGATAGCTCTTCTTCATAATTCAGCTTTTTTGCCATATATTTTGCCATGTACAGCAGCACGCAAAATCCAATAAAATAAAATATTTGCAAGTCAATACCAAAAATACTTACAGTTCGCGCACCGGAAGAATCTATAAATGAGTAAAATAGCAGTATCCCTGCGAAAATAAGCGCCGGCGTTGCAAAACGCGAAACGCTTCTATAATCAATATGATAAAATAGAAAGAGGAGAAAAAATCCTACTCCAAAGTTTCGCAGTTGCTCTATCCAGCGGTCGCCTGTGCTGGCAATCATCATCACGGAGAGTAATGATAATAGTATGACGATTGATAAGATGATTTTGTCGCCTTTGAATTTTAGTTTTTCCATAGATATAATTTGTTATGTTAATTTTTGGTTTTTATTTTTCAATATGAGGCCAGCTCAATTTGTGCGGAGATTCCGCACAAATTCGATTCAATTCTTGCGAAGTTTCGCAAGAATTGGATAACTGTTCGTTATTGCGCAACCCCAAAGGGGTTAAATCAATAGCATAGGGCAACGCCCTATGAAAACGAGCGCTCCTATAAAACTTAAAGCCCCAACGGGGCGAAATCCAACTAATCCCATAAATATCGTTCATCATATTCCATTTTATATTTTTTCAAAAATGCTAATAATTCTTGTTGAAATGTTCTTTTTTTGTGATGTTCGTGTTGACTTTCAATATATCCAACAACTTTTTCAACTTCGGATGGATTGACAGAAAAAATTCCATACCCGTCTTGCCAATAAAACTTGCTATATTGCATACCCTTGGTTTTAATCCATTTTGAGGATACTTTTTTGATCTCCTCCAATAATTTTATTTGCGTTATTTTTTTCGATAACAAACAACAAATATGTATGTGGTCGTTGTGTCCGCCAACACGAACAGGATCACACTCCATTCCCTTACAAATTCCACCAATGTATGACCACAATTCTTCTTTAATATTGTCGTCAATAAACGGATGGCGTTTTTTCGTGCTGAAAGTGATGTGTACGTAAACTTTAGATAGTGATTGAGACATAGTTTATAGTATTGGTTGTTATTGATTACGCCCTTTCAGGGCTTGTGGTTTTGTGCGTGCTTCCATTTTTCGTAGGGCGTTGCCCTACGCTATTGATTAAAAGGCTTTCAGCCTTTTTTTGTTCAAAATATCTTTTTCTCATTGTCAACATTAAGGATGAATGGGAAAATTGGTTGAAAAAATTCGTTTTATTGTTATGGACAGAAAATTTGCAAATAAAAATCAAAAGGCTGAAAGCCTTATAATCATTAGCATAGGGCATCGCCCTATGACAATGAACGAGCGATAAAACATAAAACCCCGAAGGGGTAAAATCAATAGCGTAGGGCATCGCCCTATGACAATGAACGAGCAGTGATAAAACACAAGCCCTGAAAGGGCGTAATCGTTTGGATTTCAGGCTTTCAGCCTGAAAGTTAACGAGGCGGCCATTTCTCATAGGGCGTTGCCCTATGCTATTGATTAAGAGGCTTTCAGCCTCAAGGCTCAGTTGTGCACCAGGCACGCTCGTTAGTGGTTTGCTGCTTCCTTTTATCATCATAGTTCATCTTTTTTCGTAGCTTCTTCAAAATCAAACCCCTGCAAATAAGAAATTTTCCAAATACCATTTTCCTTCACTGATCTAAACCTATCTGAAAATTCTTTCCAACTCGAATCCATATTTAAGTTAAGACTACCCCATTTCCAAATTAATTCAGCTTTGTCATCATTCAATTCGATTATTTCTATTTCTACATAATCCCAAGGATTTGGATTGTCATACGGAATGTCCTGACAATTACACCAAGGATTAGCCCCATTTGCAAATCTAAAGGTTGGGAGGTCGCCAACTAACCATTCCTCAAATTCACGGTTTCTTAATTTTTTATCAAGTGTTAAAATTATCTGATTATAATTTTCAACAAATTCAATTGCGAAGAGATCTGTTAGTCTAAACTTATCAAGGTTTGATTTGTGTTTGCTTAAGTCAAACCCGATATAAGCACTGCCTTGACTATCTGTCAATACAGGTAAAAGTTCAATAGAATTCTCTGAATCTGCCCACTTTAATGTTTGCCTTATAAGATTTCGAATTGCTTCTTTATCTTTTAAACTATCACCTTGTTGCAAGTTTTTTGTTTGTTCAATTGTCGTTTTCGTTTTTGCTGCCGAACTGTTTTGGTTACAACTCAAAAAAATAAGTCCTAGTATTAATGTTAAAATTCTTGTTGTCTTCATATTTCCTTTTTTATTCATTTATTTACCGTAGCGCTGTTCTAACAATGACCGCTAACTTAATTCTTTACTCAATGCGTATTTCATATATCTACAACTGCGCCACCGCCTCTTTAAACTTCTCTCCCCGCTCGCGATACGTGCGGTGCATTCCCGCACTCACTACGCCCGGCGAAAAAAGTATCGTTTCATCGGAGCTGCTGGCATAAAAAGCCGTGCGCACCGCGTCTTCCAAGCTCATGACCATATAGACATCTTTGTTCATATTTTGAAAAAATGCTTCTAATGCAGTGTTGTAAACACCCTGAATGACAATTATCTTTACCTTTTCTTGAATGATCTGCTTTAGGTCTTCCGTAATCATATCCACACTGTTCATGTTGGTGATCCAGGTGATAGGCTCGGGCATGTTTTCCATGGCGAACCAAACGGCATTGGCGTTGGTAGCTCTTGAGTCATTGATAAAAGCCACGCCTTCAATGGTTTTCACAAATTCTAATTTGTGTTCCGAATTTTCGAAATCGGAGAGCGATTCTTGTAAACTTTCGCTCCGAAGACGGATGAGGTTTTGCGATAAAGTTGCCGCTCTGTCGCGCACGGTCTGAAAATTTGATAAGGCTTGAAACATGCCTGTTCTTGATTGCTGTGCCATATTATCTTACTTTTAAGGTTACTAACGATATGATTATTAACAAAATGCTGACAATAATAAAATGCTGTACGATTTTCGATTCGTGCATTCCTTTTTTCTGGTAATGATGATGCAAGGGCGTCATCAAGAAAATACGCTTTCCTGAAAATTCTTCCAATTGTTGCGGAGTTGATCTATAAATTTGATAGGCTTTGAGCCATGATATGTTTTTGGCTTTTCGATAATTGTTAATTTTTGTAGATCTAAAATAAACCACCTGAATGATAACAGATACGGATTGTATTAAAAACACACCGCATAAAATAGGGATTAACAGCTCTTTACGAATAATAATACAGAGCACGGCAATGATGCCGCCAAGGGTCAGGCTGCCCGTATCGCCCATAAAAATTTGGGCAGGAAAACAATTGTACCAATAAAATCCGATGCACGCACCCACCAAAGCAGCGGTAAAAATTACCACTTCACTGATGTTGGGAATGTACATAATATTCAAATAATCAGCAAATATGGCATTTCCTGATACGTATGCCAAGAGCGCAATGCCTACCGCAATCACGGCTGAGGTTCCGGCGGCTAAACCGTCCAACCCATCGGTTAAGTTTGCCCCGTTGGAAACCGCCGCGATAATAAAAATGATGATGGGGATCAAGAACAAAAACGTCCATTGTCCGCTTTCATCACCCAACCAACGTGTAAATACCGCGTAATCAAATTCATTATCTTTAAAAAACGGAATCGTGGTTTTTGTGGAATGCTCCGCTTGGCTATCGGTAAAAACAGTATGCGTTTTATCCACGTTTTCTATAGAAAATGCGTGTTCGCGCTCCATCATAACATTTTGAGTATCATGCTTTTTCTCTTTAATGACCACATCGGGATGGAAACAAATGACCATACCGACAATAAATCCCAAGACAACTTGTCCCAACAATTTTTTCTTGCCTGATAATCCTGCTTTATTTTTTTTGAAAACTTTAATATAATCATCAATAAACCCGATCGTTCCCAACCATAATGTGGTAAAAATCATTAAGATAATATAAATGTTGTCTAATTTGTTTACCAACAAAACCGGAATTAAAATGGAGGCAATAATGATGATTCCTCCCATGGTGGGCGTACCTTTTTTGGCAAGTTGTCCTTCTAATCCCAAATCGCGCACCTCTTCCCCAATCTGTTTACGTTGCAAAAAACGGATCATCTTTTTTCCAAACAGAATGGAAATCAGGAGCGATAATACAATAGCCGCCGCCGCCCGAAATGAGATGTACTGAAACAGCCCCGCCCCGGGGATATTGTATTGTTGTAGCCATTCGAAAAAATAATATAACATATTGTAATGGTTAATGAATTAGTGATTAATGTTTAATAAAGCTATGCAAAAAATCTTGTTCATCATATAAATCTTGTTAAAATCACAGTTCAGATATTATTTCCAATCTCCTCCACATCATCAAAGTGATGCCTCACCCCATTTATCTCCTGATAAGTTTCATGTCCTTTGCCGGCAACGATAAGCACGCCGTTATCCGGTAGCAAGTGACAAGCCGTTTTAATCGCTTCGCGGCGATTTTCAATAGTGAGCGCCCGTTGTTTGAAAGCCACAGGAATGCCGGCTTCCATGTCGGCAAGAATTTTGTGCGGATCTTCCGTGCGTGGATTGTCGGAAGTGAGTATCACTTTGTTGCTGAGTGCACATGCCGTTTCCGCCATAATGGAGCGCTTCAAAGCGTCTCTATCACCGCCGCAACCCACCACCGTAATTACTTCTGCACTATTTTGGATAATATCTTTAATGGTGGAGAGAGCGTTTTTGAGCGCATCCGGTGTGTGTGCATAATCTACAATAAATGTGCGGTTTCGGTGATCACGAAGCACCTGAAAACGTCCATCTGCTCCTTCTAATTTGCTCAGCGCCAACAAAACCTCATCCTCTTTCAATCCTAATAACAAAGCAGTGCCATAAATTGCTAACAAATTGTAAGCGTTGAATTTACCACATAACTTTAGATAGACTTCCGTGCCGTTAAATTCGCAGGTTAATCCTTCAAAACTATTGTCTATAATTTTGCCTTTGAAGCTGGCGCCGGTGCGCAAGCTGTATGTGTAAACTTTAGCTTTTGTACTTTGAACCATTACTTTACCGTTTTTATCATCTATGTTGGTCAATGCAAAAGCAGTGTTGGGCAACATTTTAAAAAATTGTTGTTTCGCTTTAATATAGTTGGCAAAAGTGTGATGAAAATCCAAATGATCGTGCGTAATGTTACTAAAAATTCCGCCAGCAAAGTGCACGCCGGCAATGCGTTGCTGCACCACCGCATGGGAAGAAACTTCCATAAAACAAAATTCACATCCGGCTTTCACCATTTCGTTAAGTAGTTGATTCAATGCCAGTGCATCGGGAGTTGTATGTATAGCCGGAACTTCAATATTGTTGATTTTGTTAACAATCGTGGAAATTAATCCAGTGGGATAGCCCAAGTTCATAAACAAACGGTACAAAAGCGTAACGGTAGTTGTTTTTCCGTTTGTTCCGGTAATTCCCACTAACGTAATCTTTTTTGAAGGAAAATCATAAAACGCTGAGGCCAATTCGCCCAATGCCGTAGCTGCATTTTTTACCTGAATGTAAGTACAGTTTTTGTTCATATTTTCCGGCAATGCCTCACAAACAATTGCCGTAGCGCCTTGCGCAATCGCCTTATCAATAAACTGATGTCCATCGACTTGCGTTCCTTTTTGCGCTACGTACAATGTATTTTTCTCTGTTACTTTTCTCGAATCGAATTGGATGTTGGATATTAAAATATCATCATTTCCAATGATTTGAATTGAGTTAATGTTTGCAAGAAGATTTGTTAGTTTTTTCATTATAAAGTAATAATCTTATCATATAAACTACCCCGTCTCGCTTCGCGAGCCACCCCTTCAAAATTTGAAGGGGATTATTCTACCGTTTCCATTTTTCCTTC